>CAYRJA010000011.1:0-44676 GCA_964424455.1 uncultured Bifidobacteriaceae bacterium
ATATGAATTTTACCTGTCTTCTTTTCAGACTATCTACGATTTATAATTGGTATAATTTGGTTTATGGTTCGAATCCTAAGAAACCACAGGTTTGTAGTTATGATGTTTTTATGAACATCTAATCCTACAGGGATTGCATACTTATATTTATTTTTCTCTTGTAGAGTATAAGTTAGAACAACGGCTTTCCAATCAACTCGCGCCAGGGCCAGGGAATACCGATAAGAATAAAGAGAAGAGAGAATAAAAACATAATTGCACCTCTGCGGAATTTGGAAGAAGAGTCAGTTGCCTTTTTAGTAAGAGAACGACCTACATGAACAAACACTACTGCAAGAATCATAATAGCAATATGCTCCACTCCATAGAAGCGACTCACCGTGTCGCCCATGTTTATATGAAAGGTGTTAGTCAGCGGACTGAATACAAAATACAGTAACAGTCCGACGAGCAGTTGCACATCCATGCTTATCATATAAAACAATCCGAGTTTATTGTCGGAGGAATTAAATTCTTTATTGCCCAGCCATCCGAGTAAGTATTTTATGCAAGCATAGAATGCAAGAATCAAAACTATCCAGCGAAGACCGGAATGTGCGTGAACAAGAATGTTGTACATGATTGTGTTGTATGATTAGGTTGTAAACTGCAAGTATAAAGATGTTTTAGCAGAAGATTCCTTTTTCTAAAACTCTCTTTCCACATCAAATTTTTCGAGATAGTCTGCTACCCTGCGAAGGAATGAACCGCCCAGCGCTCCGTCAACTATCCGGTGGTCATAAGAAAGCGACAGGAACATCATGTGGCGGATGGCAATCACATCACCCTGAGGAGTTTCAAGAACAACCGGCTTTTTCTTAATAGCTCCGGTTGCCATAATGGCTACCTGCGGCTGGTTAATAATCGGCGTACCCATCAGGTTGCCGAATGTGCCGACATTTGTTACAGTAAATGTTCCGCCTTCTATTTCGTTAGGTTTCAGTTGTCCTTTGCGTGCGCGGTTGGCTAAATCATTTACTTCTCTGGTTAATCCGATTAAGTTTTTGGTATCTGCGTTTTTAATTACGGGAACAATCAAATTACCGGAGGGAAGCGCGGCTGCCATTCCGATATTAATGTCTTTACGGCGAATGATTTGTGTTGCATTCACTGATGCATTCACTAATGGGAAATCTTTAATCGCCTTAGTAATTGCTTCAATGAAAAGCGGAGTGAAAGTGATTCGCTCTCCTTCACGCCTTTCAAAATCTTTCTTCACCTTTTCACGCCACAATACCATGTTTGTAACATCGGCTTCCACAAAGGAAGTAACATGTGCTGAAGTGCGTTTGCTCATTATCATGTGATCGGCAATCAGCTTACGCATTCTGTCCATTTCAATAATCTCTACATTTCCTGAAACGGAAACAGCGGGCGCTTCGATAGTGCGCTCTTCCACTACTGCTACCGGCTGAGTTACCACAGTGGATTGAATTTGTGCAGGTTGCGAACTGCGGTTCTTTACATATTCGAGAATATCTTTTTTAGTTACCCGGTTATCCAATCCTGAACCCTGAACAGTTTCTAATTCAGCCATTCCGATACCTTCATTTCTTGCAATGTTCAGTACAAGCGGAGAGTAAAAACGAGCGCCGGAGTTTGACTGTACTTTTGCTGCAGCAGGAGCGGCAGACGGGGCTGTTACAGTTGGTTGTTTCACTTCGGTAGGAGTAACTGTTGGAGCTGATGCCGGTTTTGCAGCAGCGCCTTCAGAACTGATAATAGCAATGGGCTTGTTTACTGCAATTACATCACCGACTTTGTAAAGAATTTTTGTAATTGTGCCTGCAAAAGGAGAAGGAACTTCAGAATCCACTTTATCAGTAGCGATTTCCAGAACAGGCTCATCTACTTTCACAGTATCACCTTCTTTCTTCATCCATTTCAGAATGGTTGCTTCGGTAATACTCTCACCCATTTTGGGCATAATTAATTCAACTTCAGCCATAGTGTATTTTTTACTCGTGTAAAGTCACCGTATCCGTAAAACTATTATTCGTTTTCTAAGCGGGCTTTATGTCTTTACATTGAAAAATTAAAGTGCGCCAAAAATAATGATTCACACTTCACTTCTCAAATTTCTCTGATAAAATCAACCGAAGCATATTAAGCGCAGCGATACCGGTCATTTCTATATTCATTTTCCTGTCCCGAACAAACCGAAACAGTTTAGTGTAAACTCTCTCTTTTGTTCCGACAGCCACCCAAACAGTACCTACCGGTTTATCTTTTGTTCCGCCATCGGGTCCTGCAATTCCTGAAACAGCAATTGAAAAATCTGTATTTGTTTTTTGAAGAATTCCTGTTGCCATTTCTGTTACAGTCTGTTCGCTCACAGCTCCATATTTTTCTAAAGTTTCCTTTTTCACTCCTAAAAAATTCTCCTTTATTTCATTTGCATAACTAACAACCGAACCTTTGAAGTAAGCGGAACTTCCGGGTACAGAAGTGATTTTATGGGCAATAAATCCGCCGGTGCAACTTTCTGCTGTACTGAGTGTTGCATTTTTCTTTTTCAGTAAATCACCTACGACTTTTTCCAGAGTATCTTCATCAAAACCAAAAACATATTTATCTGTCAGTAGCAGAAGTTTTTCTTCCTGTTCTTTTATTTCCTGCCTTAATTGTAATTCGTCTTTGCCGTATCCCGAAATACGCAGGCGTACTTGTGATAAAGACGGGAGATACGCGAGTTTCAGATGATGAGGAAGTGCATTTTCCCATTGAGAAATTTTTTCTGCTAAAAATGATTCACCAATTCCGGCAGTAAGAATAGTCCGGTGAATGATGGATGGAAAAGAAAATCTTTTTCTGAGCATCGGAACTACAGAGTCTGTCATCATTGCCTTCATTTCAAATGGCACACCCGGCATTGAAACGAAAATCTTATTCTCTTTATCAAACCACATCCCGGGCGCAGTGCCGAGTTGGTTGCGGATGGGAGTGCAGCAGTCCGGGATTTCTGCCTGCTTTATGTTGCTTTCTATCATCGGACTGTTTCTCCGGCTGAAAAATTCTTTTATGTCAGCAAGCACATCATTGTTGCTAATCAGTTTACATCTGAAATAATCGCACAACACATCTTTTGTAAGGTCGTCTTTTGTGGGACCCAATCCACCTGTGATAAAAATTATTTCAGATTCCTGCTTTGCAATGTCAAGGGCTTTTACGATTTCGTTTTTTTCATCGCCAACAGCTAAGCGCAGGCAAATTTTCACTCCCAGTTTGCTCATTTCCTGACCAAGCCATGCAGAGTTGGTGTCAATCACCTGACCGATTAGCAATTCATCTCCGATAGTAATAACAGAAGCTAACATAATGTTGCGTATTCATTGAGTGCAAAAATATCAAATCATTATACGGCTTTCACTGATGAAGCCATTGGCAGTATATTTACCAACTCAAAATAAAATTCCCCTTATGAAAAACTTACGGATATTCATTCTGTCTATTATTGTGCTGCCTTTTCTTTCCTGTAGCGAGATGAGAGATTTAACTATAAACCTTCCTACAGGTACAACCTCCACCGCCCCGACAAATTCAGAGGTGATTTCAGGATTGAAAGAAGCATTGAACATCGGCATAGCCAAAGGAGCAGATTTAGTATCACAGAAAGACGGATACTTCGGCAATTCGTTGATTAAAATAATGATGCCGCCAGATGCAAAAAAGGTAGAAGATAAATTACGTGATCTTGGATTCGGTCAGCAGGTGGACAATGCCATTCTCACCATGAACCGCGCTGCTGAAGATGCTGCGATAAAAGCCAAACCGATTTTTGTAAATGCAATCAAGCAGATGTCCATTAGTGATGCAATGGGAATTTTGAAAGGAGCAAATAATGCAGCGACGGAGTATTTAAAACAAACAACATCTGCTCAACTTACCGCTGCTTTCAAGCCGGTGATTCAGCAATCACTCGATAAAGTGGAAGCAACAAAATACTGGAAACAGGTTTTTGACACTTACAATAAAGTTCCTTTTGTGAAGCCGGTTAATTCAGATTTGACCGGTTATGTAACACAAAAAGCATTAGACGGTTTGTTCTACCAGATTGCACAACAGGAAGCAAAAATCCGCTCTAATCCAAAAGAACAAGTAACTGAATTACTGAAAAAGGTTTTCGGGTATAAGCCTTAATAAGGCTTTTACCTTTAATGCTTATTGAAGGGAGAGCGTTATCAAGTCTGAATATTTCATCTGCTTTTGCCAACTGCATCATCGGCAATTGTAAAGGTGTTACATTTATTGAACCGTACCCGGCTTCACTTTAGCATTCACTTTCCACCTGGGTTCGTTCAGCATTTTCTGAAACAGTTCATCATACTGATTGCATATTTTATCCCATGTGTATTTTTCAGTAATGCGGTTTCGTGAAATACTTTTCTTCTGCTCTACTTCTGCCGGTAAATTATCTATGCGTTTGATGGATTCGGCAATGTCGTCAGGCGAACTCTTGAAATAAAATCCATACTTGTCATTGTCTAAAGCTTCGCGGGTAAAAATATTATCATGAGCCAAAATGCAACAACCGTATGCCAGCGCTTTTAATAAAGAAGGATTTGTTCCGCCGTAAGCATGTCCGTGCATATAACAGTAGCTGTTGGCAAACAACTCTTTCAGCAAAACCTGATCAGTAATATATCCTGTAAAAATTATATTGTCACTCGCCATCGCCTTCATCCTTTGAGCGAAAGTGTCTTTGTAAGTAACATCACCCACCACAACTAATTTTTTTTGAGTGTTACTTTTCTTAAATCCCAGAATGATTTCTTCCACATGATTATCCGGAATCAACCGCCCGACAATTAAGTAGTAATCATTTTTCTTCAATCCCAATTTCTCTATGGATTCGGCTCCTTCGCTTTGCTGCAAATAAGCGCCGTAAGCAATCACCACCGAATCGGTTTTGAATTTATCGAGATAATAATTCCGTATTCCGTCTGCATCTGAAATCACTACATCAAAATTTCTGGTAGAAACTTTCGCTCCCCACCTGAAATATTTTGCGCCAAGTCCTTTCCATTTTGGTCTTTCCCACTCAATACCGTCAGTGTTAATGGCAGTCCGCTTACCGAAAAGTTTTAATACACATCCGAATGGACCATTCGCAGCATTTACAAAAAGATAGATATCATAGCGCATCAGCAGCGCATGAGCAGTACTTAGCGCACTGAAAATAATCTGACTAAGGAATTTAGATTCAATGGTCGGCAGATAATGAAGATGAACATTGTTCAATATTTTCGGTCGTTGCTTAAACAGCCCTCTGTGACAGTAAACATGAATCTCGTATTTATCATTTAAGAAAGCGCACAATTCACGCACCCATGTTTCATAGCCGCTGTAAACAACAGGATAACCCCGCGTTCCCAGTATCGCAATTTTTGGTTTTGAATTTTTTATACTCATAATTAACTGCGCCAAACCTAATGATAGTTGTTGGATATAATTACAAGCAGAGTGATTAAATAAAATCCATTGCCCGGAAATTGTCTTTCAGAATTAGAGAGGAATCCATCTGAAACCATTTATCCAATATCGTTGCGTAAATATTTCTGAAATCAATTTTCGGGGTAGTATTCTGCAAGTCATAAATTTCATTAGCGGTTTTTATTGGCTTCAGGTTTCCTCCAGCTAAAAGAACGGTATTTGTATTTCCATGTTCAGTTCCACCAAACGGGTTTTCATTTACACTTCTTCCAAATTCAGAGTAAGTCATTACTAAAGTATGTTTCCATTTCCCGGATTGCTTCAGATTAGCTGAAAGGGTTCTTATTCCTTCATCGAGAACTTTCAGTAACCTATTTTGAATTTGCTTTTGATGAGTGTGTGTGTCAAATCCTGAGAGAGAAAGGTGATAAACCCGGTATTCAGTTTCCGAATTAATTAAATCTGTAACAGCATTTATCTGAAAAGGAAAATCATCTGATTGATAAAGTGTTACCCCTTTTTTCCTTTTCCCTTTTAGCAACTTGCCAAATGAGTAATTCATTTCTGCCGCTTTAAATAAATCATCATAGTCTAAAATACGACCAACCCATCCTGTTACAGCATTTTCAGTATCGCAGCCGGCAGTATGCCATGAGTTTAAACTTTTAAAATGGCTTGTACTTGGAAAGGGAATTCCTATACCGTTTAATATTACTGCCTCACCGGTTTCATAAAGAGAAGCGAATGATGAAAGGCTTTTATTCAAAAACAGTTCATCATTTAATTTTATGATTTCATTTTTCTTTAGCGCAAGAGCAGGACGAAGCCGGTGGTATAAATCATTGTGATAAGGAACAACGGTGTTTAGTCCGTCATTCCCTCCGGAGAGATGTATCAGTATAAGTATGTTGTTGTTTACAGGAGCAGCTTTAAGAAAATCAGGAACAAGCAATGAAGCTCCTGCCATGGAACTGTAACAGATAAAATCTCTTCTGCTGTGTTTTGTCATTATATCTGAAATCGGAGATAAAAATAATTTTTTCAAGGAACATAAATTTATCTGTGTAATCTGATTTTCTTCATTTCAATATTTTACTAAGTATGTTCTTTCCGACCATGTTGGACACAGTTATCTTTAACTAATTTCTTTTTAAAAATTATACTGATAAACTGGAATCTGTTTCATTCGTTCTCCTACTCCACTGCCGGTAATATTCCGGCAACACCGCTTCTTAGCACAGAAGATTTCACTTAAATCAGCTAGAATGATTTCAAATTGTTTACTCGCAGTATCTTGCGGATACTCTTTGTTAAATAAATTCTATCTTAAACAGGTTCTTAGCAAATAATCTTAAATGTCAATAGCTTCTCCGTAAGCAACAGCAGTAGCTTCTTTAATGGCTTCACTCATTGTAGGATGAGGATGAACGGTTTTTATGATACCGTGTCCCGTAGTTTCTAATTTTCTGGCAGCCACCACTTCCGCAATCATTTCTGTAACATTCAATCCTATGAGATGAGCGCCAAGCCATTCACCGTACTTTGCATCGAATACCACCTTTACAAATCCTTCTTTTGCTCCGGCAGCATTAGCTTTACCTGAGGCCGAGAATGGAAACTTACCTACCTTCACCTGATAACCTGCCGCTTTTGCTGCTTTCTCAGTATAACCCACAGAAGCGATTTCAGGAGAACTGTAAGTACATCCCGGAATATTGTTATAGTCGAGTGGTTCGGGGTTTTTGCCTGCAATATTTTCCATACAAATAATTCCTTCTGCGGAAGCCACATGCGCCAGTGCGGGACCCTTTACAATATCTCCGATAGCATAAATACCTGCAACATTTGTACGGTAGAAATCATCCACTGTCACCTTTCCTTTTTCTGTTTTTACTCCTGTTTCTTCTAACCCTATGTTCTCAATATTTGTTGTAACACCAACAGCAGAAAGAACTATATCACACTCCAGCGTTTGTAAGTTACTGCCTGTTTTAACAGCGACTTTGCAGCCGTTACCTGTTGTATCCACTTTCTCAACAGAAGATCCGGTCATTACATTAATTCCCTTCTTACGGAAACTCTTTTCGAGTTCTTTTGAAATATCTTCATCTTCTATAGGTACAAGGTTTGGCAGAAATTCAACAATAGTAACTTTTGTACCGATTGAATTATAGAAATAAGCAAACTCAACTCCTATAGCGCCTGCACCGACAATAATCATGGATTTGGGCTGTGTAGAAAGAGTCAGCGCTTCACGATAACCGATAATCTTTTTCCCGTCTTGTTTAAGATTAGGTAATTCTTTTGAACGGGTTCCTGTCGCAAGCACTATATGTTTTGCATCGTAATCTGTTGTCTTGCCCGATGCATCTGTAACAGCTACCTTTTTACCGGGTTTAAGTTTTGCAGTTCCGGTAATGACATCAATTTTATTTTTCTTCATCAAAAAGGCAACTCCTTTACTCATGTTGCCTGCCACTCCGCGGCTACGCGATATAATAGAGTTAAAATCGGGTTTTGCATCAGAAGTAGTAATGCCATAATCTGCTGCATGTTTTATGTATTCAAAAACCTGGGCGCTTTTCAGCAAAGCTTTAGTGGGAATACATCCCCAGTTCAAACATATTCCACCCAATTCTGCTTTTTCAACTACAGCAGTTTTTAATCCAAGTTGCGAGGAACGGATAGCAGCAACATAGCCGCCCGGACCCGAACCAACAATAATTACATCATATCCCATAAAAAAGATTTATTAAACGGGGCGCAAGTTAGTGATAAAAAGAATTATTGAAAGTTTAGTGAAATAATGCTGTATCGTCAATAAAATTGTTGTTCAAATAATTATCATGTCCGACTTTTGCGCTTTATCCTGTCAAATGCTCCGTTCAAAAACATTCTTCATCTCACTTTTGGTTATCGGATTGTTTTTTTCGTCTTGCAGTCTTTTTAAAAAGTGTGGTGACTGTCCTACCTTTTCTAAATCAAATACTTCAATACAGAATGTCCCTGTCGTGAAAGTAAGTTCTGATATTTTTAATCAATGATTTATATCATGCAGTTTACAAAATACGATTCTTTACCTTGTGCTATAAACTATGAATGAAATTATTCCTTTATCAAAACTAAAACGCGGCGAGCAAGCTATTATCATCAGCATAGATAACACGTCTCTTGGACTTAAACTGATGGAAATGGGCTGTATGCCGGGTGAAGAAGTGCAGTTAAAAAAAATTGCTCCGCTTGGCGACCCTATATCAGTACGGATTGGCAGTTATGTACTAAGTCTTCGCAAGTCGGATGCTGCAGCAGTTCATGTCCGCAGGATTCATATAGATGCTCAAGTTCTTTAACCATAACTTTACAACGTGAAGAAAGCAGTAAAGATTGCATTGGTAGGAAATCCTAACTGCGGAAAAACTTCGTTATTCAATGCACTAACAGGACTCAGGCAGAAAGTCGGAAACTTTGAAGGTGTTACAGTAGATAAGAAAACCGGCTTCATTTCTCTTTCCAAAGATCTGGAAGCTGCAATCATAGATTTACCGGGAACTTACAGTTTATATCCACGGCGTATTGACGAATTTATCGCCTACGATGTAATGCTTAATAAACAGAATGAATCCTATCCGGATATCATTGTCGTAGTAGCCGATGCCACTAACCTGAAACGCAACCTGCTTTTCTGTTCGCAGATTATTGATTTAAAAATTCCGGTAATCATTGCACTTAACATGCTTGATATTGCCGTCAGTAATAATATCAGGATTGATATTCCTGAATTACAAAAAGAACTGGGGGTAAAGGTGGTAGGCATAAATGCACGCGAAGGAGAAGGATTGCATGAATTGAAAAGTGCAATGAAGGAAATGAAGGAAACGCCGCGGATAAGAGAGGAAGATTTCATTAATATTCGTTCCATTGCCCCGGAAGTTACCGAAGAAATAAAAAATCTTACAGATGCCGGAAGTTATTACACTGCTTTTCAGTTTGCTAATAACTACAATAATATTTCCTGTCTGAGCAAAGAGCAGAAGCAGAAAATAAAATTAGTTCTCGAAAAATATCAATTCAGTCCGGCAAAATCGCAGGGTCAGGAAATTCTTCTTCGCTATGAACGAATCAGCCGGATTATGTCGCAATGTGTAACACATGAATCTGCTGAAAACAGAAGTATGCGTGTTACATCGCGTATTGACCATATACTCACACATCCGGTTATCGGCTATGTCATTTTCCTTTTAATATTCTTTATTGTATTTCAAGCCATCTTCTCATGGGCAACCTACCCTATGGACTGGATTAACACCGCATTTATTTATCTCGGCGATGCATTACACAAAGTTATTCCAGATGGATGGTTATCCAGTTTATTGATAGAAGGAGTATTGGCAGGAATTGGCGGTGTGGCGGTTTTCATTCCGCAAATCATGCTGTTGTTTGGCTTCATCACTTTGCTTGAAGATACCGGCTACATGGCGCGTGTAAGTTTTCTGATGGACCGGCTGATGCGCAGTGTAGGATTGGGCGGCAAATCTACCGTACCGCTTATCAGCGGATTGGCTTGCGCAGTACCTGCAATCATGAGTACGCGCAACATAGAAAACTGGAAGGAAAGAATCATTACCATCATGGTTACACCGTTACAAAGTTGTTCAGCACGGTTACCTGTTTATACTTTGCTCGTTGGATTTGCTGTGCCGGATTATAAAGTCCTGGGAATATTCAACCTACAGGGATTGGCTATGTTAGGGCTATACCTGCTCGGCTTTCTGATGGCAATGCTGTCTTCGCTTATTATGAAGATATTAATCAGGGCAAAAGATGCCACACACTTTGTAATGGAATTGCCCATTTATCGTGCTCCAAGATGGCGCAATGTAGGTGTTACAATGATAGAAAAAGCAAAAGTATTTGTAACAGAAGCGGGAAAAATTATTGTTGCCATTTCAGTTGTTCTTTGGTTTCTCGCTTCTTTCGGACCGGGCAATGAAATGAAAAAAATAGAAGAAAAATACCAACAGGCATCTGTTACAGCACAATTTTCTCCTCAGGAATTAGATAACCGGATACAAAGTGAAAAACTGGTTCATTCTTATGCAGGACATCTCGGAAGATGGATTGAACCGGCTATTGCTCCTATGGGATTCGATTGGAAAATCGGAATATCGCTTATCACTGCATTTGCTGCACGTGAAGTTTTTGTAGGAACTATGTCCACTATTTACAGTGTAGGATCGTCACAGGATCCGGACTTCTCCAAAATCCGGGAGCGAATGAGGGCAGATATTAACCCGAAAACCGGAGAACTTGTTTACTCGCGTGCAACAGCTATTTCACTGATGATATTTTTTGCTTTTGCCATGCAGTGCATGAGTACGGTTGCAGTTGTTCATAGGGAAACCAAAAGCTGGAAGTGGCCATTGATTCAGATATTTTATATGACCGCGCTTGCCTATATTGCAAGTACTATAGTGTACCAGTTGCTGAAATAATTATAAAGAACGAATTGAACGGGTAAATACGCCTTAACTTCTGTTCTTATAGGATCTATCGTTGAATACATTGTGATTTTTCTCCTCTCAATTACATTCATCATTCACAATTTATAATTTTTCAACCTCTGCTATTAACCCCATTTCACACAATACACAAACAACCATTTCGTTTAACCTGAAAAAGCAAGCGTATGAAAAACAGAACTCTTTTCTTCATCATCGCTTTATTCTTCACCTGTAACACTTATGCACAACGAGTAAACAATAGCGGATGGTTATCACTCGGAGTACGAAGCACTTCAAGTGTTTTCAGCGATGATGGTTTTGGCACAGGAAGCGGCGCACAGTTCCGTATTCAGCTCAGCAATCAGGTAAACACCGATTGGTTTGCCGATTACATTATGGTAAATGCTGATAAGGGTGTACGAAGCGAGTTTTATCATATCGGGTGGTCGGTTGTTTTTTATCCGTTCCCACAAATGAATTACCCTGAATACAAACTTCAGCCCTTTATACTTGCCGGTCATTGTTTTGATTACAACAAGAAAACAGTGTTACAGCATCCGGAAATAAATAAAGACAGATGGGGTTCAGCAGCACAGGCAGGCATCGGCACACATATTAACCTCACACAGCGCTTTGATGTTACACTAATGACTCAATATATGTTTCACTTAACAAAAGAGTTAGAAGCAGAAAAAAATTTGGAAGGTATTTATACTATTGAAGAAAGTCCCGGCTCTGCTTTGGAAGGTCATTTACTCGCAACTGTTGGTCTTAACTACAAAATTTTTAAACTATGGAAAAGATAAAATGGTTGTTTGCTGTTACACTTATTGGCTGCTCCCCTTTTGTTCATGCACAGTCATCTGATTTTATCCGTGCTGGATTAATCAGAACACAACTCACACTCAGTCCGTCTTTTATGTTTGGAGACAGACAGTCCTACTTCTACCTGCACGGAACTCTTGAAGCATACCTTGAAAGTAAAGTATCATTTGCAGGCGATACTTATTTCTTTCTGAATGATATTGAAACAGGTAACAGCAAATTCGATTACAATCACAGCATTTTTGCTGGCGCTAATTATCACTTCACTCATAACCTGAGTGATTTTTATGTAGGTATTCAACCAGGATTTTCAATAACCAAGTTAAACGGAGCCGATATAAAAATTACAGAGGAAGGTATAATTACCTCAACTGTAACACATACAGGAGTGAACCCTTTGTTTTCTGTTGTAACAGGTTACAATTACTATATCTATAAATTCTTCAACCTGTTTATTCAGACAAGATTAGTAAGCGGTCAGCATAGTTACGATATTCAGAAGTCGTTAACAGAACTTCGCTTCTCTGCAGGTCTTGGATTTAATGTGAATACAAAAAAGAGGAAGTAGTAACACTGCTTCCATCAGGAGCATTCTTTCTGTTACACTGTTGTCTTATTATTTTATCTATATTTGAACTCTTTACTTTATAGATGAGATTCTGCCATTTTCTTTTGTTAGCATTACTCCTTTGCAATGCTGTTGGCTTTACTGCCATTGCTCAGCCAAAATTTGAATGGGCAAAACAAATGGGAGGCACCTCTTCGAGTTCAGCGCCTTCTGATGTCGGAAAAAGCATAGCACTGGATAAGTCAGGCAATGTTTATGTTACAGGTAATTTCTGGGGCAATGCTGATTTCCTGTCAGGCGCAGGTACATTTTATCTTAATTCAGCAGGGGCAAGCGATGTTTTTATTTGTAAGCTGAGAAACAACGGAGATTCTGTTTGGGCAAAACAATTTTCCGGAGCCAATTATAATAATGGTAATCATATTGCTGTGGACGGAAAAGGAAATATTTACATTGCAGGAAGTTTCCAAGCTGTTACAGATTTTGATCCGGGCAGTAGCGTACATGCGTTAACGCCGAAAGGATATCAGGATGCGTTTGTCTGTAAACTCGATTCCAATGGAAATTTTATTTGGGCAAAACAATTTGGCGGCGAAGTTCAGGCGGTTGATCAGTGTGAAGCATTGGGGGTAGCGGTTGATTCCATAGGAAATGTCTTAACAACCGGTTGTATTTATTATGGGAAAGCGGATTTTGATCCGGGTCCCGATAACTTTACACTAACTACTGCTGGAGATATTGACATATTTATCAGTAAATTAGATAGCTCAGGAAATTTTGTCTGGGCAAAAAGGATTGGCGGAACGAAAAGAGAGATGCCAGGTAAGATTGCATGTGAACAGAACGGAAATATTTACCTCACTGGATATTTTATCGGAAACGTTGATTTTGATCCGGGTCCGGGTACCAGCATGTTAAGCGCTTCACCATCCTCAAAGGATATTTTTATATGCAAGCTCAATAGTGATGGAACACTCTCATGGGCGAATAGGTTTGGTGTTACAAATGGAGAGGATATAGGTCGTGATATTTCTGTTGACCATCGGGGGAATGTTTATGCAACCGGAACTTTTTATTATGGAGGAACCGATTTTGATCCGGGTCCCGGTACTTACATTTTAAATTCACAAACCGGTTCAGATGTATTTATTTGTAAGTATGATTCTTCGGGGAATTTTATTTGGGCAAAAAGTATAGGCGGAACAGGGCTACAGACCATTGCTTATTCTATTGCTGTAACAGGCGGCACCGTCAGCATTACCGGCTCCTTTGGCGGCAAATCGGGGAAAGCAGTGGATTTTGATCCGGGTCCCGGTGTACTCAATTTGTTTTGCAACCTCGGAAGTTCAAGTAACAGCATAAATATTTTCGTTGACCAATTGGATACCGCCGGTAATTTCATTGGTGCAGGACAGATGGGTGGACCAACCGGAATAACTACCAATACGGGTTTTGGCATTGCATCAGATGCGAGTGGAAACATGTACACTACAGGTCAGTTCGTTTCAACGGCGGATTTTAATCCCGACTCTCTATCTTCCTATTATCTGAGTACGACCAATGCCCTTGACGATGAAGACATCTTTGTAAGCAAACTGTCCTGTAAGAAAAAAGTGGAACAAACACCGCCTGTAGCAAAGTTTGAATCAGGAGACACTATTATTTGCAGCAATGGATGTATTCATTTTACCAATCAAAGTACTGATGCAGATTCCATAGAGTGGAGGTTTGAAGGCGCTTCACCTTCGGTCAGCAACGAGAAGAATCCTCAGACCATCTGTTACAGTAATCCGGGAGAATATAGTGTAACCTTAATTACAGCTAATACGAGCGGGAAAGACACCTTAATAAAGACGGGATACATTAAGGTGGTGAATCAACCGGAGTCGGGAATCATCAATTCTTCCGCTGATACCATTTGTGCCGGCTCAGCGATACAATTAGGTGTTACAGGAAGTTCCGGCACAGTCCAATGGCAACGCTCTTTAGCTCAGACCGGCTTCTCTGATATTTCCGGGGCTACTGATTCAGTTTACAGTTCTATCCCTACTGAAACAACTTATTATCGTGTTACAGTGAATAATGGCTATTGTATAGATAGTTCATCCATAAAGAAAATAACTGTGTTACAGTCACCGGTGGCGCTTTTTACAAACACAAATACAGATTGGGAAGTGGCGTTTAATTCCACAGGAAGTTCTGCAGATGTAACATCGTGGCATTGGGATTTTGGAGACGATACTTTTAGCCCACTTCCGCATCCTGTTCACACTTATTCCTATTCGGCAGTATTTAATGTTTGCCTGACAGTATCTAACGGCTCTAATTGTTCTTTCACATTTTGTAAGGACATTACAGTTGAAATCAGCACTGGATACTCTTCTGAAGGGAAAGATCTGCAAAAGAATATATTCTTCAACCCGGCTAATCGGTCAATCATTATTTCGCCTGCATCAACCAATCAGAATGGCGAATTAAAGATTTATAATCTGACAGGACAGATAGTTTATTCAACTAAAATCACTTCAGCACAAACTGTAACAGTCGGTGATCTTCCATCAGGAGTTTATTTTCTGAGCTGGAGGCAGAAGGATAAAACAGAAGTGAAGAAGATAATTGTTGTCCGTTAAGCACTTTCCGGTTTCATCTGTTTTATTCTTATCCCCCGTTTTGAAAATCTGTATGTGTTTGGCAATTTCTCTCTTATGCAGAGCAGAACTAAATCCGGCAGTACAAACTTCGGGAGTTATCAGGGATCAAATGATTTATATATTAACCCAGAATAAACTTTCTTTGCATCCGGTTGTTTGATAACTGTTACAGCTAAATGAAGAACGTACACCGATTACTAATAGATGCTGTGCTGTTTTCAGGGATAACAACAATCAAGTTAAACACGATACAATGATAACTTTTGAAAAATTCTCTCTGCCTAATGGTTTGCGGGTACTGGTACACGAAGATAGCTCCACTCCACTGGCGGCATTCAACCTTTTGTACAATGTTGGCGCTCGCGATGAATCGCCGGATAAAACCGGGTTTGCACACTTGTTTGAGCATCTGATGTTTGGCGGCTCGGCAAATATTCCGTCGTTCGATGAACCGCTTCAGAAAGCAGGCGGTGAAAACAATGCATTCACTTCAAACGATGTTACAGACTACTATGAAACGCTTCCTGCACATAATCTGGAAACAGCTTTCTGGTTAGAAAGTGACCGTATGATGGGATTGGATTTTGATGGGCGTGCATTGGAAGTGCAGCGAAAGGTGGTGTGTGAAGAATTCAAAGAACACTACATCAATCAACCCTATGGCGATGTGTGGCACAAGCTGCGTCCGCTGGCTTATACAGCACATCCTTATCAATGGGCTACTATCGGCAAAGAACTCCGACATGTGGAAGAAGCAACGAAAGAAGATGTAAAGAATTTTTTCTTTACCCATTACCGACCGAACAATGCCATTTTAGTAGTGGCGGGAAATGTGAAAGCAGATAGTGTAAAAGCACTGGCTGAAAAATGGTTTGGCAATATTCCTGCGGGTGTTACAGTAAAAAGAAACCTGCCTAAAGAACCCAAACAGACAGAGTCCCGCTCAATGACTGTTCATGCTGATGTGCCGCTTGATGCGATATACAAAGCATACCACATGCCGGCGCGCCTCGATAAAAATTATTATGCAGTGGATTTGATATCCGATATCCTGTCGGGTGGAAAATCATCCCGCTTTTATGAAATACTGGTGAAGGAAAAGAAGTTGTTCAGCGAAATCAATGCCTATATTACCGGCAATATTGACCCCGGGTTGTTTGTGATTGATGGCAAGTTGACTAAAGGAGTGAAGATGCAGGAAGCCGAAGAAGCAATCAATGAAGAACTAAAAAAAATCTGCGAACAAAAAGTATCTGATAGGGAATTACAGAAGGTAAAAAATAAAGTAGAGTCGCAAATGGAGTTTGCTGAAATGGGAGTGCTGAACAAAGCCATGAACCTTGCTTTTGCAGAACTGCTTGGCAACCCTGATTTAGTGAATGAAGAGAAACAATTCTATCTTTCTGTAACACCTGAACGCCTGCAATGGCAGGCACAGGAAGTTTTCAGGGATACCAACTGTTCAACGCTTTACTATTTCTCCAATCAATAGAATATTTACAAAATCACAGTCAGCGATTGATCGTTTTTATCGCTGCACAGGAAGCGATACTCTTCCCAGCTTTGTCTTAATCTGTAACCTATTCCCTGTGTAATTCCTTTTATGGTAAATTTACGCCCTATGATAGATGTAAATAGAAAAGAGCCACCGGCGCTTCATGAAGTATCTTCCATTGAGTTGCCGGCAATTCAATTATTTCAATTTTCCAATGGAATTCCGGCTTACATTATCAATGCAGGCAGTCAGGATGTTTTGAAACTTGAGTTTATTTTTAAAGCGGGCAGATGGAATGAACAGGGAAAAGGAGTGGCAGCAGCAGTAAGCGCTCTGCTGAAAGACGGAACTTCCGAACGCAGCTCTAATGAGATTTCAGACTTTATTGAATTTTATGGAGCCACATTGAACACACAGGCATTTATTGACAACAGTTCTGTAATACTCTTCACACTCAATAAATATTTAGACAAACTGCTTCCGTTGGTAAAAGAAATTCTGACAGAAGCTATTTTTCCGGAGAAAGAAATGGGTATCTATGTTCAAAACAGTAAGCAAAGACTACTGGTAAATCTGGAAAAGGTTGAGTTTCTCGGACAGAGGAAATTTACAGAAGCATTGTTTGGGAAAAATCACCCGATTGGATATACCACTTCAACAGAAGACCTGGATCACTTGAAAACGGATGTGTTACAGCAATTTCATCGGGAGTATTTCTGCAGCGATAACTGTAAAATTATTCTCTCGGGAAAAGTTGAACAGCCAACTGTGGATGCGGTAGAAAAACTTTTCGGCGGAGATGACTGGCATTCAGATATACGGCTGAAAACTTCTATTGAATTAAATCCGTCAGCAGAAAAAAAATTTTATGAAGCAAAACAGGATGCAGTTCAGTCAGCTATCCGAATCGGAAAAAGATTTGTAAGTAAAAAACATCCCGACTATCCAAAACTGAAAGTACTGAACACAGTTTTAGGCGGTTACTTCGGCTCCCGGTTAATGTCCAATCTGCGGGAAGACAAAGGATACTGTTATGGTGTATTTTCCTCGATGGTTCCTTTTGTAGAAGATGCTTACTTCTGTATTTCCACCGAAGTAGGAGCAGATGTTACAGAAAGGGCTGTACTTGAAATTTATACTGAACTGAATTTACTATGTAATGAACAGATTCCTGAAGAAGAGTTGAATATTGTAAAGAGTTTTACCATAGGAACTCTGCTCGCCGATGTAGATGGTCCTTTTAATGCCTCAGAAGTGCTGCGTGGATTGGTTGCACATGATTTAACTGAGAATTTCTTTTACGACAATATAGCTCAGATACGCAGCGTTACTCCGAAGGAGCTGCAACAATTAGCTTGTAAGTATTTTGCGCCGGAAACACTGACTGAGGTGGTAATAGGGAAATTATAAACTGTAACAGATTGAAAAATTTCCTATCTTTTATTCTGTTGATGTTTTTCTTCTTGCCGGGGAAATCACAAACTATTTTTCCTCCCCGTTTAACCTGTATCAGCAATTTCCTGAACGGCGATATTCAACTTACCTGGATTGTCCCGAATAACTCCTGTGGCAGTTTTGTTTCTTACACTATTTACGGAAGCAGTACCGGAAAAAACGGAACTTACAATGTAATTGCAACGATTTCCACTCAAGGGCAAACTACTTACACTTTTGCAGGAGCAAACGGAAACACTACTACCTGGCACTTCTACATGGTAAGTAACTTTAATTGTCCCGGCGACACTGCTATTAATTCTGATACAATTGATAATCAGGACCCTCTGTCCCCGGTGATGAACTTTGTTACAGTCAGCGGTTCAAATTCTGTAACACTTAACTGGCAGCAAGGAGCGTCACCACAGACTTATGGTTATATAATATACAAAGTCGTCGGTACAGTAAACACCCCTATTGATACTATCATCGGCAAATCTGTTACAACTTATACCGACATCGGCTCTTCTCCGTCAACCGGTTCTGTCGGCTACAAAATTGCAGCCATTGACAGTTGCAGCAGAACAGGTCTCATCAGTTTGACCGAACATGAAACAGTTTTTCTTACGGGAACTGCCGTTAATTGCAAACCAACCGGCTCTCTCACATGGACATCCTATCAGGGATGGACAGTAGATCATTATGTGGTTTATGACTCGGTTAATACGAGTGCGTTTACTCCATTACTCACTACACAAAGTACTTCTGCCTCCTTTAACCACTCCAGCGATGATGTCTGCTTTAAGATTGTTGCCTACTCTTCAAGCGGGAAGGATTCTTCCACTTCTAACATTCTTTGTGTTAAAGGAAGTCAATACAGTCCGGTAAATGATTTTTATCTGCGCAATGTAACTGTTACAGCGCCGGGTGAAAATGATGTTTACTTTTCCACTAACTCTTCTTCCGATATCCTCTCTATGAAAATTGAAAGAAGTTCTGATGGTATTGAATATATCCCTATAGATGTAGTGCCTGTTCCATCCAATCTTAATGTCATCAATTATTACGGAGATGCAGACGCATCAAATGGAGAGCAGAGTTACTATTACCGGTTTATCACAACAGATAGCTGTGGGAATATTGATACCTCCACCGCAGGAAAAAGCATTGTGCTGGGCGGTTATGCATTTACAAATTTTAAGAACCACTTAAATTGGGATGAATCGTTTATGCAATATGGAACAGTGTTGAATTACCATGTATATCGTCAGCCCAATACAACACCCATCACTATACTGCCTGCCACCACTCTTTTCTATGAAGAAGATGTAACAGGCTTAGTTGGTGATACAGGTACGCTCTGTTACTTTGTTGAAGCAGAAATTGAAATGAATCTTCCGGATGGAACTAAAGATGTTGTTTACAGCCGATCCAACGTAAAATGTCTTGACCAGATTATTAAAATCACTGTGCCTAATGCCTTTGCTCCTGAGGGAAAGAATAACATCTTCAAGCCTGTGTTAAGGTTTACAGGAAATAAATCTTACCTGTTTGAAATATATAACCGCTGGGGCGGATTGATTTTTTCTACCAAAGATTTCAGTAAAGGATGGGACGGGACCTACAACGGAAAATTAGTAGAGCAGGGTGTCTATGTTTACGATGTTCAGGTGATAGACAGCAATGGAAAAAATACAGAGCGAAAGGGTACTGTAATGGTTTTACGCCATTAGTTTTCAGTCAGTAATCCGATAGTATTTTCTTCGCTTATTTCAACATCTTTCAACTTAGGCAAATCCTTTTCAGAGTTGATGCCAAAATAATTCATAAAGAAAGGACTTACTTTATAAAGCATTGCTTTACCCATTCCTTCATCTCTTCCGGCAGCAGCAATTAAATCTTTCTCTAATAATTTCTGAACTGAATAATCACAGTTTACACCGCGAATTTGTTCAATCTCCGGTTTTGAGACAGGCTGCTTGTAAGCAATAATAGAAAGCACTTCCAACTGACTGGTAGAAAGACGCTTGCTCAGTTTTTCCTTCAACATTTCAGCAACTACCGGCTGAAATTCATTCTTAGTAAAGAACTGGTAACCACCTGCAAGACTAACTAACTCAAAGCTATAATCACCTGTTTGATATTTCTGTAACAGTTCATCAATGGCTGTTTCAATTTCTAATTTAGTAAGTTCAATAGAAGCAGTTTTTTCCAAAGTCTTTTTTATCTCTGTAACAGTTAACGGCTGGTCAGAAACAAAAATCATAGCTTCAATGTGAAGAGCGAGTTTTTCCAAGTGTTTAAGAATTTGCCCAAACTTCCGTAAATGATGTGATTGTTCCAAGAAATCTGTCAAATTGTTTTTAACAAATCCGGTATTTCAATGGAAAACTTTATTGATTTATTGATTAAGATATTTAAAGTATCTTGAAATTCTTTGGCAGTCTCACAAGCCAACCCACAACCTAAACTTGCAAAAGGTCCGTTTTTTGCTAACCCCTTTTCAACAGCATCGTTCTAAATATTACCTTTGAAATCATTTAAAAACAAGTATGAACATATTTCAAAAATTAGAAAAGTTTGTTTCAGATGTTTTCAAAACAACTTTGGACATATTTCTTGAAGCATTAAGAATGAGCCCGAATGCACAGGGCTATGTAAGCGGTTCAATTACCGAACTTCTTTTAAAGAAAAAATTAGAGGAGGATGGATATGAGGTAAAGCGAATCAGGGAGAAATGGGAAGGAAAGAAACATCCGAATCATCACGGAGATTTTTATTTCAAAGGAAAGAATCATTGGTTTGTTTTGGAATCAAAAGGCGTGAAATCAAATTCAGAGAAGTGGCACAAACTCTACAATTACAACAATCTGAAAAATTTCCTTTACTCACACAGCGATAAGATCAGTTGGATAGATCCAAAGAAAGACATTGAACCACAAATCGTGAACTGGTTGCAGAAGGAACTTCCAAAACTCAATGATGAATCAGCCGACCTTTACGATTACGAAGAGATTCAGAAATACACCGCACCGAAAAGAGAAACAACAAAATCATTGGCTATTGCTGCTTTGAAAAAGTTCAGCCGAGAAGAAATACAAAATAAAATTCAGGAACGACTTGAATATGTTATGAGCAAAGTGAGAGTTTTAGAAACGCATTTTGTTTCGGGAACTTCTGGAGCAAGCGACAGGGCACAAGCCACACCAAGAAAAGATGAATTCAACCTGATTTCCATTGACATTTTCCTTCGTTACTCAGAACACAAATTTCTTTTTGCAAGTCCGCAACAACTTGAATCATCAGGCGATGATGAAAACCATTTGCAACAGAATTACATCATGGGCTTTGTATTCCCACAAGCAGACGGAAAACTTAAACTTGATTTATCAGACGAATGGACAGATGACTTTGCAGAAGCATTTGGAACTCTTAAAGTCGCTGATGCCGTAAAGGAAAAAGATATGCAAGTTGATAACCGAAACATCGTATTTGAAAACTGATTTGTCGGAATTACACAAATGTGTGTTATATTTGCCACAAATGTGTAACTATGGACTTAGTGCTTGACTTTGAACTTTCCAAAGAAGATAATCTCTTAAAGAGGTTTGAGGAAATTCACAACTACATCTACGCCAACGATGGCTTATCTACTCAGCAAACACTTGAGGAGATAATCAAAATCTTGTTCATCAAAATTTATGATGAGAACAACAAGACAAAACAATTTCAGATTGCAGCCGAAGAGTTGAATCATTTGAAAAACTCTAACGCTGCAAATGCTTTTGTAAAACGCATTGCAGGACTGCTGGAAGAAACCAAACGGAATTACAAAGATATTTTTGATTCAGACGAAAAAATTCGTCTATCAAATATTTCGTTGGGTTTTACTGTAAACAAACTTCAATCAATTTCACTTGCTGATTCATCCAATGATGCAAAGGGTTTGGCGTTTCAAAAGTTCTTGGCTCACCAAGAGAAAGACGGCAGGGGACAATTTTTCACTCCCGAACCAGTCATTGATTTTTGTGTTGACATCATTCAACCCAAACCGACTGAAACGATTGTTGACCCTGCCTGCGGCAGTGGCGGCTTTTTAATTTCTTCGCTGAAATATTTGCTTCGCAATAATCCGAGAGCAAAATCAGAAAACTTAGTTTCAAAAAACTTATTCGGGCTTGACATCAACAAGAGCATAGCACGAATTGCAAAAATGAAATTGTTGCTTGAAGCTAACGGGCAAGCAAATATTTTCTGCACCAATTCACTTGAAGACCTTGACGAAATCAAACTGACAGTTTCGGAAGCAATCAACAAAAAATCTTTTGACGGCTTTGATATTGTGCTGACTAATCCACCTTTCGGAACACTTGGAAAAATCACAAACACAAAGACACTTTCACATTATGACTTGGGCTACAAGTGGACTGGTTCAGGCAATCAGTTTTACAAGACAAAGAATTTAAGCAACGGACAAGCAGCCGAAATACTTTTCATAGAACGCTGCTTGCAACTTCTCAAAGAAGGAGGACGACTTGGAATTGTTTTGCCCAACGGACATTTTGAAAATCCATCGTTAGAGTATTTGAGATCTTATTTAAAACAGAAGGCAAATATTTTAGCGATTGTAAAACTTCCACAAGAAACTTTTATCCCTTATGGAACAGGGGTAAAAACTTCTCTCCTTTTTCTTGAAAAGGAAACAGCAAACACAAAAACAAAATATCAAATCTTCTTCAGCAAAATTGACAAGCCAGGTTATCAAGGTAACAAGAACGGCACACCGGTTTACAAGAAGGACAAATATGGAATGACCCTTAAAGAAAAAGGTGTTCCTGTTCTTGACGAAGATTTTTCTCTTGCTGTTTCAGATTACAAGAAATTTCAAGAGCATCAGAAAACAAAATCAGACAATTCATTTTCCATTGACTTCAACGAACTGAACGGAAGATTTGATTACGACTTTTATTCTCCCGATAACAGAAAACTTTTGACAACGCTTGAAAAAGGAAATGCAGTTCGCCTTTGTGATGTTGTTGAAATAGTAAATGCAAAAAGTAAAAAGTTAAATCAGTCAGACAAGAAAGTTGAGTATGTTGAGTTGTCCGACATCAACACTCATTCATTTGAAATCATCAACACGACAGAATATTTGGTGCATGAATTACCGAGCAGAGCATCGTATGACTTACACACAGGTGACATCGTAACTGCGGTTGCAGGAAACTCAGTAGGCACATCAAAACATGCGACTGCATTAGTAACAGAAGAAAACAATGGAGCAATTTGCACAAACGGTTTTAGAGTTTTACGCAACTTCAAAAACATTGACCCTTACTATTTGCTTTACTTTTTGAAAAGTGAATCGTTCCTCAAACAAATGTATATGTATCGCACTGGTGCAGCAATTCCAAATGTTTCCGACTTTGACTTGTCAAACATTTTAATCACACTACCAGAAGAAAAGAAGATGAAAGAGATTAGCAATAAAATGAAAAAGGCATTTGAGTTACGACAAGAATCACGGAAACAAATTGAAAGTATAAATTATGAATTTACATAGTCAACGCAGTAGTCACATACGGACACGACACATGGACGACAGAAACAGAAGCACATACCCATAATAAATGCTTAGCAAACTCCGTTACAGATTTTTATGGACAGTTTTAAAAAATTACTCTCTGTTTCACTTTTAACTTGAATCCGCAATATGCCTGTCCGGATATTTCCTTCTTGGATAATCCTTGACACTCCTTACCTTTGACAACTTACATAAATATATATGGAATACAACTCTCAACGATCACAAATGATAATACCCGAATATGGGCGTATTACTCAAAAGATGGCAGAATATATCTGCACCATTCCTGATCGTGAAAAAAGAAATACCGCTGCCCGTCAGTTGATTGAGATAATGGCAACTTTCAATCCGCAGTTAAAAAGTATGGAAGAATACCGCCAGCGTCTTTGGGATCATTTATTCATAATGACGGATTACAAATTAGATGTGGATTCACCCTATCCAAAACCAAAGAAGCCAAAAGGAGTGCATGAAAAGCCAAAGCCGATACCTTATCCGCACCAGAAAATAAAGTTTCGCAACTATGGAAAAAATATAGAAAATCTTTTAAGTAAGATTACAACGGAAATAGATGACCCGGAAAAGAAGAAAAGCGCTACTGAAGCTGTTGCCTATTACATGAAGTTGGTTCATCTGCAATGGAATGCAGAAAATCCGAGTGATGAATTAATTCGCAGTGATTTAAAGATGATGAGTGGCGGCAATCTGGAACTGGATACCAGTTACAATCTCGATAATATTAAAAGCCGCCCTGTTGAAGGAACATCATACAGAGAGAAGGAAGGAAGCAGAGTTAAAAAGAAAAAATACAATAATAAAGGAAATGATCGCGGAGGCGGACATCGCGGTGGAAGATTCAGAAAGAAGAGATAGTGTTACAGTTATTATTCGCCTTTAGAATAATCTGAAAATCCTCAAACTATCCTTTACAAAGTTATCCCGCTGAAAATTTTCATTCCTATTAGAATTAAATCATCCACTGAATATCAGTTATTGAAAACATAAAAATCATGGCAGACGCATTTGAAGTTACAGGCGGATTTAAACTAAAAGGAGAAATTAAGCCCCAGGGCGCAAAGAATGAAGCGCTCCAGATACTGTGTGCAGTATTGCTTACAGAAGAAACTGTTACAGTTTCAAATATTCCTGACATAGCTGATGTAAATGCACTGATTGAATTACTTCGTGATTTTGGTGTTGAGGTAAAAAAACTTTCAGATGATACGTATTCTTTCCGCGCTGCCAACATTAATCTGGATTATATGCAGACGGAACAATACGCAAAAAAAGCATCCCGCCTGCGTGGTTCTGTAATGATGATTGGTCCACTGCTGGCAAGATTTAAAAAGGCATACATTCCAAAACCCGGCGGAGATAAAATCGGAAGAAGAAGATTAGACACTCACTTTATCGGTTTTCAGAATTTAGGCGCTAAATTCCATTTTGACTCTAAAGACAACTCATTTACTATTGATGCTTCTGAACTGAAAGGCGCTTATATGCTGCTCGATGAAGCATCTGTAACAGGAACTGCCAACATCATTATGGCGGCTTCCTTAGCTAAAGGAACCACTACCATTTTCAATGCTGCCTGCGAACCTTACATCCAGCAGCTTTGCAAAATGATTGTACGGATGGGAGGAAAGATTGAAGGTATCGGCTCCAACTTATTAACTATTCACGGCGTTCATAAATTGGGCGGCTGCGAGCACCGGATGTTGAGTGATATGATTGAAGTCGGTAGTTTTATTGGTCTTGCCGCAATGACTCAGTCAGAACTTACCATCAAAGATGCACAACCCGAACATCTCGGAATTATACCTGAATCATTTCGCCGGCTCGGAATTCAGTTTGAAATAAAAGGAGAAGACATTTACATCCCTGAACAAAACTCTTATGCCATTCAGACTTTTATTGATGGCTCCATTATGACTATTGCCGATGCCATTTGGCCCGGACTAACCCCCGACCTGCTTTCTGTGATTCTTGTTACAGCAACACAGTCAAAAGGGACCATACTCATTCATCAGAAAATGTTTGAGAGCCGCTTGTTCTTCGTTGATAAACTTATTGACATGGGGGCACAGATTATTCTTTGCGATCCGCATCGTGCTGCGGTGATTGGCTTAAACCGTCAGTATTCTCTGCGAGGCATCAGCATGACCAGCCCTGATATTCGTGCGGGTGTGGCGCTGCTGATTGCAGCCATGAGCGCTGAAGGAAAAAGTATAATTCACAATATTAATCAGATTGACCGCGGATATCAGAATATTGACGGACGGCTAAACAAACTCGGTGCGAAAATCAAACGCATCTGATTCTTAAATTTTATGGAAGAAGTTTCAATCTACTTTAACAGCCGCTGCAAGAAATGCCAGTCGGTAATGGAGATTCTTAAAAAGAAGCAAATTGAAGCAAAGGTTGTTAACTATCTTGAAGGAACTGTAACAGAGAAGGAATTAAAACATGTTATTAAACTGCTTGGTATTCCTGCCGAACAATTAGTCAGAAAAAATGAGTCTGTCTTTAAAGAGAAATTTGCTGAAAAGAAAATGACGGAAGAACAATGGATTAAAGCCATGCTGAAATATCCTATCCTGATCCAGCGACCGATTATTATTAAAGGAAAGAAAGCGGTAATTGGGCGCCCTGCCGAGCAGGTATTTGATATTCTTTAATTTATATTTAATATACTTCCTGACCTAAATTTTTTGATTTACATTTGCCCATTAAATCATTAAACAATTTTTAAGTACAAATGAAAAAAGGTAAAGTAAAGTTCTTCAATAACGCCAAAGGTTACGGGTTCATTAAGGACGATGAAACAGGACAAGATATTTTTGTCCATGTAACAGGAGTTTCACAGGACATCCGTGAAGGTGATTCAGTGACTTTTGAAGTTACAGAAGGAAAAAAAGGTTTGAATGCAATCAATGTTAAGTTAGCATAAACATTAAAGCTTTTTTTGCAAAACGCCCTGATTATTATCAGGGCGTTTTTGTTTACAGCAACTCTGTATAAAAGAAGCTCAGGAAATTTTATATTGCTTACAATTGTTTTTTGCCCGATGTAATGGTACTTTCAGATAAGAAAATTTATTTCCGCCGTCATCTTCTGCTATGGTACAAGAAAAATAAAAGACCACATCCATGGAAGAATACCAATGATCCTTACAAAATATGGTTGTCTGAAATTATTCTGCAACAGACAAGGGTTCAGCAGGGTACTCCTTATTATCTGAAACTGATAAAATTATTTCCAACGGTTTTTGATTTAGCAAATAGCAAAGAAGATAAATTGCTGAAAGCTTGGGAAGGGCTGGGATATTATTCACGGGCAAGAAATCTTCATCATACTGCGAAATATATTGTGAATGAACTTAGCGGAAAATTTCCTGAAAATTTTAATGACCTGTTAAAGCTAAAAGGTGTCGGGAGTTACACTGCTGCGGCTGTTGCATCTTTCGCTTTTAATGAAGTGGTGGCAGTGGTTGATGGTAATGTACTCCGTGTTTTGTCGCGTTATTTCGGAGCAACAACTCCGGTAGATACCACTGAAGGAAAGAAAAAATTCTTTTCTCTTGCTAACGAATTGATTGACCGGAAAGATCCGGGTGGATTCAATCAGGCGATTATGGATTTCGGCGCTATGGTTTGCAAACCTGTTGCTCCCGATTGCGACAATTGTCCGCTGAATAAAAAATGTTTTGCATTGAAGAAAAATAAGATTGCACTTCTTCCTGTAAAAGAGAAAAAATTGAAAATGAAAGAACGGTTCTTTCATTTCATCGTCGTTCAGAATACCAATGGATTTTATATTGAAAAGCGAAACAAAAAAGATATATGGAAAGGGCTTTATCAGTTTCCTTTGATTGAGCGGCAAAATTTTCTTTCGCTGAAACAATTGCAATCCACTTCCGAATGGAGGCAACTTTTTGGAAAAAATTTCTTTATTAAAAACAATAGCGGCAGGAGTTCAATAAATCCGGAAGAAAAAATTCAGTTGCTTTCTCATCAGAAGATTCATGCAAAATTTTTTGAAGTGGAAGGAGAAATATTAAACGATGATTTCAATATTTCAGACAAGAAAAACTTAGCACATTATCCGTTTCCAAAAATAATTGACAACTATATCAAAAATGTATTACATTAGTTGTTCTTAATTTTTTTAAAACCCTAAAAACCAAAAACCATGAGAGGCGTAAACAAAGTAATCTTAGTTGGCTATCTGGGCAAAGACCCTGAAGTTCAACACTTAGAAGGTGGCATTACCGTAACAAAATTTTCACTTGCCACTTCAGAATCCTACAAAGACAAAACTGGAAACCGCGTTGACCAAACGGAATGGCACAACATTGTAGCATGGCGGCAACTTGGAGAATTCTGTGAGAAATATCTTCGTAAAGGAAGCGCTATTTATCTTGAAGGTAAAATCAGAAGTCGCTCATGGATGGATAAAGACAATAACAAGAAATATACTACTGAGGTTGTAGCAGACACTATCCGATTCCTTGATCGCAAACCTGACAATAGTGGCGAAATGCAACCCACTACGAGTACTGCCGACATTGACGATAGTTCTCCTGTAGATGATTTACCTTTTTAATACCATTAGATAAATTCTTAAAATAAGACTTGGAAAATAGCATTGGTGATAGTAGTGTGCAGTTGCTGACAATATTTGATTTTCAACTGCACACTATTTCTTTATTATTACTTCCTGTATTTATTGTTTTTTTACTGGTGTCAATTGCACTGCTTGGCGGTGCAGAGCAGGCAATCTTTTCGTTGAGCCCGAAAGATTTGGATCGGCTTAAACTTCGTTCTAAAAAAGCATATACCTATCTTCAGAAATTGCTGGAACATCCACGCCTGTTGCTAACCACTTTAGCCATCATTCAGATTTTTTTCAATGTGCTGCTGATTGTTTCGCTGTCTGTAATTTACATGGACATCTATGTGATAGCTCAAGCTGATTCCTTTTTTATGCTACTGATACCGCAGATGATTTTGCTCACCCTGCTGCTGATTCTTGTTCAGTATATCATACCAAGATCTTTTGCAGAAAAACAAAATGTGAAATGGACATTATTAATCTTACCCGGCTTGTATTTTCTCGAAAAATTTTTCAGACCGGTTGCCCGTCTTGCCATGCGGAATGATTACTTCCAACAAACTGCTCAATTGAATCAGGTGCAAACTATTTCTTCCGGCAGCAATAAAGATGGCAGTAAGCATGACAGCAAGCAAGAAATGAAGTTCCTAAAAGGAGTTATGAAATTCGGCAATACGCATGTGAAAGAAATAATGAAGTCGCGCATTGATTTGGTAGCGCTGGATCTGCAATCCAATTTTGATGAGATGCTGAAAACAATTAAAGAATCAGGATACTCGCGGCTACCGGTGTATCAGGAAAACATAGACAACATCGTCGGTATTCTTTATACCAAAGATTTGCTTTCATTCCTGAAAGGAACCGCTTTAGTCAACTGGCAGAAACTCTTGCGCCCTGCTTACTTTGTTCCGGAAGGGAAGTTGATTCCCGATTTGCTCGTTGAATTCCAGACTAAAATGATTCACATGGGAGTGGTGGTAGATGAATACGGAAGCACCGCAGGCATTGTAACACTTGAAGATATTATAGAAGAAATTATCGGTGACATCCGCGATGAATTAGATGTAACCAGTGAGTTTGATTACGCACAATTAGATGCAAACAATTTTATGTTTGAAGGAAAAACACTGCTCAATGATGTTTACCGCGTAATGAACATTCGCAATCAGCCCTTTGAAGAAATGAAAGTGGATATTGATTCCATCGGTGGATTAGTTACCGAACTTTGCGGAAAAATTCCTTCTGTAAATGAAGAAATAGAATACAAAAACTTTCGTTTCAAGGTGTTGAATATGGATAACCAGCGCATCCGTCGTGTGAAGATTACACGGCTAAAGGAAGAATAGAAATAATATTTTTGTAACAGATTCACTGACTAATATTGAAAAAGTTCTTTAATACCCCACATCTTTTTTTTCTGCCTGAGAGAATCTTGTTTAGTTTATTTCTGCTCTGTATTTTTTTTGCTGCCTGTCAGCAGACTTATACTCCTAAACCAAGAGGATATTTCAAAATCATTTTCCCCGAACATCAATACCATGAATACAATCCAGAGAACTGCCCTTTTACTTTTGAATATCCTGTCTATTCAAAAGTGGTGAAGGATACAGTGTTCTTTGACACTATTCCTGAAAATCCGTGTTGGATGAATATTACTTTTCCTGAATTCAACGGAATTGTTTTTCTCAGCTACAAAGACATCAATGCAAAAAATAATTTGTCAAAGCTGATTGAAGATACCCATGTCCTCACTTACAAGCACACAGTAAAAGCTGATTATATTGATGAAGGCAAAATCTCTACGCCAAACCGTGTTTACGGCTTATACTATTCAGTGGGCGGAAATGCTGCCTCTAATGTCCAGTTCTTTGTAACAGACAGCGCCAAACATTTTATCCGCGGCTCATTGTATTTCAACAATACACCGAATGTAGATTCAATAGCCCCTGTTCTCGGCTTTGTGAAGCAAGACATCAATCATATTATTTCTTCTATTAAATGGAAAGAATGATTACAAAACCATGCAATGGGAACTGGAAGATTCAACATTAAAACGATAATGAATAGTTTTAAACCCAAGCTCAGGATTAATCCTGCGGGGGAGGAAAGAAAACGATTAGGTTTTATTTCCCAAATCAATTATCTTCAATCTTTGTTTTTAACAAAAGCTGCATTTACAACTTGAATGTTGCATTTCAGAAGGAAATGTTCCATATGAGTTGATTTCTGCTGTGTTAAATTTTTTTTACGACAAATGATTGGTAAAATAAGGTTTATAGTGGGGATGCTTTTAATGCTCCCTGCTTTTTCATTTTCTCAAACTGCCTTTAATTTCAAAGCATATCCTAATCCTTTCGCTGATACGATTCACATTCAATTTAATCTTTCTGTAACAGATACGGTAAGTTTAACAATGTATAATCTATTCGGTTCCAGAGTGGATTCAACTTTCAATAATACTTCGTTGCCTCCTGGCTCTTACTCAGTGAAGGTTGACAAGCACAACTTACCTGTAGGAATTTATATCCTAAAGTTTGCAGGGAAGTCAGACAGTGTTTTGACCAAATTGGTAAAAGCGGGAAGTGTAACGGCTATACAAGAAGTGGATGGCAAAGATGGAATTGTTGTTTTTCCGAATCCTGCAAAAGAAGAGTTTGAAGTTTCGAGTTTGAGATTTGAAATTGGAGATGTCATCTCCGTGACTGACTTAATTGGAAGAATAGTTGCCCATAAAATGGTAACGAATACAACTTTCAATATTAAATTTCAAGCTTCAAACTATTCTCCCGGAGTTTATTTCGTTCATATTCATTCGGTGAACGGGGATGCGGTAAAGATGATGATAAAGAAATAACCTAATAGCGGGGATGCTTCTTCTGTTCCAGCAGGGTCTCCTACGGAAGCCCCTCCTATGAACGGAATAATTACAAATCTTTTCAGGTAATATTCTTCCTCGCTTTTCTTTTTGCCTTTTACCTTTGGCTTCAATGTCAAGCCAGTATGACTTATTGGGTTCACCGGTTGAATACCTGAAAGGAGTGGGACCGCAGCGCGCCGAAGTACTGAAAAAGGAATTAGGCATTTTCACTTTCGGTGATTTGTTATTTCATTTTCCATTCCGCTATGTTGACCGCACCAAAATCTATAAGATAAAAGAGGTAAATGTCAACACGCAGTACATTCAGCTGAAAGGTATGCTGCGTGATATGGACATTGCAAGTTCAGGTAAATTCAGGAAACGGCTGATTGCAAACCTTGAAGATGAGACCGGTACAATAGAGTTGGTCTGGTTTCAGAATGCAAAATGGGTGCAACAAAACTTAACAGAAGGAAAAGAATATATCGTGTTTGGCAAACCGAACCTTTTCAGAAATAAATTTTCTATCGCCCATCCTGAAATGGAACTTGTCGAGAATGAAGAAAAAAGTATTGCAGGAAAATTGCAGCCGATGTATCCTTCTACCGATAAACTGAAAAGTAAAGGATTGGATAGTAAAGGCATTTCAAAAATCATGCGGACACTGTTACAGCAGATTACCCCATCGGATATTAAAGAAATTCTACCCCAACATCTGCTTAGCCGCTATCATTTTCCGGTAAGATTTGATGCACTGCAACAAGCTCATTTCCCTGAAAATGAATTACTGTTACAGAAAGCGCAGCAGCGAATGAAGTTTGAAGAATTGTTTCTTATTCAGTTGAACCTGCTGATGCTGAAACAAGGACGGAAAGAAACTTCTTCAGGTTTTATATTTAATCATCTTGGTGATTTTTTTAACCGGTTTTACAATGAAAGACTTTCCTTTCAACTGACCGGCGCACAGAAGCGGGTGATTAAGGAAATCCGAAGCGATATGCTTTCCGGTAAACAAATGAACCGGCTGTTACAGGGCGATGTGGGAAGCGGAAAAACCATAGTAGCGCTCATTACCATGCTGATGGCTGCAGATAATAACCATCAGGCATGTATGATGACGCCTACGGAAATACTGTCGCAGCAGCATTATAAAACAATCAGCAATTTTGTAAGCGACCTCGGTGTGAATGTAGCGCTGCTAACCTCATCAGTAAAAGGAAAAGAGCGAAAGGATATTTTAGAAGGAATCAGTTCAGGAAAGATTCATATTCTCATAGGCACTCATTCGCTGATTGAAGATGAAGTTCAGTTCAGTAATCTTGGATTGGTTATCATAGACGAGCAGCATCGCTTTGGTGTGGAACAGCGCGGTAAAATGTGGACGAAGAGTCATCGGCCGCCGCATATTTTAGTAATGACTGCCACACCCATTCCCCGCACACTTGCGCTCACCTTGTATGGAGACCTTGATGTTTCCGTTATTGACGAATTGCCTCCCGGGCGCAAGCAGATAAAAACCGTTCACCGTTATGATTCTGCCCGTGTTGCTGTTTTCGGTTTTATGAAAGAAGAAATAAAAAAAGGCAGACAGATATATGTAGTCTATCCGTTGATTGATGAATCTGAAAAATTAGACCTGAAAGATTTGATGGACGGATATGAAAGTATTTCCCGCGCCTTTCCGCTGCCGGAATATGCTGTAAGCATTGTTCATGGTAAAATGAAGAATGATGCTAAAGAATATGAGATGAACCGTTTCATAAAGGGTGAAACCGATATAATGGTTGCTACCACTGTAATAGAAGTCGGAGTGGATGTTCCGAATGCAAGTGTTATGATTATTGAAAGCGCTGAGCGGTTCGGACTATCACAACTTCATCAGTTGCGCGGACGAGTCGGCAGAGGAGCAGAACAATCATACTGCATATTAATGACAGGAAATAAACTTTCAAGTGAAGCACGCACCCGCATGGATACAATGGTACGCACCAATGACGGTTTTGAAATTGCGGAAGTAGATTTACAACTGCGCGGTCCCGGCGATATGGCTGGAACTCAGCAAAGTGGCGCCGTTAATCTTCGTATTGCCGACCTGAGTAAAGATCAGAAAATTCTGCAAGCTGCCAGAAAAGATGCTGAAGAATTATTGAGTAAGGATTTGCATCTGCAAAAGGAAGAACACCTTCTGCTCGCTGATTATCTGAACCGAAAAATACGAGGCGGAAAAAGCTGGAGTAAAATTTCCTGAGAATTATTTCCTCATCTTTTTAGGCATGAGTTGACGCGGCTTGTCTTTTGCTCCCATCGTGCCGGTAGCGCCGCCGTTCATATAAGCGGGGCAGGTTTGCCTGCGCTGAAAAACCCGGCAACTCTCCATCATCGTGCTTCCGAGTATGGAAGCAATGAGTAACACAATAATCTTTCTTCTCAACAGAAATTTCATAATGCAAAGGTCTGAAATTATAAATGAACTGAAACATCGGATAGAAAACATATATCACAGTTCGTTTATTGTGTTGATATCACTCTGTAAAACTCTGCAATCCGGTCAATGAATATTTCTGCTAATTTTACGCGCACTAAATTCATAAGAATGAAAAAAATATTAGCTCTTTCTTTTATCCTTTTTGTAACAGTTGAATTTTACTCCTGTGTGCCTGCCCGCAAATTTCAGGATGCACAGGCAATGATTGAAAAACTGAATACCGAGAGTGCTGATTGCAAAAAGAAGTCAGCCGATTTGCAAGTGGAATTGGATCAATTGAAAAAAGATTATGAAAACATTTCCAATGCCAAGACTGATTTGGTTTCAGACACAACACAGTATGGCGAGAAGTATCGCAAAATTCAGGGACTGAATAAAGAACTCAACACACTATATGAGCAGGTTATCAAACAGAATAAAGATTTGCTTGCCAACTCAACCAATGAATCACTGAAATTACAAGGGCAACTGAATGACCAGAAGCAACAGTTGGACAACAAGCAGAAAGAGTTGAATGATTTGCAGACATCACTCAGCAAGCAAAAGAAAGATTTAGATGATTTACAAGTCGGATTTGAGGCGAAAGAAAAAAGGGTAAAAGAATTGGAAAGTCTGCTTAGCAAAAGAGATTCATCCGTTAATGCTCTGAAGAATAAAATTTCCGATGCACTGATGGGTTATGTAAACTCAGGTGATTTAAAAGTATCTGTCAATAATGGAAGAGTGTATGTTTCGCTCTCTGAAAATCTGCTTTTCAAATCGGGTAAAACAGATGTGGACCCAAAAGGAAAAACTGCTCTTAAAACACTGGCAGAAGTGCTGAAAAAAAATCCTGACATTAAAGTAGAAGTAGAAGGACACACTGATAATGTTCCGCTTACAGGATCAGGTAACCTGAAAGACAACTGGGATTTAAGTGTGCTGCGTGCAACAAGCGTAGTCCGTATTTTGGTGGATGATAATAAGATTGATGGAAAGCAGGTTTCTGCTTCGGGCAGAGCGGATACAGAACCTGTTGCATCCAATGACACTGCGGACGGCAGAGCAAAAAACCGTCGTACTGAAATTATCCTGTCTCCTGATTTCTCTGAGATATTTAAGGTGCTCAATATAAAATGATAAAGTTCTGAGCGTAACGAATAATTTTCTCATTCCTTTTAAAAGTGTTCACTTTACTCAATAAGGCAATTCAATTATGTTATTAGGATTGCTTAACAAGCGAAAGGGTGGTGATACGGCAGAGATGTCCTTCATGGATCATCTCGAAGAATTGCGGTGGCACATTGTACGCTCGCTGCTGGCGGTTACCATAGTGGGAGTAGTTCTGTTTCTGCAAAAATCTTTTCTGTTTGACACACTGATTTTCGGTCCCATGCATGAGGATTTTCCAACTTACAAATGGATGTGTTTGGTTGGTAATAAAATGGGAATGGGAGATTCCATGTGTGTGCAAACAATAGATTTCAAACTGCAAAGCATTGCATTTACTTCTCAGTTTATGATTCATTTACAGGCAGCGCTTACTGTTGGTCTGATACTGGTTTTCCCTTATGTTCTTTGGGAACTTTGGCGTTTTCTGAGTCCTGCACTTTATGAAAATGAACGTCGTGCTGTAACAGGCGTTGTGGCTGTTGGTTCGATGTTATTTTATATCGGATTACTTTTCGGATATTATATGATTGCTCCGTTCACTGTTATTTTCCTTGGTGAATATAAAGTGAGTAATGTGGTGATGAACACTTTCAGTCTTGATTCTTACATGGACACTGTCAGCGGGCTTTCACTTGTATCCGGATTAATGTTTGAGTTTCCACTGGTGATTTATTTTCTTGCCAAGATGGGAGTTATTTCTTCTTCCTTCCTGAAAACTTACAGGAAGTATGCGATAGTTGTTTGCCTTTTGCTTGCAGCGGTTATAACACCTTCGCCGGATATGTTCAGCCAGATGATTGTAACAGTTCCGCTATACGGCTTATATGAAGTGGGAATTTTTGCAGCTATAAGAGTAGAAAGAAAACGAAAACTAAAAGAACTGAGCGAGAATTAATCAGTGATTTTTTCTTCCTGATTTGCATTTGCTGTTTTCTTTGACATGAAAGCATACATTGCCGGAATAACGAACAGTGTAAGTATTAACGAAAAAATCAATCCGCCAATTACAACGATTCCAAGTGACATTCTGCTTTTTGCACCGGCGCCGAATGCAAGCGCAATAGGTAAAGCGCCGAGCGCTGTGGCTAAACTTGTCATTAATATGGGACGAAGGCGAAGTACTGCGGCAGTTTTCACCGCTTCTAATTTTTGCAGTCCTGCTTCCTTTTGCTGATTGGCAAACTCCACTATGAGAATACCGTTTTTAGTGACAAGTCCAACCAAAATAATTATTCCTATCTGACTGAAAATATTTAAGGTTTGATTGAAGTACCAAAGCGAAAGAACTGCTCCTGCAATTGCCAATGGTACGGTTATCATTATTATGAATGGATCAATAAAACTTTCAAACTGTGCAGCAAGAACAAGGTAAATCAGAAGCAATGCAAGTGCAAAGGCAAACAAAATGTTTGAAGAACTTTCTACAAAATCTCTTGAAGCGCCTGTTACATCTGTTGAGAAAGTTTCATCCAGAACCTGCGCACTGATTTTTTCCATTTCTTTCAATCCGTCGCCAATCGTTTTACCGGGCGCTAAACCGGCGGAAACCGTTGCTGACATATAGCGGTTGAAGTGATACAATTGCGGCGGGCTGGCTTCTTCTTTTACTGAAACAACATTATCCATTTGTACTAATGCTCCCTTGTCATTTCTGACATAGAGCGATTTTAAATCGAGCGGCTCATCGCGGTTGGCTCTGTCCACCTGACCAATTACCTGATATTGTTTTCCGTTCATTGTGAAATAAGCAAAGCGGGTTCCGCTATATGCCAAACGAAGTGTTTGCGCAACATCCAAAACAGATACGCCAAGATTTTTTGCTCTCTCTCTGTCAATAGTTATGTTCAACTCTGGCTTGTTGAATTTCAAATTCACATCCACTCCCTGAAAAACAGAATCTTTACTGGCAAGTTCCATAAATTTCGGAAGAGCTTCTCTGAGCTTTTCAAAGTTCGGCGCTTCAATCACAAACTGAACCGGTAGTCCTGTTCTGGCTGAAGCCCCTACAGCAATAGTTTGCTCCTGAATAACAAATGACCGCGCCCCCGGAAAGGAGGAAAGATTTTTTGAAATAAAATCGGCTATCTGCTGTTGTGTTCTTTTTCTGTCGCCGGGCTGAACTAATGCAACGCGCATGAAGCTCGAATTGACAGCTCCTGTTCCTGCAAAACCGGGCGCCACCACACTCAGCGCTACTTTCTTTTCAGGTACCGAATCATTGATGAACTGTATCACTTCATCTGTATAATGATTCATGTATTCATAAGAAGCGCCTTCCGGTGCAGTGGAAATAAGCCGCAGTACACTTCTATCATCCAGCGGAGCTAATTCTGACTGAAGAGAAGTACCAATAAAATAAATCATTGCTATGCAAATAACGATGATGGGAAATGCGAGCCATTTTCTTTTTAAAAATCTTTCAAGAACGGATTCATATCCATCATTAAGCGCAATAAAATATTTTTCTGTTCTTTCATAGAACCGGGAATGTCTGTGTCCGTTGCGCATCATAATAAGATTGAGCACCGGCGTAAGTGACAGCGATACAAATGCAGAAATCAAAACGGCTCCGGCTACCACTATACCAAATTCGCGAAACAGCCGTCCGGTAAATCCTTCTAAGAAAATAATAGGAAGAAAAACAGCAGCCAGAGTAATAGAGGTAGAGATTACCGCAAAGTAAACTTCATTAGAACCTTTTATCGCCGATTCCATCGGTGACATTCCTTTTTCAATTTTCTTGAAGATGTTTTCTGTTACAACAATACCATCATCTACCACAAGTCCGGTAGCCAGCACAATAGCAAGCAAAGTGAGAATGTTGATGGAAAAACCAAGCAAATACATTATAAAAAATGCACCAATAAGTGAAACCGGAATGTCTATCAGCGGACGAAGAGCAATAAGCCAATCGCGGAAGAACAAATAAATAATCAGAATAACAAGCGTAATGGCAATGAGTAATGTTTCTTCCACCTCTTCTACGGACTGCATAATAAAACGCGTATTATCAAGGGCTATGTCTATCTTGAAATCTTTCGGTACTTCCTTTTTAATACCTTCCATCCGCTTGTAAAACTCCTTTGCAATATCAATATAATTGGCTCCCGGCTGAGGAACTATCGCAAGTCCTACCATGGGTACGCCGGATTGTTTCAGATTGGTTTCCTCATTCTCTGCGCCATACACCGCCTCACCCACATCGCTAAAATGAATTACTCTGCCGCTATCCGAACGGATAATCAGATTATTGAAATCATCCGGTGTAAGCAGTTTACCTTTTGTGTTTACTATCAGCTCTGTGTTATTGCCTTCAATTTTACCGGAAGGCATTTCCACATTTTCTTCGTCCAGCGCATCCTGAATATCCAGTGGTGTAAGATGATATGATGCCAGCTTATTCGGATCCATGTACAAACGCATGGCAAACCTTTTCTGCCCCCAGATTTGAATAGTACTTACTCCGGGTATTGTTTGAAGGCGTTCCGAAATCACATTCTCTGCATAATCACTTACTTCAAGAATATTTTTTGTGTCACTCTGCAATGTCATCGAAATAATAGCATCGGAATTGGCATCGGACTTTGTTACAACAGGCGGCGCATCAATATCCTGAGGTAATTGACGCAATGCCTGAGATACTTTGTCCCGAACATCATTTGCGGCAGTTTCTAAATCAGCGCCTAAATCAAATTCTACAGTAATAATACTTGCTCCCTGATTGCTTGCAGAAGAAAGTGTGCGGATACCCGCTATACCATTGATTGATTTTTCAAGCGGCTCGGTAATTTGTGATTCAATAACATCCGCATTAGCGCCGGTATAATTTGTTCTTACTGTTATAGTGGGCGGATCAATAGAAGGGTATTCTCTCACCCCTAAAAATTTAAACCCAATTATGCCGAATAAAACGATGGCAAGTGAAAATACAGTTGCCATTACGGGTCGTTTTAAACTGACGGTGGATAGACTCATTCTTTAGTATGAAGTATTAGGTTTCAATCCTTAACCTGCTATAATTATTTTAATATTCTTAATGCTGAGCCGGGTCTCACAGAAAGAATTCCGGTTGTTAAAACAGAATCACCTGCATTTACTCCCTGTAACACCTGCACAGTACTGTCGTTACGCAAGCCAATTGTTACATCCTGTGGAAATGCTTTACCCCCTTTGTACAAGTAAACTCTGTTTCCTTTTAACTGAGGAATTACTGACTGTGTAGGAATCATCACTGCATTATTGAACTGTTGCAGATTTAGTGTAACATGAACAAATGAACCCGGAATAATTTTATTGTCAGGATTTGCACAGATAGCGCGTACCCTCATTGTGCCTGCTCCTTCATTAATCTTAGGTTCAAAGGCATAAACAGTTGCCGTGTGATTTTTATCAGATCCGCTGAGCTGAAAGGTTATTTTACTATTAGGCAAAAGCATATCCGCATACCGCTCCGGTATGAAAAAATCAACCTTAACAGGGTCAAGCTGAACAATAGATGCAATGGTTGTTGAAGCAGGAATATAGCTTCCTTCGCTTATATAACGCAGTCCGACAATACCATCAAACGGTGCAGCGATTTCTGTTTTTTCGATTTGCGCTTTCACCGCATCAATGTCTGCCTTAGTCTGGTTCAGGATGTTCAAAGTCTGGTCATAATCTTCCTTACTTATCCCTTTAGCTTCCAATAACTTTTTTTGTCTCGATTCATTCAGCGCTGCAAGTTCCTTCTGGTAATTTAGCTTCTCTAATTGTGCCTGCAGATCGTTATCATAAATTTTTACCAGCAAATCACCTTTGCGCACTTTACTCCCCTCTTTAAAAAGAATTTTTGTAACCCGTCCGCTAATCTCATTTTTCAAATCTGCCTGTTCGTTGGCTATTACATTTCCTGTAACAAAAAGTGTATTATCTATATTCATTTGCTTTGCCACATATATATTAACATCAACCGGCATATTGTTTTTGCCTTTCAGGTTTGACATTTTATTTGCAGCATTTTCGTTTTTAGGTTTCAGGAAAACAAGTAATGCTATAACCGCAACGATAATAATGATGATGATGATATTTCTTGAACGCATTAAATTAAAAATTCAGCGAATTGCAAAATAAATACATTTCTACCTAATAAGGTTCCTCAAAAGGCAATGAAATGAGAATGAAGAAGATAAATAAATCTGTATCAGAAACGATTTATTCTTTATGGTATCTCCGGCAGGAATCGAACCTGCATCAAAAGTTTAGGAAACTTCTATTCTATCCATTGAACTACGGAGACTAATGTATTTCAGAATATGGATTCTGTTTTTTCTGCGAAGCGAATTTAAGATTGCTGTCTGTAATAATTTAATCCGTTTAAATAAATTCATCAAACCAGATTTACTTCAGGCATAATATCAATCCCGAATTTTTCTCTCACTGATTTTTGAATATCCATTGCTAACTGATACACTTCGTTACCCGTTGCTCCGCCGTAATTGACCAGCACCAATGCCTGCGTCTTATGCGAACCGGTATGCCCGACTATTTTTCCTTTCCATCCGCATTGTTCAATCAGGTAGCCCGCCGGAATTTTTACATCGTTGTTCTTTCCGGGATAATTGGGAATGACCGGAAATTTTTCTTTCACCTTTTCAAAATGCTCTTTTGAGATAACAGGATTCTTGAAAAAACTTCCTGCGTTGCCCAGTACTTTTGGATCGGGTAATTTCTGTGAACGAATTCTGATAATTGCATCACTCACCGCTTTTATTGAAAGTTCATTTACGCTCATTTCATCCAGCGTATGTTTCACATCTCCGTAAGAAATATGGTAATGAGGGATTTTAGAAAGCTTAAATGTTACAGAAGTAATCAGGAACTGATTTTTATACTTGTTCTTGAAAACACTTTCACGATAACCGAACTCACATTCTGCATTTTTAAATTTTGCTGTTTCACCTGAGCGTATGTTTATCGCTTCCAGTTCATCAAAGGTTTCTTTTATCTCCACTCCGTAAGCGCCGATGTTCTGCATGGGCGCTGCTCCCACTTGCCCGGGTATCAGTGAAAGATTTTCTATACCTGAATAATTTTTTCCTATGCAGAACAAAACAAATTTATGCCACACTTCTCCCGCTGCTGCTTTCACCCACACATCATTTCCTTCCTCTCTGATAACCTGAATTCCGGGAATAGAATTTTTTATCACTAAGCCATTAAAATCTTTTGTAAGCAAGATATTACTGCCTCCGCCGAGAATAAGTTTTTCTTCATTAAACTCTTTCGCAGTTCTTAACTCCAGAAATTCTTCAACACTTTTTATTTCGGCAAAATATTTTGCTGATGCCTCTATACCAAAGGTGTTAAAGGACTTTAAGGGTTTTTCTTTTTCTATCAACATTGTCCGGTCGGAAGTTCAATAATAAATTTACAAACAGCTGCGAAAGTAATTACTTCATTTTGTAAAATTGTGTTTTCAAAACACAACTCATGCAAGCTCTGAATTCTCCAACCAAATACATACGAACAAAAGCGAGACAATGTCCAATATACAAATGCCGGATTAATAACGATTGGGCTGAATCCGGTTTAGCGCTAATTTTTATTACAAGGAAGATGCCTTCAGGAAAATTTATTTCCGGAGCATATCAGGTTGATCTTTATGCACAAGGATTAAAAGATACTTATTGCAGTTTTAATTCATCGAATGAAGAGACAGAGGAAATAATTGATACAGCCACTTCAGGGTATGATTTGGAGATGGAGGAGGTGGAGTATGCTTTGGCTCATAATATTATTTATGAAGGGATTGCATACGGGGAATCGCTACAGTTTAAGCCACATAAAGATTTTGAACTGACCAAATTTATACTTGAAGAAGACACCGAGGAGATTGAAGAAATTGAGATTGTTTGCGGATTTTACGGAAAGCCAGCCGTAGTGATCAGTTCTGATAATTCTAAAGCCAAAATGATTGCTCATCTCCGCCGCTTAGTGGGCGATAACGGATTTACTATAATCGATCTGTCCTCAGATGATCCTTATGATGAGGAAGATGAATCCGATGAAGAGTTGGATGAGATTGTCAATAATATGTCTGACGAGAGTATCATGCAACTCGGTGATAAGATGTTGGAACAGTCTCCTGTTACCAAAAAAGTGAATCAATTGTACGCTGATAAATTTTCAGACGGCGGTATGAAAAGAAGTACTGACGATGAAGTATTTGAGAACTATTCCTTCATCACTGATATCGAAACAGAATCCTTGGAATACCGCACAGAAAGAGAGAGCTATTTTAATTCACCTGAAGACTTCAGCGATTATATTGAAATATCTTCTGGAATTAATAGTGGAGATGATTTGACTTTTGATGTAGAGGAGATTTGGGAAATGCTTTATGACAATCCGGAGAATCCTTACTTGTATGTTTTGTTTTCTTTAACATTAGCATGGTATGATATAGAAGATAATGAAGTAGAAGAAGCAGTGAAAGAATCAGTAACTAAATTTCCGTTCAATATTGATTTGCGACTTGCGCTTGGTCAATTTTATTTAAACAAACATAAACCCGAAGAATTCAAAAAATTGTTTTATCGCGGATTTGATTTGCGGCTTTATGCTTCGCCGGGAAAAAGAATTTTCAGGTCACAGGTCTGTTTGTGTTGGGTACAGTTAGCTCTTTATTTCTCGTATAACAATAAACTGGAAGAGGCGGAATATTATTTAGATAAGGCAGCATCACTCAAGCAATATGAACATTTAGCAAGTATTATTGATGTAAGAGCATATCTTGTAGAAGCTAAAAGCAAAAAATTATTTGGCAAAAACTTCTTAGGCAAGCTGAAGAAATTAAGCGAACAGTTAAATGATGAATAAATATAGCGGATTGACAAATTCCTTATGAAACTTTGCTCCCCGCTTTTACCGCTTCACTGGGTGTTACAAATTTTAGTTTTCCGTTCTCATCCTCTACCATCAGAATCATTCCTTTCGATTCTATTCCTTTTATTTTCCGTGGAGCAAGATTCGCCACCACACAAACCTGCTGACCAATAATATTTTCTGGCGAATAGTGTTCGGCAATGCCGGAAACTATTGTCCGTGTTTCCGTCCCGAGATTTACTTTTAACTGTAACAGTTTATCTGCCTTCTTTACTTTTTCTGCAGCTTCTATCGTTCCGACAAGTAATTCCATTTTTGTGAAATCTTCATAAGTGATTTCACTCATTATCCTTTGCTCCTGTTCTTTTGTTTCGTTTGTCACAGTTGCTTTTTTGTTTGCATGCAGCTTATCAATTTGCTTCTGAATTTCTTCATCTTCAATTTTTCTGAAAAGAATTTCTGCTGTACTCAACTTAGTTCCTGTTTTTACAAAATCAGTTTTACCTATTTGTTCCCAGTTCAGATTTTTTTCATCCACTGAAATCAGTTTAAATATTTTCTGAGATGAATCAGGCAGGAATGGTTTCATTACCAAAGAAATATTTGCTATCAACTGTAAACAGATGTTAAGAATGTGTCCTGTCTTTTCCTTATCTGAATTAATCAGCTTCCACGGCTCTTTGTCTGTAAGATATTTATTTCCTGCACGAACTAAGTTCATTGCTTCGCTGAGCGCTTCACGAAAACGGAATTGCTCCATACTTTCTTCCACACTTTTCTTCGTGAGTGAAATCTGGTAAATCAACTCACGCTCTTCTGCCTCCTGTAAGTTTTCTTTCAACGGCGGCACTACTCCATCAAAATATTTATGTGTAAGTACAATCGTCCGATTTACTAAATTTCCATAGATGGAAGCAAGCTCGCTGTTGTTGCGCGACTGGAAATCTTTCCATGTAAAATCGTTGTCCTTTGTTTCAGGGGCAGTAGAAGTCAGCACATAGCGCAACACATCATTGCAGTTGGGAAAGTCAACCAAATATTCATGCAGCCACACCGCCCAGTTGCGCGAAGTAGAAAGTTTTTCTCCTTCTAAATTCAAAAATTCATTTGCAGGAACATTGTCCGGGAAAATATATTTTCCGTGTGCTTTCAGAATAGCGGGAAAAATGATACAGTGAAATACAATATTGTCTTTACCGATGAAATGAATCAATCGCGTGTTTTCGTCTTTCCAATATTTCTCCCATCCATCCGGTCGTAATTCTTTTGTGGCGCTGATATATCCGATAGGTGCATCAAACCACACATACAAAACTTTTCCTTCCGCATCGGGCAGCGGAACTTTTACTCCCCAGTCCAAATCGCGCGTCATTGCCCGCGGTTGCAGTCCGCCATCTAACCAACTCTTGCATTGACCATAAACATTCGGCTTCCAGTCTTTTTTATGTCCGTCCAGAATCCATTCTCTCAGCCACGACTCATATTTTTGCAGCGGCAGATACCAGTGTTTGGTTTCTTTTGTAACAGGTGGTTTACCGCTTAAAACTGAAATCGGATTTATCAAATCTTTTGGCGATAAACTGCTTCCGCAATTTTCGCATTGGTCACCATACGCTTTCTCGTAGCCGCAAAACGGACAAATACCCATGATGTAGCGGTCAGCCAAAAACATTTTCTCCTGCTCATCATAATACTGCGATGAAGTTTCTTCTGTGAAAACTCCTTTGTTATACAAGTCAAGAAAAAACTGTTGTGCTGTTTCGTGGTGGATTTTATTAGAAGTGCGCGAATAGATGTCGAATGAGATACCAAACTTTTCAAACGAATCTTTCATCAGCTTGTGATATTTATCTACAAACTGCTGCGGAGTAATTCCTTCTTTTCTTGCTCCAAGTGTTATCGGCACACCATGCTCATCACTACCGCAGATGAATAAAATATCATCACCTTTCAGTCTTCTGTAACGCACATAAATATCTGCCGGCAGATATGCTCCTGCAAGATGCCCTAAATGAATTCCGCCATTTGCATAAGGTAAAGCAGCCGTAACGGTATATCGTTTCCAATTTCTTTCCATGAAGTTTTCTTCCTTCTAAATTCGTGGCTAAAGATAATAATGAATGGTGTTGTTGCATGAATCAAAAATAGGGGAATAAGTTTTATTACCGTTTG
>CAYRJA010000012.1:0-44383 GCA_964424455.1 uncultured Bifidobacteriaceae bacterium
AACCAGCCACCCGCGATAGCTGCCTAACGACAATTTGGTATGCACCCTATCCCTTATTCTTGCTCTACATTTTTTATATCAATTCATTTTATTACTTTTGTTCCCCGTTTTCAAAATTTGAGTTGTGAAGTTGTTGAGAGAATATGAAATTGCATTTGTCGGATTAAAACCCGGAATTCACAAGTTCAGTTTTGAAGTGGATGATAAGTTCTTTACATTTTTTGAAAACTCGCTTGTCAGCAAGGGTAAAGTAAAAGTTGATTTGAATTTTGATAAAAAGAATACTTTCTTTCTTCTCAATTTTCAAATTTCAGGAACTCTAACCCTGCCTTGTGATCGTTGCTCTGACCTGATTGATTTTCCGATTGATGCAGATTATCCTATCGTGGTAAAGTTTGATAATCATCATGAAGAGGACAATGATGACAGCAATGCTGATATTGTTTACATCAGCCACAACGAAACACATCTGAATACAGCACAGTTAATTTATGAATTCATTGTGCTTAGTATTCCGACAGGTAGAGTCTACTGTGAGTCAATTAAAAAAAAGTGTAACGAAAAATCATTGAAAGTTTTGAAGCACCTGAATCAGAAAATCCAACCGGTTCCTGACCCCAGGTGGGATCAATTAAAACATAAAGCATCTTAAAAATAAAAATTCCTTCAATGAAACTTTGAAGGGTGAATAGTTAAAATTAAACTACTATGCCAAATCCTAAACGACGCCATTCCAGAACCCGCCGCGACAAAAGAAGAACGCACGATAAAGCTGCTATCCCCACTGTATCTATAGACCAAACAACAGGCGCCGCACATCTGCGTCATCGTGCCCATTGGGAAGAAGGAAAACTTTACTACAAGGGTAAAGTGATAATGGAAAAACAATCTTAACAACTTTTCTGGAGTTCTGAACTCTGGAAAATTTGTTATTTCTATTCAAACTTATTCGGGCTGAAAAACATTATGCGAATCGGTATTGATGCAATGGGGGGTGACTTTGCCCCATTGGAATGTATCAAAGGTGCACTTTTATTCTACAAGCAGTTCCCTGCTAACATTCAAATAGTATTATTTGGTGATGAAACCAAAATAAATACTGTTTTTAAAGAGTTAGGAGAGAAGCCAGACTGTATAGAAGTAGTCCACTGCCCTGAGGTGATTGATATGGCAGAATCTCCTACTAAAGCTTTTAGTACTAAACCAAACAGTAGTATAGCTGTAGGTTTTAATTATCTGAAAGAAGGAAAAATTGATTCATTTGCCAGTGCAGGAAATACTGGAGCAATGCTGGTAGGAGCCATGTATTCGGTTAAACCTATTCAGGGAGTTATGCGCCCTGCCATAAGTGCACTCGTTCCCCGTATGAACGGAAAAAAGGCAATCATTCTTGATGTGGGTGTTAATGCAGACTGCAAACCTGAAATGTTAAATCAGTTTGCTTTACTTGGCTCGCTATATTTAGAGCATGTTTACAAAGTACCTAATCCGAGAATCGGATTATTAAATATAGGAGAAGAAGAAGGGAAAGGAAATAAACTGACTCAGGAAACATATCCTATGATGAAAGAAAATGATAAAATCAATTTCATAGGTAATGTGGAGGGTCGGAACATTTTTTCTGATATGGCAGAGGTTATAGTATGTGATGGATTCACAGGAAATGTCATTCTTAAATTCGGAGAATCCTTTTACGATTTAATCAACGCAAGAAAGATTCAGGATAAATATTTTGACCAGTTCAACTTTGAAAACTCAGCGGGTACAGCTATTCTCGGAGTGAATGCTCCCGTTGTAGTGGCACACGGAATTTCAAACGATCTTGCTTTCAAAAGCATTCTTCTTCACTCAAAAGAAATAATAGAAAGTAACTTAGTGGAGATTCTCAAGCAGGCATTTATCAATAATCAGATTTTGCAGGATTAGTCTAATAAAACATAAATGATAAAATACATAGTTATCAATTTTGTATCACTTATTGTTTATCGTTTTTACTTTTAGTGGCAAATTTCAATTTTGGAAACTCAATCAGATAAAAAAATAAGAGCAGCAATTACAGGCGTTCAAGGCTACGCACCTGATTACGTCCTTACCAATACAGAGCTTGAAAAAATGGTGGACACTTCCGACGAGTGGATTGTAACACGCACCGGAATAAAAGAAAGAAGAATTCTTAAAGGCGAGGGACTCGGTACTTCTGACATGGGAAAATTCGCTGTGGAAGGATTACTGAAAAAGACAAATACTAATCCGCTTGATATTGATTTGCTCGTTTGCGCCACCACTACTCCCGATATGCAATTTCCGGCAACAGCCAATGTCATCACCGATAAATGCGGACTAAAAAATGCTTATGGATTTGACATCAGTGCGGCATGTTCCAGTCTTATCTATTCGCTGAATGTTGTAGCACGAATGATAGAATCGGGTACTGTTAAAAAAGCAATAGTGGTTGGTGGCGATAAAATGTCTTCTATTATTGATTATACCGATCGTTCTACCTGTGTAATTTTTGGCGACGGCGCCGGTGCGGTTTTAATGGAACCAAATACCGAAGGTTTCGGATTAATAGATGCTGTACTGGGTTCTGACGGTGCAGGCAGAGTTCATCTCCATCAAAAAGCAGGTGGCTCTGTAATGCCTGCCACAAAAGAAACAGTAGAAAACCGCCTTCACTATGTTTATCAGGAAGGACAGCCGGTCTTTAAGTTTGCTGTAACAAAAATGGCTGATGCCGCAGAGGAAATAATGAAAAGAAATCATCTCAGTGGAGAAGATATTGCGTGGCTTATTCCTCATCAGGCAAACAAAAGAATTATTGATGCAACTGCACGTCGAATGGAGTTAGACGACAGCAAAGTGATGATAAACATTGACCGCTACGGCAACACCACCAATGGCACAATTCCACTTTGCATGTGGGAATGGGAAAAGAAAATGCACAAAGGGGACAACATAGTACTTGCTGCCTTCGGCGGTGGTTTTACATGGGGAGCCATTCTTCTGAAGTGGGCGTACGATTCAAAATAACAAACACATCAAACAACTATTCCTAACCAACCTTAAATAATAAATTTAAAACTGACTAATGGCAAATACAAGCGATATTAAAAAAGGACTGACGATTGAAATCAACAATGATCTTTATACTGTTGTTGATTTTCAGCATGTGAAACCCGGAAAAGGCGGTGCATTCGTTCGGACAAAACTGAAAAGTGTTACAACCGGAAAAATGCTTGATAATACTTTCAACTCAGGCGAACAGATTTTTCCTGTTCGTATAGAGCGAAGGAAATATCAATTTCTTTACAAGGACGATACCGGCTATAATTTTATGGATAACAATACCTTTGAACAGGTAACACTTGATGGCGACATGGTGGAAGGAAAAGAATTTATGAAAGAAGGTCAGGAGGTTGAAATGTCTTTTCATGCTGACACCGGAAAGCCGCTGACTTGTGAAATGCCTCCGTTCGTTATTTTAGAAATTACTTACAGCGAACCGGCTGTAAAAGGAAATACTTCTAACAATCCTATGAAGAATGCCACTCTTGAAACCGGCGCTACTATACAAGTGCCTATGTTTGTTGATTCGGGAATCAAAGTGAAAGTAGATACCCGCAATGGCGCCTATGTGGAAAGAGTAAAATAATTTCTTTTGCTATCTTTCCCATCTAAAATCAGAAGTAGTTAGAATATTTTTCAAAAAGAATTACCACTTCATCAAATCATCAAATTGACAAAATGGATTTAAAAGAAATACAGGAACTCATTCGCATACTGAGTAAATCTAATGTGGCTGAACTGAGAATTGAACGTGATAATTTCAAAATTACACTCCGTACCCGCGACTTTTATCAAGAAGGCAAGCAAGTTCCGGCTCACACATCTGCAGCTCAGGTAATTCCACAGGTAATAGTACCTGCTACAACAACCCCTGCTGCTCCTGCAGTTGCAGCGCCTGTTACGCAATCAGGATCCGTTAAACCAGAGGTGGCAGCAACTGCAAGTACTGATAACCTTATCACCATCAAGTCGCCGATGATTGGTACATTCTACCGCTCACCGGGTCCTGATAAAGACCTATTTGTGAAAGTGGGTGATGAGATAAAACCGGGCACTGTACTCTGCATGATTGAGGCAATGAAACTATTCAATGAAATTGAATCTGAATATTCAGGAAAGATTGTAAAAATACTGGTAGAAAATGCAAAGCCTGTTGAGTACGACCAGCCACTGTTTCTGATAGAACCCATGTAATTTTTTCTGTTATTCCGAACGCAGTGAGGAATCTATTCGGTACATTAAGAAGATTGCTTCACTTCATCCGCAACGACAGGTATTATTCATAAAACTGTAACACCTTTGTTCAAAAAAATATTAATTGCCAACCGTGGTGAAATTGCCTTGCGCATCATTCGCACCTGTCGTGAAATGAACATTCGCAGCGTGGCGGTTTATTCTACTGCAGATATTGATTCACTCCATGTAAAATTTGCAGACGAAGCTATCTGTATTGGTCCTCCGCCAAGTTCAGAGTCCTACCTGAGTATGTCTAAAATCATGAGTGCAGCAGAAATAACCGGCGCTGATGCCATTCATCCCGGCTATGGTTTTCTCGCAGAGAACGATAAGTTTGCTGAGATTTGTAACGAGTATGGAGTAAAATTTATAGGTCCTACACCACTGCAGATTGCTTCAATGGGAGATAAAATCACTGCAAAAGATACGATGAAAAAAGCCGGCGTACCCGTCATCCCCGGCAGTGATGGATTACTCACCAACTTAAAAGACGCAAAGAAAATAGCAAAGAAAATCGGATACCCTGTTATTTTGAAAGCTACTGCCGGAGGAGGTGGAAAAGGAATGAGAGCAGTATGGGAGGAAAAAGACCTTGACAATGCATGGACTACAGCCCGCACCGAAGCAGGAGCTGCTTTTGGAAATGATGGCGTTTATATGGAAAAACTCATTGAAGAGCCACGCCATATTGAAATTCAGGTTGCCGGCGACCAGTACGGAAAAGCTTGCCATCTTTCAGAGAGAGACTGCTCCATTCAGCGCCGTCATCAGAAACTGACTGAAGAATCTCCTTCTCCGTTTATGACCCCTGAACTGCGTGAAAAAATGGGTGAAGCAGCTATCAAAGCGTGCAAAGCCATCAGCTATGAAGGAGTAGGCACAGTTGAATTTCTTGTTGATAAATACCGGAATTTCTATTTCATGGAAATGAATACAAGAATTCAGGTAGAGCATACTGTTACAGAAGAAGTGATTAACTATGATTTGATAAAAGAGCAAATCAAAATTGCCAATGGTGAGCCCATTTCCGGAAAGAACTATATACCGACCATGCACGCCATTGAGTGTCGTATCAATGCTGAAGATCCTTACAACGACTTTCGTCCATGTCCGGGAAAAATTACTAATCTGAATACTCCGGGCGGACATGGTGTAAGAATTGATTCTCATATCTATTCCGGTTATGTGATTCCGCCTTATTATGATTCTATGATTGCAAAAATCATTACCGTTGCACAGACAAGATTAGAAGCAATTGAAACTATGGAACGGGCGCTCAGCGAATATGTTATTGAAGGAATCAAAACCACTGTTCCTTTCCATCAGGCATTGATGAAGGATAAAAATTACAGAGAAGGAAACTTCAATACAAGTTTTCTGAATACTTTCAAGTTTTAATCGAAGAAGAATGTATTATGCTATCTTTAAAAATAAGGGTAGGTAATTAGTTTCAGAGATATACTCTACCAAATATAGATGCAAGAAATTTCCGATTAATAATTTTGTAACTCTGAGCAAAGCAGGCGATTGTTACACTACCTTATTTGCGCAACTGCTGCTGGCAAATGCTTCCGGCTTGGCTTTAAATGCAAATCCCATCCCGAGTATATAGCCCATAGCCTCACGAAGGGCAGGATTGGATTTGAACTGGGGGTTTGTGTTAATATCTGCATGAACTTCCAGATCCACATCATATTCATCAAGCAAATTGCAGAGTGAATAGGCAATTTCAATTGACTTGGAAACTTCAGTGAGCATACGTTCCTTGATGGTGAGTTTAACAGTAGTCTTATCATTATTGATGAACATAAATCCACCCCTTTTCTCCCTAAGAAAAACAATAACCGTAGCAAATTCTGTCAGCTTACCCCGTACCTGAGAATCAGTTCCGATACAAACTTTCAAATGATTCCCCAATCCTGCTTCATATAAAATTGCCTGCTCCACCGCTTTTTTAATCGGTATTCTTATTTTTTCTCCGTTAAATTTTCTCCAGAGCATATAAAAGCAATTATCAAATTTAGATAATTGTAAATAATTGTATTCATTAATTATGAACCGGTGGATTGTAAATTTGTTTTAATAGAATCTGTCACCTCTGATTTAGTTTATTTTGCGTTTCTGAATTATCTCTCTGAGCGCTTTATCTTTTATCAATTTTAATTTATTAATTTATAAATAATAAATACTATGGAGTCTTTATCAAACGGCAATTCTAAATTCAATCACGAGAGTTATTTTCTTGAAGGACCTCATTCCAGGGTAAAAGATTTCAGATTTACACTGCATGTAATGAGGGAATTTATAAAAGGTTTCCGTGTGTTACACTTCGCAGGTCCGTGCGTTGCCGTGTTTGGTTCTGCACGCTTCGGAGAAGAACATCCTTATTACCAGCTCGGTGTTGAAGTGGGTCGTGCCGTTGCCAATTTAGGTTTCGGTGTAATGACGGGAGGTGGTCCCGGTATTATGGAAGCGGCTAATCGGGGAGCAAAAGAAGCCGGCGGACTTTCGGTTGGCTGTAACATCCGGCTGCCACATGAACAACATGCAAATAAATACTTGGACCGCTCTGTCACTTTTGAGCATTTCTTTGTGCGCAAGGTGCTGATGTTTAAATACTCTTATGCTTTTATTGTACTGCCGGGGGGCATGGGTACTATGGATGAGTTGTTTGAAGCACTCACGCTTGTTCAGACGGGAAAGATTAAAGAGTTTCCGATTGTTCTGATTGGTAAAGAGTACTGGAGAAATCTTATGGATATGCTCGATATAATGGTTAAGAATCAAACTATTCGCAAAGAGGATCTCGATATTTTCCTTTTGACAGATTCCGTAGAAGAAGCCATCAATCATGTCCGGAAATCTGTTACTGATAATCCAGAATTGATAAGAAAGAATATTCCTCGTCCATTGCGGTTTCTTGGAGAAAAAGTTTTTTACTGGAGATAGAATTAACTGTGTTTATAGAAAGTCAACTGTACTTTCCTATTACATTTGTGACTTAATTTCTTTAGAATGTCACTTCCTGTAAAAATTCAAACTGCATTAATTTCAGTTTATCATAAAGACAACCTTGCTCCTATTGTAAATAAACTGAATGATTTAGGTGTTACAATTATTTCAACAGGCGGAACCTATGATTTTATCAATTCGCTAAATGTTCCATGTAAAAGGGTAGAAGATATCACCTCTTATACTTCCATACTTGGCGGACGGGTAAAAACACTTCACCCCAATATTTTTGGAGGAATACTTTCGCGCAGGGGTAACCTTGATGATCAGGTGGATCTTGCCAAATACGACATCAACACTATTGACCTTGTCATTGTTGACCTGTATCCATTTGAAAAAACGGTAAGCAATACTGACGACGAATCTGAAATTATCGAAAAGATTGACATCGGTGGTATTTCGCTGATTCGTGCTGCTGCCAAAAACTTTAAAGATGTAGTAGTAATTCCTTCTCAGGAAGAATATAAAGACCTTTTGCATTTGCTTGAAGAGAAGAAAGGTGTTACAGAAGTGGAAGAGCGGCAATTATTTGCAGCTAAAGCTTTCAACATATCCTCTCACTATGATACTGCTATTTTCAGCTATCTGAACCGCACTGCAAACATTCCGGTTTTTAAACAGAGTATTCAAAATAGCAGAGCGCTTCGCTATGGAGAAAACCCGCACCAGAAAGGTATATTCTATGGTAACCTTGATGAGTTGTTTGAGCAACTGAATGGCAAAGAACTTTCCTACAACAATTTAGTTGATATGGATGCTGCCACAGATTTGGTGGAAGAATTTTCCGATCCCACATTCGTTATTATCAAACATACCAATGCCTGTGGTGTGGCAACAGACAACGACCTCTTATCCGCTTATGAAAAAGCATTAGCCGGCGATCCGGTAAGCGCTTTCGGAGGAGTGCTTGCCTGTAACAGAAAAGTGGATGCTGCTACTGCTGCAAAAATCAATGACCTGTTTTTTGAAATTCTGATTAGCCCTGGATATGATGAGGAATCTTTGAAGATCTTGAAATCAAAGAAGAACAGAATTCTGATTAAGCAGAAAAAAAATGTTACAGTTAGCAGACAATTTAAAAATATTCTGAATGGAGTAATTGAACAAGACAAGGATTTAAAAACAGAAACAATTGCTGATTTTAAAACTGTAACAGAAACTGCACCTTCCTCTGCAATGCTGAATGATTTAGTATTTGCAGCAACAGTATGTAAACACCTGAAATCAAACACAATTGTACTGGCAAAGGACGGACAACTTTTCGGAATGGGCTGTGGACAAACCAGCCGCGTAGATGCCCTAAAGCAAGCAATTGCAAAAGCAAATTCTTTTGGCTTTAACCTGAAAGGTACTGTGATGGCAAGCGATGCCTTCTTTCCTTTTCCTGACTGTGTTCAGATTGCGGATGAAGCAGGTATCGGAGGAGTGGTTCAGCCGGGTGGCTCTATAAAAGATCAGGAAAGTATTGATTACTGTAACAAGCACAAAATGCCGATGGTATTTACAGGTATTCGGCATTTTAAACATTAGGATGCTTTCATTAGCTGTAACATGCTCTCATTACATCATAAGAGAATGAATACACTATAAAAAGAGAAACTGCTCCTTTACTGGAACAGTTTCTCTGATATAACTCTATTAAACTATTTCTTAAATAATTGTAACACTTCCACCGGCAGCTTCAATTGCTTTCTTTGCTGACTCAGTGATAGCATTTACTTTCAACTCAAGCTTAGTTTTAATTTCGCCGCGACCCAGTACTTTAATTTTTGAATCCTTCTTTACGATGCCACCTTTGTGGAGTGTGTCGTAATCAATCGTGCTGAATTTGTGTTTTTCAACTAAAGTCTGAAGAGTATCCAGGTTAAGGACATGATATTCTTTACGGAATAAATTCTTAAAGCCGAATTTTGGAACCCGACGCTGTAACGGCATCTGTCCACCTTCAAAACCAAATTTGTTTACTGTTCCTGAGCGCGATCCTGCTCCATTCATGCCGCGTGTAGATGTTCCACCACGTCCGCTTCCTTGTCCGCGTCCGACTCTTTTTTTATTTCTTACTGATCCTTTTGCCGGTTTTAAATTATGTAGTTCCATTTTATTTATGATTCACTGATTAGAATGATTACACTGACTAAATCTGCTCAACCTTTACAAGATGTGAAACTGCTTTTACCATTCCGAGAATTTGTGGAGTGGCTTCCAGTTCCACTGACTGATTCAGTTTATTTATGCCAAGTGCTTTTATGGTTTTCTTTTGACGCTCTGTTCTGTCAATCGCACTTTTTATCTGTGTTATTTTAACTTTTGCCATTTCTCAGTTTTATTAACCGTTAAAAACTTTTTTCAAATTGATATTTCTCGTACGGGCAACACCGATAGGATCGCGTAAGTCAGTAAGCGCCTTGATGGTTGCTTTCACTACATTATGCGGATTGGTTGATCCGAGAGATTTTGCCAATACATCTGTAACACCTGCGCTTTCCAGCACAGCACGCATAGCACCGCCTGCAATTACGCCTGTTCCGTTTGCTGCGGGCTTAATCCAGACTTTAGAAGCACCGGCTTTAGAGGTTTGCTCATGGGGAATAGTACCCTTCAGCAGCGGAACCTTCAACAGGTTCTTTTTTGCATCATCTATTCCTTTGGTGATGGCTTCCTGCACTTCACGTGCTTTTCCCAAACCCTGTCCTACAATTCCGTTTCCGTCACCTACAACTACAAGAGCAGAAAAACTGAATGTTCTCCCTCCTTTTGTTGTTTTTGTAACACGCTGAATGTTCACGACCTTTTCTTTCAGATCCAGTTCGCTGGCTTTTACTCTTTGAATATTTGATTGAGACATTTTGTAATTGTATTGTTTTAAAAAATCAGAATTGAAGACCGCCTTCTCTTGCTCCTTCTGCCAGTGCTTTCACGCGTCCATGGTACAAATATCCTCCGCGGTCGAAGGTCACTTTGGTGATTCCTGCATCAGCACATTGTTTTGCAATGGCTAACCCCACCTGTTTTGCTCTCTCAGATTTCTTTCCTGTCAGGTCTTTTAGTTTTAATGATGAAGCCGATACGAGCGTGTGGCTTGTTTCATCGTTAATCACTTGAGCATAAATTTCATCATTACTGCGGAATACAGACAAACGGGGGCGTTCAGCATTCCCGTGAATTTTTTTACGGATTCTCCTTTTTACTTTTTGTCTGTTGGTTATATGCGTTGGCATAATTTATTGTTTAGTTCAATTTCTTAGAATTTATTTTGCCGAAGCTGTTGCAGCAGATTTACCTGCTTTGCGGCGAAGAATTTCTTCGCGGTATTTGACTCCTTTTCCTTTATAAGGTTCCGGACGGCGCACATCGCGAATCTTTGCTGCCATTTGTCCGAGCAATTGCTTATCGGCTGATTCCAGTGTTACAATCGGGTTCTGTCCTTTCAGTTGTTCTGCTTTTGCTTTGATTTCTTTAGGCAGGATAAAAAGAACAGGGTGAGAAAACCCCACGCTCAGTTCCAATTGCTGTCCTTGTGCCGTTGCACGAAAACCCACACCTACCAGTTCCAGTTCTTTGGTATAACCTTCTGAAACACCTTTTACCATGTTAGCAAGCAATGCACGGTAAAGTCCGTGTAATGCCTTGTGACGCTTTTGATCCGTTGGTCGCTCCAGTACTACTGAACCTTCCTGTACTTTCACTTTAATATCCGTATCCATCATCTGCTTCAACTCTCCCTTAGCGCCTTTTACTGTAACTAATCCATTAGCACCAGTTGTAACTGTAACACCCTTTGGCAGACTAACCGGCATTTTTCCTATTCGTGACATGGTTCTTCTATTCTTTATTTGATTAATAAATATAACACAGCACTTCGCCCCCTACATTCTGTGCCTTTGCTTCTTTATCCGTCATTAACCCTTTCGAGGTGGACATCACAGTAATTCCCAATCCATTAATGGTACGAGGGATACCGGCACTTTTTACATACTTTCTTAGTCCCGGGCGGCTGGCTCTTTCCATAGATCGGATAGCCGGCTGCTTGGTTTCAGGATGATATTTGAGCGCCACCATGATAGTGCCCTGCGGTCCTTTTACATCATCAAACTTGTATTTCAGAATATATCCCTTGTCATAAAGAATCTCAGTGAGTTTCTTTTTGAGGTTTGACGAAGGTATCTCCACAATCCGGTGATTAGCCATTTGTCCGTTTCTGATACGGGTAAGGTAATCTGCAATAGGATCTGTAACCATAAATAAAACTTAAAATTTTTTTGGGAGGGCAAAGATATTCATTAAAATCATTCTGACAAGTAGTTAAATAAAGAAAGTTAAAGGGCTTATTGATACATAAAAGCAAATATATAGAGAACGGATATGCTGATGATTTCATTTATAAAGGTATTTTGCAATCTGTAAACGCTTATTAATATTTATATATGAAAGACAAAAAACGCTGTGCGTGGTGTTTGATAGGAAATAATCCGCTGTATATTAAATATCATGATGAAGAGTGGGGCGTTCCTTTGCATGACGACCAATTATTATTTGAATTCTTGGTGCTGGAAAGCTTTCAGGCGGGATTAAGCTGGTTGACTGTTTTAAAAAAAAGAGAGAACTTCAGAAAAGCTTTTTCCAATTTCGATGCTGTTAAGGTTTCAAGGTTCAATGGTAAAAAAGTGGAATCGCTGTTACAGGATGCCGGTATTATCCGCAACCGATTAAAGATTGAAGCAGCTATCAACAATGCAAAATGTTTTCTCGCAATTCAGAAAGAGTTTGGCTCTTTTTCGAAATATGTTTGGTCATTTACTAAAGGAAAAACCTTTGTTAATCAATTCAGAAAGATTTCAGATTATCCTTCTAAAACAGCACTCAGTGATACAATGAGCGAAGATATGGGCAAAAGAGGTTTTAAGTTTCGCGGCTCCACTATCTGCTATGCTTTTATGCAAGCCACAGGAATTGTGGATGATCATGCGTCGGATTGTTTTCGGAAAAAGGAATTAAAAGAGATAAGGAAGAAATGAAAGTATAACAATCTGAAAAGGTGAAGCCGCTATGAATATTCATAGCGGCTTTACCTTTTCCATTTCAGGAATTTTCTATTGTTTTATAAATCTTGAGATTCCGATTTCATCAGTAGTTACAACTCTTACGAAATACATTCCAACAGGTAAAGATTCCGTGTTGAATACATGGTTGTTGCTTCCTTCTGATAAAAATATATTCTCTTTAATCAGCAGCTTGCCATCCATGCCGATGATTTCAATTCTTGCATCCTTATCTTCCTCTGTGAACATTGTAATGTTTAATTTATCCTGTACAGGATTAGGAAAAACATTAATTGCAAAAGCTGACTCATCCATAAATTCTCCGTTGTCTTCCATCCTTGTTGGTGAATAACATAGTACATGGGGCACCGTGATAGCTACCTTGTTGAGGTTATTTTTAGTAATGGAATCACAAACCAGCAAATTGCACAGTTGAATAAATTGAGAATTAAACTCCGCAACCTTTGGCTGAATCTTCCAGTTATGACAATCCACAGAGTTCACTGCACCGGCAGCATCTGTTTTTATTACATGTGCGTCGGTGATGGTTCCGGTACCATAGGTGTCATAAGCATTGGTACTTAAAAAATATCCGATAGTGGGATATCTTTTCCCTACAGAAACTACTGATTCGGTTCTTGGAAAATTAGGCGTGGTAATCGGGTAATTATTCAGCCATGCAACAGCCCCGGTTGCAGGATCAATCTTTGTAAGATAGGTGTCATTCAATACGCCCAGTTCATCATCAAACACACCGCCTGTTACAACTACATTTGATCTTGGTGAATGTGCCTGATATATTCCCTGTCCATAAATCCAGTGTCCGGGTGAACCAACGGTGATAATTTTTCCACTCACAAAAGTTCCGCTAGCTGTGGTAACCCGCATTACCAAACAATCAGTGCCGGGTACCGGTGTGGGAGCCGAACTAATCATGCCGGTGAGAACAAAATTCTCGGCAATAGATGCACTTATTCCAAGAGAATTATCTTCAGTCATAATATCCCATCCGGATTGATAAGGCAGAGGAGTAGGAAATATCGGATAAAAGTATTTCCACCGCATGGTTCCGTCATACCCTACGCGCATTACACATACCATAGTTCCTGCTGCACCTGGCATTGATAGTTCACCCACCACCGTAATTCCTATAGGGTCATGAACTCCATTCTGAATATATTCTTTGAAGATACAGGATTGATGGGGAGTAAATTTATATGGAGCTTCGTCAGGGGAGGGTTTGTAATTGAATCTCCATTTAACATTGCCGTTGGAATCAAGACGAGTAATGGTTGGATAAACCAGTCCGGTGGCAGATTCTGTTGTTTGACTGACCACAAAAACATCCCTGTTCGGGCACGATTCAACTGAAACCCCAGCTTCGTCTTCATTATTCGGAGAAAGAATATAGCTCGCCCGCGACCACAGAACGGCGCCACTGGTACTCAGTTTAAAAATGAGTAGTTTTCTTTTATCGGATGGATTTCTCTTATAAAATCCCGTTCCGTAAAAATATTTTTTTGAATCGGGGTCCAACATGTCAATGGCTAAAGGGGCAGTGCCCGGACAATTAACCGTCTGAATGTCACATGGAGGTGTAGAAGGCGATTGGCTCAATGATGAAATATAAGTGGTATAACCCGCCTGAATATCAGTTGCTGTATGAATATAGCCGAGACGATTTTTGTTATGATAAAGATTATCCATAATAGAAGCGCCGGCAGAGTTATAGGCTGAAAATAAAATTTTCTCTGTGACAGAACCCGATACCGGATAAGTTGTATTTCCGAGTACATAATAGTTAGCGCTGACAGCCGAGCCCGCCACATAATTATCATCACTTGGCGGTAAAAAAGTGTTTTGAAATGTCTGGCTGAATAACGCTTGGGCATTCAGAAGCAGAACTGTAATCAAAATGCTTGTTAAATATTTTGTCTGTTTCATGGGTAAAAAGTTTTATTGTTTATGCCTACTCTATTGATGGCTTTTCGGCTATCGCCATTGGGGTTATTTAAAGTAGGAAAAATAATATATTAAAATTCCTTAGGCAAGAAATAAAGAGAAAAAATTTTCGAATTTTTGTAATTGTTACCGCAGATTATATTCTGAACAATGGCTTAAATTCACCTAACTGTAACAGTAAATCAGAATACTGATTCGTTATGAAAAATAATCCTTCATTTTTTCGAAGAATCCTTTTTCGTTTTTGTTCGGATTGGGCTGGAAGTTCTGATGAGTACGCAGATTATCCAATATTTTTTGTTCTTCGCCGGTCAGTATTTTAGGTGTCCAGATATTGACATGGATTAGCTGATCGCCTTTACCGTATGCATTCAGATTCGGAAATCCTTTTCCTTTCAAACGGAAAATTTCTCCTCCTTGTGTACCCGGTTTTATTTTAATTTTTGCTTTACCATCAATTGTCGGAACTTCCACACTTGCTCCAAGCGCAGCATCCATAAAACTGATGTGCAGTTCATAAACTACATTATTTCCTTCGCGTTTTAACTCTGCATCTGCCTCTTCTTCAATCAGAATAATCAAATCGCCGGAAGCGCCGCCACGCTCACCTACATTTCCCTTTCCACTCATACTTAGTTGCATACCATCTGAAACGCCGGCAGGAATATCTACTGTGATAGTTTCATCTGCATATTCTCTTCCTTCACCTTTACAAGTCGGACATTTAGCAGTAATGATTTGTCCGGTGCCGTTGCAAGTGGGGCAAGTAGTTGTGGTTTGCATCTGCCCGAGAATGGTATTGGTAACCCTGCGCACATAGCCGGAACCATGACAGGTTTGGCAAGTGGAAAAAGAACTTTTGTCTTTTGCACCGCTGCCATGACAAGTGTGACAGGAAACATATTTCTTTACTTTAATTTTCTTCTGAACACCTTCTGCCATTTCCTTCAGAGTAAGTGATATTCGGACACGAATATTGCCGCCTCTAACACCTTGTGAACGACGACTGCCGCTCTGTCTTCCACCTCCAAAGAAATCTCCAAAAGGGCTGCCTTCGCCGAATACATCTCCGAAGTTGGAGAAAATATCTTCCATACTCATGCCTCCTCCTCTGAATCCACCGCCACCGGATGCTGCGCTTCCCACTCCCTGATGACCGAAGCGGTCGTATTTAGCCCTTTTATCTGTATCACTTAGTACTTCGTAAGCTTCTGCTGCTTCTTTAAATTTTTCTTCCGCTTCCTTGTTGCCGGGATTGCGGTCGGGATGATATTGCATAGCCACCTTACGGTATGCTTTTTTTATTTCATCTGCAGTAGATGTCTTACTGACACCTAATATTTCGTAATAATCTCTTTTACTCATTTTAAAATTTCAGAATCATCACTACTCTTATCTTTTTACTTTCCTACTATGACTTTTGCGTGACGAATGATTTTATCATTTAGATAATAACCCTTTTCGATTTCATCTATTATTTTTCCCGACATATCCGTATCCGGCGCTGGTATTTCTGTAATTGCATCATGCAATTCAGGGTTAAAGGGTTTGCCTATGCTTTCCATTTCTTTCAGCCCTCGTGATTCAAGTGTTGAATTTAGCTTGGTAAAAATCAGATTTATTCCCTCTTTCACAGCTTCCACATCTTTTGCCTGTTCCATTTGTTTAAGTGCCCGCCGAAAATCGTCTAAGACCGGAAGAAGGGAAGAAATAACATCCTGCCCTGCCGTACGGATAAGTTCAAGCCGTTCTTTTACATTCCTTCTTTTAAAATTTTCAAACTCTGCAGCGAGCCGCAGATATTTATCGTTCAACTCATTATTTTTTTCGTGCAACTCTTTAATTTCTTTCTTGTGTTTGTCTTTTTTACCAATACCGATTTTGCTTAATAATCCTTCTTCTTCGTCCTTTTCTTCCTTTTCCGAAATGTCGCCGCCTGCCTCTGCCCGGCTCTCTAATTCTAACTCCTTCATTATTTCTTCTGACAAATTACTCCCTTCGTTAGATTCCGGATTAGTATCCGGTTGTTCTTTATTTAATTTTTCGTCCTTCATAGTGATATTTAAGAGTAGATTCAGAAGTCAAATGACTTGCCATAGGAGAATTTCTGCCTATTTGTCTGAATCTTAAAGTGGGCAAATGTAATAATAATGAAAGGCAAAGAAAGTATCAGAATAACTAAGGTACAGGGCTGAGATTAGTTCCGCGTTGTCACACCGGAACTTCTCCTGAAGTAGATTTACACTAAAATAATACTGTCACTTGCGACAGAGAAAAAAAATATTTGTGTTTTGATGTCAACCGAACAATAAATAGATGATTTAAAATTTCTGCAAATTATTTTCCCTCAGAATATTTAGACAGATGGGCGGAGTGGAAGTGACCGCCTCTGTTGCCGTTGGTATGCTATAAGGTTTAAGATGCCTACCTTCGTTCTCCGGTGATTTAATAAGAATAATAAGATATTAGTGAGCATGCAACTACTTATAGATATAATCATTACTTTCATATAATCTAAGTATTTCAAATACATTTGTATTACAACTTTACAAAACATAATCCTTAGTAAATAGATGCTATGAAAAAAATTGTCATCCTGTTTCAATTCCTGTTTGTTACAGTCAATAATCTTCCTGTATATGCACAAACTCTTGCTTGTGGAACCTCTTTTACGCTTGCACTATGTGAAGACAGTACTTTAATTGCGTGGGGAAGAAATCTGAACGGGCAACTTGGCGATGGGAGTAATTTCCCCTATAGCTATACTCCTGTAATAGTAATCGGTATTTCTGGAGTAGTTGCTATTGCGTGTGGGGATGAGCATTCACTCGCTATAAAAGGTGATGGTACTGTATGGGCTTGGGGTGCAAATTTCGCCGGCCAGCTTGGCAATGGCAGCAACAACAAAAGTAATATTCCGGTACAAGTGGCGGGACTTAACAATATTGTTGCTGTTGCCGGAGGCGGTAGTCATTCGCTTGCTTTGAAAAATGATTCTACTGTTTGGGCATGGGGCGCCGGGTACAGCGGTGCTCTTGGAAATGGAAGTTACAATTCAAGCAATATGCCCGTTCAAACAAGCGGACTTACAAAAGTGATTGCTGTTGCCGCCGGCACTGATCATTCTTTGGCTCTTACCAGCGATGGGAAGATCTGGGCATGGGGCGCAAATGATTTAGGACAACTCGGAAATGGAAGCACCTCCAAAAACAATATTCCTGTTAAGGTAGATTTCTTGTCTGGTGTAACAACCATTGCGGCTTCTGATCTTTATTCGATAGCGCTTTTAAACGACAATACTGTTTGGAACTGGGGTATCAATTCATCCGGTCAACTCGGAACCGGCAGCACTTCGTACAGCAGCACTATTCCGGTAAAGGTTACAGGGCTTAGTGGTATAAAAACCATTGCCGCAGGATACAGCAACAGTCATGTTCAGAAAAGCGATGGAACTGTTTGGGCATGGGGGGTAAATTCAAATGGTCAATTGGGAAATGGCAGCACTAAAGATACAAGCTCCGCTATAAAAATTGATTTAATATCCAATGTGGCTTCACTTGTAAAAGGCGGTAGTCATACTATAATTAAAAAGAACAATGGTACCCTCTGGGGCTGGGGAGATAATAGCGAAGGTCAATTGGGAACGGGAGATAATACAGCGCGAATTCTGCCTGTTCAGATTACAGGTATCTGCTCTACAACTACTGCATCAAACAAAATCCATTTCAGTAAAGATGTTATGGTATTCCCCAATCCTACGGAGGGAATGATAACCGTTAAATATAATATGGCAGAAGAAAATGAAATAAGTTTTAGTATTTATAACCTGCTTGGAGAAAAGGTTTTCTTCGCTTATGTCATCAAGAATAACACAAGCATTAAACTGGATCTTCCCCCCGGGATATATATTTATCAGCTAATAGAAAACGAAAAAAATATTTTTCACAGTAAACTGACGATTCTTAAAAAATAAAATCCTGGTGCCTTCAATATGAAGCAAAATAGATAAACCGATAACGGACCACTATTCATCTCGTCTCACTATTCTACTTTGTATTCATCTTTACAAATCCGGTCGGCAACAGAAGAAAAAAACTATTCCTGTAATTTACCTTCGCTTGATTAAAGACAAATTGAACATTCTGCATTCCATTTTTAATCTTTGCGTTTTAAAATAATCTGTAATGAAAAAACAACTTACCGGAACCGGAGTGGCAATTGTAACACCTTTCACTAAGGAGGGAAATGTAGATTACAAATCGCTGGGAAAAATCATTCATCATATCATTGATGGCGGATGTGATTATATTGTTTCACTTGGCACTACGGGCGAATCGGTTACCCTTACAAAAGAAGAAAAGAAAGAAGTCCTTTCTTTTACAAGAAAAACAGTTGCCGGAAAGGCGGGTTTGGTTGCCGGAATAGGCGGGAACAATACCGCCGATATTCTGAAACAGTTGGCAGAGTTTGATGCAAAAGGGTTTGATGCCATTCTTTCTGTTAGTCCGTATTACAATAAGCCCACTCAGGAGGGAATATACCAACACTATATGCAACTTGCTGAAGTAAGTCCGCTGCCGATAATTATTTACAATGTCCCGGGAAGAACTTCTTCTAACATTACAGCAGAAACTACTTTGCGGCTGGCAAAGGCAAGTAAGAAATTTGCAGGAGTTAAAGAAGCATCCGGCAATCTTCAGCAAATGATGCACATTGTAAGGGATAAACCTAAAGATTTTTTAGTGATTTCAGGCGATGATCCGCTTACGCTTCCCGGTATTTCTTTTGGAATGCAGGGAGTAATTTCTGTGGTTGCCAATGCTTATCCTAAGGAAACTTCTTCTATGGTAAATGCAGCGCTGAAAGGAAACTTTGATAAAGCTGCTGAAATTCATCTGCGGTTACTGGATATTACAGAGATGATGTTTGCCGAAGGAAACCCTGCCGGAGTAAAATCAGTGTTACACCAGCTTGGCTTGTGCGAAAATGTTGTGCGGCTTCCGCTTGTTACAGTTTCAAATACTTTGAGTGACAGGATAAAAAAGGAAATGAAGAGTCTGACTAAGTAATTTTATTTCCCTCTTCCCTGCAAGATAGTTCTGATAGTATAAAGCAGTATTTTTAAATCAAGCATCAGCGACATGTTTTCAATGTAAAGTAAGTCGTATTTCATTCGGACAATCATCTCGTCCACATTTTGTGCGTATCCGAACTTTACCATTCCCCATGAAGTGATGCCTGGCTTGGCTCGCTGCACATGAATGTAATCAGGCGCTTTGGAAATTATCCGGTCAATGAAGAACTGACGTTCCGGGCGGGGTCCGACTAATGACATTTCGCCCCACAATACATTTACAAATTGCGGCAGTTCATCTAACCGCCATTTGCGCATTATCCTACCGAAAGAAGTAATCCTGAAATCATTTTGACGGGATAACAATGGACCTTCCTTCTCTGCATTTTCACACATTGAGCGGAACTTGTATATCGTGAAAGATTTACCGTATAAACCAATTCGTTCCTGTTTGTAAAATATTTTTCCCTTTGAAGTCAGTTTCACTCCGATAGCGCATATCAGATAAACCGGAGAAAGGAAAACAAGTACAAATACAGAAACGAAAACATCCATCAGCCGCTTAAGATTGTATTGCCACTGCGATGTCAGTTGCGGATAGATTTCGATAAACACCGCGCCCAGCAGATGATTCATTTTTACAGAGCCGGCAATAATATCATAGGTATCAGGAATCAGTTTGATAATCACATTATGAATCAACAGTTGATTAATGACCGTACTAAGCCGCGGGTGTTCTGATGTTTCAATTGCAACAATCACTTCTTCCACTTCATAATTCTTAATGACTTCCTGAATGGAATCAACCTTACCGAGTTTGGAAATGTATTCACTCAAGCCATTGGTACTGTTACCGTTTGTGTCAATAAAACCAACAAACTGATATCCAAGCGAATGATTTTTTGATAATTCAAGATAGATATCTACCGCCCGTTTATTTCCGCCGAGAATAAGTGTTTTAAACCCAACTTTACCTGAAAGAATGTTTCGCTTTGCATAATTCAACACTATCATTCTGAATAAAGCAGTAAGCAGAAATTGTCCCAGCAATAAAGCAGCCACCGACTTATAAAATGCACTATAATTTTCTACGCGGTCATCAATCAACACGGTAAAAAACAGAATCAATACACCGGAAGCTGTTACTAAAAATGTTTTAGCTACTTCACTCAGTCGCGACTTGCGGTAGATGGTAGTATAAAATCCAAGCAGATAATACAGGAGTACCCAGCAAACCGGGATTATAATTATACCACGAACAAACTGCTGGTCGCCAATAAAGTGATTGTAATCTCCAATATTAAAATGCTCAAGGTAAATTTTCCGGTAAAAGAAGAATGCTGTCCATCCAATTAGTGTGCTGAGATAATCAGCAAGGATGTAGAGAATTATTCCGATCCGGATATGCTTTTTCATTTACTTAGAAAGTGACAAGTTTAATATTATCCAAGTAAATAGTTCCTTCATTTTTGTCGCGGGGCAGCACAGCATAAATCATAATTCTGTACTCTCCGCTACCAAAGAATTTTATAGCGTCTGTCAGATTAAGATATAGTTTGTTCCATTCACTTTTCGGGTTGATTATCCAGTTGTATAAAGTGTTATCACCCGAAGGCTTGTTGATGCCCACCTCAAACGGGATATCTCCTTTGTAATTTATCTCTATGTATGCCGGCTCCTGATTAGATAAGTTGTAGGTAAATTGTGTGACACCTTCATATTCTCCGTGAGTAGTATCTACAAATATTTTTCCTGATCCTGTACCTTCAAAAACTTCTGAAGTGTTTTTTGTTACAATCATATTTGTATCTCCCGAAAGTTTTACAAAGACCCGACCTAACTCAAAATCTTCTATGAAACAAAATCTTGTAGAGGGGCGGTATTCAAAAACCGGATGAATATTGTAAATCTGTTTAGGTACCAGATTCAATGAAAAAGTATCAGGATAATAAAACGGATAGATAGCATGTGATTCAGCAGCGCCATTATCAAGTATGCCGGCGCTCACTGTAAATTTTTTTATGCCTTCTCCCATTATTGGGATTCGTTTAGGCACTTCAAACACCCCTTTGTCTTCATCTCCAATATATACCCATACTTCTTTTATCTTTTGAGAAGCGCTCCCCTGTCCGCTACGCACCTGTAAGCCTACAGAATCAATTTGCAGATAAGCGGGAATAGGTTCAGCAGGATTAATCAGGTTGCAACTGAAAAGAAAACCAAGGAAAGGAAAGGAAATAATTATCGTCCATCTCCGAACTTCACTGTTCCATACACACCCAATTGTTTTGAATATGCCGCAGGATATTTCCTTTCTATGGGTTGTGAAGTAGGGGGTTTTGTTAAAAAATAATCTCAAATCAATCAATTAACAGGTGAATAACTTGCAGTATAAATTATTTATTGTGTAACAGCAGATTCTTTTCTATCTCATCCATAATGCGGTGTGCCACTTCCATTGCATCATACCCATCCTGCAATGTAACAGGAGGTTGTTTGTTTTGCATAACAGATTCGAGAAATAATTCCAATTCCATTTTTATTGAGTTCACAGGAAAAATCTCTGGACGGTGAAAGTTGATGACTTTGGGCGGAGCATTGGTTCCCAGATTCAGTTCAAGTGAAAAGGGATTGTTTGCATCACGCTTGTCTGCCAGTTGTATAACCTCTGCTTTCTTTTCTAAGAAATCTACGCTGATATATTCATCTTTCTGAAACATACGGAGTTTGCGCATTTGTTTCAGTGAAATCCGGCTTGCCGTAATATTTGCCACACATCCGTTTTCAAATTCAATTCGTGCATTGGCAATGTCCGGCGACGAACTGATTACCGCCACTCCGCTGGCTGTTACACTTTTTATTTTTGATTTTACCACATGAAGAATCACATCCAAATCATGAATCATCAAATCGAGCACTACCGGAACGTCTGTCCCGCGCGGATTGAACTGCGCCAGCCGATGCACTTCAATAAACATAGGGTTCAGCTTCTCATGTTGCACAGCAAGAAATGCCGGATTGAACCGCTCTACATGACCTACCATTCCTTTTACACCAGCTTTGTTTACCAATTCCAGTAATTTTTTTCCTTCTTCTAATGTATTGGTAAGCGGCTTTTCAATAAAAATATGCTTACCCTTACCTACTGCCTTCTCTGCACATTCAAAATGAGAAAGCGTAGGTGTTACAATATCTATTGCTTCTGATTCATTCAGCAGCATATCTATATCGCTGAAACGCTTTACACCCAGTTCATCCTCTGCCTTCTTAGCATTTGCATCATCCGGATCATAAAAGCCGATAAGTTGAAATTCTTTTATTTCCTTCAGTAATTTCAGATGGATTCTTCCAAGATGTCCTGCACCCAGCACTCCGATTTTGAGCATCATTATTTTTTAAAGGAAAGCAAAAATAGAAAAGCAGCAAGATTATTTTTGATAAAACTTAAGCGGCTTTTTGGTTCTTCCTCATTCATTCAACATCTGTGATAAGGATAAGTCCCTGTTGTTCGTTCCTATATATAGATAAACGAAATTGCGAAATCTTCGCTTAGAGGAGGATTAACTATCATGTTTAACACCAAACTCTTTTTACTTTTGCCCGTCATGTCTTCAGAAAACAGAACAGTTGCTTTTCATACGCTTGGCTGTAAGCTTAACTATGCAGAAACATCCACCATTGCCCGCAAGATGGAGCAGGAAGGATTTCGTAAAGTTGACTTTACCGATGCTGCTGACATCTATGTGATAAATACCTGCTCTGTTACTGAAAGCGCAGATAAAGAATGTCGCACGATTGTTCGCCGTGCATTGCGTAATTCTCCGGATGCAAAAGTCGTGGTCATCGGTTGTTATGCTCAGTTAAAGCCGGAAGAGATAGTAAAAATTGAAGGCGTGGATTTAGTGTTGGGGGCGAATGAAAAATTCAATGTGGCACATTTTGTAAACCAACTTCCTGCGGATAGCAATAAAAAAGCAAGCGCTTTTTATTCCTGTGATATCAATGATGTAAACTTCTTTCAAAGCAGCTATTCTTTTGGCGAACGTACACGTGCATTTCTTAAAGTGCAGGATGGTTGCGATTACTCCTGTACTTACTGTACCATTCCTCAGGCAAGAGGAAAAAGCAGAAGTGATTCTGTAACACATGTAGTAAAACAGGCAGAAGAACTTGCTTCACTTGGTGTAAAAGAAATTGTTCTTACAGGAGTAAATATTGGCGATTTTGGTATTGTACCGATTAATCAATCACCAGCGACGGAAGCCGGAGTGAATGAAAACTCACTGTTACACTCACGACAGGAGACTTTTTTCGATTTAATAAAAGCACTGGATGAAGTGGAGGGTATTGAGCGTTTTCGCATTTCTTCAATCGAACCCAATCTATTAAAGAATGAAATAATTGAATGGGTAGCTCAGTCGAAACGGTTTATGCCGCATTTTCATATTCCGTTACAATCAGGTTCTGATGAAATATTAAAACGGATGAAGCGCCGCTACCTCAGCAATCTGTATAAAGACAGAGTAGCAAAGATAAAATCGCTGATACCGCATTGTTGTATCGGTGTGGATGTGATTGTCGGGTTTCCGGGTGAAACAGATGAGCGCTTCAAAGAGACTTACCGATTCATCAATGATTTGGATGTCAGCTATCTTCATGTGTTTACTTATTCGGAAAGGGGAAACACTGAGGCAGCCATAATGGAAGGAGTTGTTCCTCTGAATATCCGCCATGAACGGAATAAGATGCTTCGTATTCTCTCGGAAAAGAAACGAAATGCTTTTTACAGAAAACATATCGGTGAAACGCGAAGTATTCTGTTTGAAACAGAAATAAATGACGGGATGATTGACGGATACACTGATAATTATATTAAAGTGAAAGTTCCTTTTTCATCTCAACTTACCGGACAAACTGCAAAATGTAAACTTCAAAGTGTAAGCGATGGAGAAGTTGCCGGTGTACCTGAAGTTTATTCTCAACCAACCACTGTTACACATTAAATGTACGCCTCACTCGGAGATTTAGTTAAGGATATTTTCGGAGTAAATATTTCTGTACTCTACATCTTCCAGATGTTCGGAATAATGATGGCTCTTTCATTTCTGACAGCCGCATGGTTGTTAGCAAAAGAGCTGAAGAGAAAAGAAAAGCAAAAGCTTCTTTTTCCTGTTGTGAGGAAAACTTTAGTAGGCGCTCCTGCAACAACTATGGAGTTAGTGTTGAGTGCAGCAGGCGGATTTATTCTCGGCTTTAAGGTGATTGGAATTTTTTTCAATCTTACTGCATTCATATACGACCCACAGAGTTTTATTTTTTCATGGCAGGGCAGTTGGATGGGAGGAATTGCGGTGGGTGCATTGTTCGCTTACTTACGATATGCTGAAAAACAAAAAACAAAATTACCGGAACCGAAATGGGAAACTGTAACACTTTACCCTCATCAGTTGGTAGGCGACCTTACGATATATGTAGCAGTTTTCGGATTAATCGGCGCAAAAATTTTTGACAACCTTGAACACATTGACTCTTTCCTGCAAGACCCTGTCGGCTCTCTTCTCTCTTTCAGCGGACTTACCTTCTATGGCGGATTAATCTTTGGAGCTGCCGCAGGAATAATTTATTGTGTAAGAAATAAGTTCTCTGTTACTCATGTTCTGGATGCGGTTGCACCCGCTTTAATTATGGCTTATGGTATTGGGAGAATCGGCTGCCAGATTGCAGGCGACGGTGATTGGGGAATTGAAAACACAAATCCTAAGCCCGGATGGCTGAGTTTTATGCCCGATTGGTTTTGGGCTTACACTTATCCTCATAATGTAAACGGCGAAGGTGTACTGATTCCCGGTTGTGTCGGCAAACATTGCGCTGAGCTTCCTGTTCCTGTTTTTCCTACGCCGCTTTATGAGACGATAATGTGCTTTATCATTTTTTTATTTCTCTGGAGTATTCGTAAACGATTAAAAATTCCGGGAGTGTTATTCTCCATTTATCTGATATTGAATGGTATCGAGCGCTTTCTGATAGAGCAAATCCGGGTAAACTCTCGCTACTATTTCTTTGGCATCAGCGCTACTCAGGCTGAAATCATTGCACTTGTAATGATTGTAACAGGTGTTGTTGCTGCAATTTATTTCAGCAAAAGGAATAAAGCGACTGTTATCAATCAATCCTCTTAATACTAAACTTAATAATTATAAAAAGTGAATCATTCTGAACTGTATAACTCTTATGTAGAGTCAATGCGAAGAATTGCTGATGTGAAATTCTCCATTGCTTTACTTTCATGGGATCAGGAAACCTATCAGCCGAAATCCGGCGCTGAATTCCGGTCGCAGCAAATCGGAACACTATCCGGCATTGCACACGATATGTTCACGGATGAAAAACTTGGTGATACACTTCATAAACTGTCACACACTGATTCACTGACTGCCGAACAGAAAAAGAATGTAAGTGAAACACTGAAAGATTATATCTGCGAGAAAAAGTATCCGACTGAATTTGTAGAGCGGATGGCGCAGGTAACTTCAAAAACTTTTCAGGCATGGCTAAAATCGAGAGAGGAAAACAGTTTTTCAGTATTCCAGCCGATGCTTGAAACAATGATAAAGCTGAAAAGAGAAGAAACAGAAATTCTCAGTTACAAAGAACATCCTTACAATGCATTGCTTGATTTGTATGAGCCGGGCGCTAAAACTTCAGATCTCTCTGTGTTGTTTGAAGAAGTGAAAAAGAATTTAGTGGACTATGTAAAAGAAATTTCTTCCCGCAAACAAGTTCGTACAGATTTTCTTCGCCGTCGTTATCCGAAAGATAAACAGTGGGATTTCGGAATGGAGTTGCTGAAACAAATGGGATTTGATTTCAATTTAGGGCGACAGGATATTTCTGCGCATCCGTTTACCACTTCATTCAGTATGCAGGATGTTCGTGTTACAACGCGGATAAATGAAAATGATTTCGGCTCTATGCCGTGGAGTTGTATTCACGAAGGAGGTCATGCGCTATATGAGCAGGGGTTAAGACCTGAGAATTACGGACTACCGGCAGGTGAAGCCATCTCTCTTGGCATACATGAGTCGCAATCGCGGTTATGGGAAAATTTAGTGGGAAGAAGTCAGAGTTACTGGAATGCAAATTTTCCATTACTGAAAAAATATTTTCCAGCAAATCTTTCAGATGTTACAGTAGAAGAGTTTTACAAAAGTATTAACTGTGTAAAGCCCTCGTTGATTCGTGTAGAAGCCGACGAACTTACTTATCATTTTCATATCATGATAAGGTTTGAAATTGAAAAAGGGTTGATGGACGGAAGTGTAGCAGTGAAAGATTTACCTTCTATCTGGAATCAGAAATACAAAGATTATATGAATGTAGATGTGCCTTCTGACAAAGAAGGAGTGTTACAGGATATTCACTGGTCGCACGGAAGCATCGGTTACTTTCCGACTTATTCACTTGGCAGTTTTTATGCAGTTCAATTTTTCAATCAGGCAAAAAAAGAGATGCCTTCCTTACTTTCTGATATTGAGAACGGTCAATTGCTTCCTCTTCGTGAATGGCTGAGAAAAAATATTCATCAGCATGGCAGATTATATTCAGCTTCAGAACTCTGTGAAAAAGTAACAGGCGAAAAACTAAGCTTCAGGTGTTTCATGGAGTATGTAAAGCAGAAGTATGATACTATATATTCAAACTAAAAACCCTGATAAGCTTTTATAAAAAAGAGGCGGTCTCAAAAAAACCGCCTCTTTTTATTTTGGTAAGAAAATATCTTAATTCTTAATAACTGTAACCGTAAGTGCTGATTTTAAAAAACTGTTAGGATCCAGACTACTGCCAATATTTGCGCTTGCAGCATTGGTCGACTGCCACAGTCCATCATCAAATTGTGCCAGCACTTCAATAGTATGTGATCCGGCAGTAATTAATGTTCCGTCCACAATGAAGGATTGTGTCATTGACCAGTTGCCAATATTTTGTCCGACAGGGCTATTCGCGATTAACATAAACTGAGCACCTCCGGTAGGAAGGTAGTTTCCATCTAATCCGATGGCGATATTCAAAGCAGAGAAAGAAGTAGCGGTTGCTCCTAAACTCTGAGCGCCACCATAGGTAGAAACAACAACAGTAGCATTTAATGGAAGGTCAATGGTTTGAGTCAGACCCGGAACTAATGTATATAAAGTAGCGGGAGTAACGGCTAACTGGGTGGTGTTAAAAGTGGTGGTAGTAGTTACATTGTTAGCTGCCGATGGAATAGTTGAAGGTTCCCATTGGCTGTTTGCACCATTATACTTCAGCACCTGTCCGTTTGTTGGTGAGGTAGCCGCCACATTCGTGCCCTGAATTTTAGCAACAGTATTTGAAGGCAAAGTTCCGGTAACATCCCCACTAAGGTTTTTGGTAGATATTACGTTGCTGCCATTGATATTGATACCAGTTCCTGCAGTGTATGTATTGCCACCTGAAGAAGAATTAACAGTAAAGTTGGGATAGGTTCCTGTTACAGTTGTTCCACCTGTTCCTGTAAGTGTTACCGGTTGATTAGGCGCTGTATTGGTAATAGTATTTCCGCTGATGCTGATACCGCTTCCTGCAGTGTAGTTAGTGTTATTATCAGCAGCCGGTTGCCATCTTGAATTGGCAGAATTGTATTTAAGTACCTGTCCGTCTGATGGAGTAGAAGCGGCAATATCTACACCTTGAATTTTTTTAACAGTAGTTGAAGGAATTGACCCTGTTACATCGCCACCAAGATTTTTAGCAGATATTACATTGCTGCCGTTGATGTCAATCCCTGTTCCTGCGGTATAAGTACTTCCACCGCTTCCGGTATTATCATTTGCCGGAGCCCATGAAGTTCCGTTGTATTTCAGAACTTGTCCGCTGGTGACTCCGTTAGTGGATACATCGCTAAGATCGCCTAAAGTGGGTTGTGTTACAGTTTTTTCAGCCAACAAAGCGTAAGGAACTGAAACCAATTGAGTGGTTCCCATGTCAGCGTAAGAGCCGCTGAGGTCTGTTTCAATTTTCAGGTAATAGTTTCCTGCAGCCCAATCCACATCAGAAAAATTTGTTTGTGCGCCGCCGGTGCGTGTTCCCTGACCGATAACGATATTAAACAAACCAAATTGATTGGTGGTTACTGCATGTGTTTCTTCCCACTGTGTTGTGCCGGTTGATGTTCCTGAAATAACACTTGCTTTTACATTAAATGACTGGCTCACTACTACGCTGCCGCTTGCATTACGGGCAACTGCCTGATAGTTGATTCCCTGAGGCACCTGTGCCTGAACCTGAAATGAAAAAATTGAAATCAGTAGAAGAGCAAAAAAAGAAAATTTGAAATTCATGAAGGATTGATTTAATAGTGTGATTAATTGGTTTTTGAAATTTTGAATGAACGATTCGATGTATTATTCTCACCGGAAGAAACATGAAGGAAATAAATGCCTGCCGGTAATTGACTTATATTAAAGATGATTCTTGCATTATCATTTCTTTGTTCAAATGTTGAAAAAGGATTAACCTTTCTGCCTAAAACATCTGTCAGCTCATAGAGATAATTGATAGCCGATGCTGACGAGTGAATATCCAGAACCAACAAATCGGAAGTGGGATTCGGATAAATATTTACTGTAACATCTGAAAAGAGTGTTTCAATAATACCTGTAGAAATATCTTCCGGCTGCTGGAATCCCTGAGTCAGTATGTCAGATGAGTTGCCAATGGTTTGCACCACTGCTTCTCCTGTTGTTGCCGAGAAACTGTATCCCGAGCTAACTGTAAAGTTGCCTGTGCTGCCAATAACAAATCTTTCAATGGATTGACCGAATGAATAGGTTGACAAAAGCAACAAGCCAATGATTGTAATAAATGTATTTCTCAAAACTGATAATTTAGGGGGTGCGAATATAGGAGAATTTACAGAACAGGGTTATCTATATTTAAGACAATGTTACCCTACGAAGTATGTTCCCATTCAGGGTTTTTCAATCTTTTTTCTACAAAAAAAATAAAGAATAAAAATCCGGTTAGTAATAACAGATTTACTCCTGCATATAACAGATGACCAACAGAAAGCAATTGTGGAGAAATACTGCTACCGACAAAATAAAACAGTAATGCAGCGGCAACATAAATCAGAAATTTCCGGACATCATAAGGTATCGGGTAATAGTACTGACCCTGAAAATAAGAAATTACCATCATAGCGGCATAGCAGGCAAGAGTTGCCCATGCAGAACCCATGAATCCGATTTTTGGAATTAGCAGAAAATTTAAACCGAGAGTAATCACTGCACCAATAAGCGCTATGTATGCGCCAATCCTTGTCTGGTCTGTAAGCTTGTACCAAACAGTCAGGTTGTAATAAACGCCAAGGCACAGATTTGCCATCATCAGAATAGGAACTACTGCCAGACCGGAAAAATATCTTTCGTTGATAAAGTATTTTATAACATCAAGAAACAGCAGAATACCAACGAAAATAACTGAACAGACGATGATAAAATAATTCATAGTGCGGGCATAAATCTTTTTTGCATCCTTCCGCGCCGACTCATTAAAGAAGAATGGCTCCGCTGCCATTTTATATGCCTGAACAAACATGGTCATGATTAAAGAAAGTTTGTAACAGGCTCCGTAAATTCCAATTTGCGCCATTGTGATTTCATGTGAATACGGCAAAAGGAATTTCAGCATGATACGATCAAATGTTTCATTAACCATACCTGCCAGCCCGACAATAATAAGCGGCGCTGCATAGCGAAGCATTTTTTTCCATAGTAAAAGATCTGCGTCATATTTCTTATGAATAAAAAATGGAATTAATCCGACAAGTGTTACAAAGCTTGCAATAAGATTGGCTATAAAAACATAACCCACTCCAATCTCTGGATTGTAAATAGTTGATAGCACGGGTTTCATAAAACTGAAATGCCCTTTCTCTATCACAAGCGGACAGAGAACAAGGAATAAAAAATTCAGTCCGATGTTTACTCCAATGTTCAACAACTTGTAAAAGCTGTAAACTTTCGGACGGTTTTCCATTCTTAATTTTCCAAATGGAATAGCACAAAGCGTATCCAGTCCGAGAATCAAAGCAAACCACCGGATATATTCAGGATGGTTGCTGTACTCCATTGCCACTGCAATCGGGTTAGAAAACAAAACGATAAAGCCGGTAAACAGCAGAGTGGATATCAGCAGCGAAAGAAATGCCGTATCAAAAACCCGTTTTTTATTTGGCTCTAAAGAAGCAAAACGGAAATATGCTGTTTCCATTCCATAGGTGAAAACAATATTCAGAAAACTGACATAAGCATACAACTCTGTTACAACCCCATAGTCTGCCGGCTGAAACACTGCCGTATGCAACGGGACCAACAGATAATTAAGAAAGCGTCCGACAATGGTGGTTAAACCATAAATAACAGTTTGTCCGGCTAACTTTTTTACAAGAGGATGCAAAGGAATATTTTCTGGTACAAAAATAATTTTAAAGAGAATGAACGCTCAAGCAACTATTCACAATGGAGGTAGTAGTTGTTTAGATTAGTAAAGTCTTGCTGAAAGAAATGAATCAGTAGCTACATTCTGTTAATAAAGAGTATAATTTTTTTTGTCCCAGCAGGGTTACGCTTTTTGCGAACCCCGCGTGTTGGTTGCTGTAACAGTTCATCATCCTCATTTATCCTGTTCATTTCTCTCCCGCAGGGTTAATCCTGAGCGGCGTCGCATTGATTGCCGCAGGGGTTATTCCCCAAAGCAAAAAGACCTCACGGGAATTAACCCTGCGGGGGAGGAATATTAGTATTCCTGTGTGAATCAGGAAATAGATCCATTAATTATTCTGAAAATACTAACAGGTATTCTATAACCGGCGCTTATTTGTAAATACAGTGGAATTTTTTATCAATTTCCGAATCCGATATTTATGCCTGCCTGCATTATAGGCATTACATAGGGATTCTTTCTCAAGTGAAAGAAATTCTCCAGATCCGGATCATTAGAAACCTGATTTGTGATATCCCATGTTCCAACAGCAGCGCCAAGTGAACCGTAAAAATCCACCATTGGAATAGTACCCAACTTATAAGATAAGTGTAACGCCAGTCCTGCTCTTTCACTAATCACTCTGTAATTTCCTTTACCGTCCTTATCAGCAAAAAAATTTCTCTTTGAATACTGAAGCATCAAACCAAATTTAACGCCTTCGAGCTTATCATCTTTAGTTTCAACATAGTACGAACTAGTGCCGATTGTGCCACTACCTCTGAAATACTTAATAAGATGTACATTAAATCCTTTCCAGTAAGGAGTGCCAAACTCTACATTATCATTTGCAATACCCACATCAATTGCTTGTTCATGTTTTTTGTTGTAGTAGGTTCCTCCGATTTCAAGTCCTCCTCCTTTGGGTCCGAAATAATAAAATTCTCCTCCATAATATTTTCCTCCTTTCTCTCTGAAAAGCCCCCATGGATTATATGCAATGCCAAAATGGTTTTTACCATCTCCATCATCGTCTGATGAAACTCGTCTTAATGAATTTGATTTTATCCGGGGAGTAACTGCTGAAACATTGCCGGCAAATAAGAAGCTGAGGCAAATAAGGATATGTGTACGATTCATTTATATTTTTTTACAATAATAGAACAAAGTAATGAATTATCAGGATACAGTTGTAAGAATTTGACTGTTCTGGAAAGTGAGCCTCCCAGGGGAGTTGAACCCCCGACCTACTGATTACGAATCAGTTGCTCTACCAACTGAGCTAAGGAGGCAAATCAATTTAAGTATGAGTTGATTTGGAAATGAAATCCATTTTACCCGTACTGATTTCAAAAAATAAAGTCGGGGTGAGTGGACTCGAACCACCGACCTCCACGTCCCGAACGTGGCACGCTAGCCAACTGCGCTACACCCCGAATGATTACGAGCGCACAAAAATAATCAGCTATTTGTGAGAAGGAAAATTATTTCAGCTTACCTGCTAAAAGCCGGATTCCCATCACCGGTGAGAATTTCCGGTAGAGGATATTATAAGTGGCTTCTGCAATCAGCATATCTACTTTGTATTTTTTATTCACTTCATATATACATGAGGTGGCATAATAACCTTCTGCAATCATATTCATTTCCATTTGTGCTGACTTTACAGAGTATCCTTTCCCAATCATATTTCCGAAAGTGCGGTTGCGGCTGAATTGAGAATAAGCTGTAACTAATAAATCACCGAGATAAGCAGAATCCTTAATGTCGCGGTTAATCGGATGAACTGCTTTTACGAAACGGTCAATTTCTTCTATGGCATTGCTGATCAATACTGCCTGAAAGTTATCTCCGTAACCTAAACCGTTACAGATACCACTGGTAATGGCATAAACATTTTTCAATACGGCAGAATACTCGGTACCATAGATGTCATCGCTGGTATTTGTTTTAATATAAAAACGAGAAAGCAACTCGGCTACTGTTACAGCAAGCGAATTATTCTGAGAGGCAATGGTAAGGTAAGAAAGCTTTTCAAGCGCTACTTCTTCCGCATGACACGGTCCGGCAATAACCACAAACTTTTCCAGCTGAAGTTTAAAGTGCCTGTTAAAAAAATCAGCCATAATCAGATTTTCATCAGGAACCATTCCTTTCACTGCAGAAACAATTACTTTATCTTTTAGGTGTGTCGCAGTTATTTTTGAAAGTGTTTGCTTTACAAATGCTGACGGAATTGCCACTACTAAAATATCAGATTTGGCAATTACTTTTTCTATGGATGAATTTACTTTTATTAAATCCGGTTCCAGTTCTACTGAGCTGAGGTATCTTGGATTATGGCGATATTCTAAAATATGCTTTGCAGTTTCCGTCTCACGAATCCACCAGTTAACTTTTTGATTATTCTCTGTAAGAATTTTTACCAAAGCAGTTGCCCAACTGCCGCCACCCAACATTCCGATATTTAATTCTTCTGCCATTCTTTATTTCTGTTCTTCAATAAATAAATCTTCACGCTTCACTTCTTTTACTGCACTTCCGTCTTTAAGCATTCTGGAAATGGCGCTGTAAGGCGCTGTTACAATTTCATCGTTCTCTTTCAATCCTGACTTTATTTCTATGTATTCGTCATCCTGAATTCCGGTAGTCACTTCAGTGGCTTTTACTTTCCCATTATTGTAAACAAACACCAATTCCTTCACTTTACTATCCGTTTCATTGGAGTTAGTATTGATTTTATTTTTAGTAGTATCCTCGCGTGTTGTAACAGACTGAATAGGTACAGCCAATACATGGTTCGCATGGTTCGTCAGAATCTGAACCGATGCTGACATTCCGGGCAAGAAAGGAAATCGTTTATTATTTACATCTATCAAATCAGTATAAGAATTTTTATCCATCAGAATTTTTACAGTGAAGTTTGTAACAGATTCACTGGTTAAAGTGGATTCCAGTGAATTGGCTGAATTAGCTACCTGATAAACAAATCCAATAAACTTTCTGTCGGGATAAGCATCCACTTCTATCTCAGCAGTATCTCCGACTCTCACCCGCAGCACATCGTTCTCACTTACATCTACTCTTGCTTCCATAGCATAAAGGTTTGCAATACGCAAAATCTCTGTTCCCGCAAACTGAGAAGTACCGACCACCCGCTCACCCTTTTCTACACTGAGCTTTGAGATAGTGCCGTTCATGGGGGAGTAAATAGAGGTTTTAACAAGTTGATCTTTCGCCTGTTTTAACGATGCTTCAGCGCTGCTTACCATAAACCCTGCGGCATCAACACTCTGACGCATACCTTCAAGATTTGACTTTGCCGTTTTATAAACTGTTTCAATCTGATCGAAATCAGAAGGTGCAATCACTTTCTGGTCAAAAAGTTTTTTGTTGCGGTCATAATCTTTTTGTGCTTTATCGAATTGCAGTTGTGCCTGAGTTAATTGTGCCTGTGCATTCAGGTGATTTGCTTTTGCATTATTCAGCGCTGCAATTGCCTGATCCACCTGCGCAATGTAAATGTCAGGCTTGATTTTCACAAGTAGTTGTCCCTGCACCACCGAGTCACCCTCTGCAATATTCAGTTCAACAATTTCACCGGACACATCGGGAGAAATTTTAACTTCCGTTTGCGGAAAAATCTTTCCTGTTGCCGCTACTCTCTCGGTAATATTCCGGCGGCTTGTTTTTTCAACGCTCACCTTTATATCATTACCGCCGCCAATCCATCCTTGCTTGCTGCCAATAACAGAAATAATTATCAGTACTAAAACTGATGCTGCCAGCGCCCATATTATTTTCTTAGGTATCATTGAATAGTTAGTGGTTTGCCTTGATAAAAATCCAGCACTTTCAAACGAAAAATATATTCATACTTTGACTGTAACACATTTGACTTTGCTGTAACAAAATTATTTTTTGCTGTAATATATTCTAATGAATTTATCGTTCCTGCATTGTACTTCTGCTCGGCATACCGGAAAGAAGATTCGGTTGCTGTTTCTGATTTCAGCGCTGCTGCATATTTGTCTTTAGATGCAATGGCATCTGTGTAAGCTGTTTCCACATCTTTTTTGAGCGTTTGTTTTTCCAAATCAAGATTGTACTGTGCATTCAGCAAGTTCAGTTTTGATTGTGAAATATAATTTCTGACCATCCAGTTATTAAAAACAGGAATGGAAAGTGTAACACCTACACCCTGTCCGAAATTATTGTTCCATTGTGTTTTAAAAGGTGTTTTCTCCAGATTGTATTTGGGTTGTAATGAAATTACTCTGGAGAATGTAGGCAGCACATAGCCGATAGTTAATGTATCAAAAGTCATGCTTTGCTGATTTGCCTGTTGAACAATACTCGAATAATTGGTAGAAAGACTCGCAAACAGAGAAAGATTAGGATACAACCCTCCGCGTGATATTGCCAAACCTTTCTGCGAACTTTTCAACTTGAACTCGGCGCTTTTAATTTGCGGCTGATTCGTAAGCGCTTGCCCATAAACATCTTCCGCCGATGAAGTATTGAATATATCTGCTGAAGGAATTTTTAACTCAGGAATCTCAATGTCCACCGGTTTGTCCAGATTCAGCATTTGTTGAAGATTCAGTTTTGCAAGCGTGAGTTGGTTTTGTGCTGTTACTAATGACAGTTCATCGTTGGCTGCCTGTGCCTGAATGTCATAGAGTGAACCTTGCGGAAGTACTCCTGCATCTACCATTTTTTGAGTACGGTCTTCCTGCCCGGCAGAAATTTTTCTCTGCTCCTGGGCAATCGCCAGTTGCTCCTGTGTAAAAAGTATTTGCAGATAAGCATTTACAATACCCAGCGCTATATTATTCGCTGCCTGCTGAGTGGAATACTGACTCGACATGAAGTCAAAATATTTCTGCTGAATCTCATTAATCTTTGCAAAGCCGCCGAACAATTTTATACTGGAGTTCAGTGAGAAATTGGCTGAGTTAATATTTTGTGTTACAAAAAGATTAGTAGTGGGGTCAATATTTTTTCCTTTGTTCAAACCGTACTGAACATTTCCGTTTATAGTCGGCAGTAGATTCATTTTACTTTGGAAATAATTCTGTCCTGCGCCTTCCGTCATCAGGATGGATTGCTTCAGTTGGATGTTGTTGTCTTTTGCATAATCAATACATTTTTGCAATGACCATTTCTCCTGGGCAAAGGCAGAATAAGAAGCGCTTAAAATGAACAGGAGCTGGAATATTCTCAGGCGTATCAATGGTACTGTATTTTTCTGACAGGAGGACAAATATAATTATTTGAACTCGAGGTAAATTGTTGCAGTGTGTTCTATCAAATGACAATTCTTTATAAGACGATTTATCTTTTTTACCTTCGCAACCTATTTTAAAATTTTATTATGAAAGGAATTATTCTTGCCGGCGGAAGCGGTACACGGTTATACCCGATCACTTATGCCATCAGCAAGCAAATCATGCCTATCTATGATAAGCCGATGATTTATTATCCGCTGTCTGTTTTGTTAATGGCAGGAATCCGTGATGTATTGATTATCTCTACTCCAACTGATTTACCGGGTTTCAAACATTTGTTTGGCGACGGAAGCCAGTTCGGCTGCAATTTCCAATATGCTGTTCAGGAAGTTCCGAATGGTTTGGCTCAGGCATTCGTGATTGGAGAAAAATTTATTGGTAATGATAAAGTGGCGTTGGTGCTTGGTGATAATATTTTCTACGGTTCCAGTCTGGGCACTTTATTGGAAGAACATACGAATCCCGATGGCGGAATTATTTTCGCTTACCATGTATCGGATCCGGAGCGCTATGGTGTGGTTGAGTTTGATTCATCCAACAAAGTGTTGAGCATAGAAGAGAAACCGAAAGAACCCAAATCAAATTTTGCAGTACCCGGACTTTATTTTTACGACAACAGTGTAGTTATCATTGCAAAAAACATTCAGCCCGGTCCGCGCGGCGAATATGAAATCACTGATGTAAACAAAGAATACTTAAAGCGGGGAAAATTAAAAGTCGCTGTATTAGACCGTGGAACCGCATGGCTCGATACCGGCACTTTTGATTCGCTGATGCAGGCATCGCAGTTCGTACAGGTAATTGAAAACAGACAAGGATTAAAGGTAGGTTGTATTGAAGAGATTGCATGGAGAAAAAATTTCATTGATGATGCCCAACTGGAAAAATTAGCTGCTCCTTTATTGAAAAGCGGATACGGAAAATATTTGATGGAAATTTTAGAACAAAAAAATTGAGATGAGAAAGATTCTAATTACCGGAGGTGCAGGTTTTATAGCAAGTTGTCTTGCTGATAAATTAGTGCAGAACCCTGAGAACTTTGTAGTAATCGTTGATAATCTGCTTACGGGATCCAAAGAGAAACTTCCTTCTGCTGAAAATAAAAACTGGCGATTCATTAAGTGCGACTGTAATGAGTATTCCGATATTTCTGCAGTCATGCTGTCACACTCCTTTGATTATGTTTTTCACTATGCCGCAGTGGTGGGTGTACAGCGGACTTTAGCACATCCTGCCATGGTGCTTGATGATATAAAAGGTATCCGTCATATTCTCGACCTGTCAAAAAATACCGGAGTGAAAAGAGTTTTCTTTTCCTCTTCTTCTGAAGTGTATGGCGAGCCGGTAGAGTTTCCGCAGAATGAAGAAACCACTCCGCTCAATTCGCGGCTGCCTTATGCCATTGTGAAAAATGTAGGTGAATCATTTCTGAAATCTTATAAAAGAGAATTCGATTTGGACTATACCATCTTCCGGTTCTTTAATACTTACGGACCCAAGCAGACTACCGACTTTGTGATTTCAAAATTCATCCGTGCTGCTCAGAAAAATAAAGATGTTACTATTTACGGCGATGGAAGCCAAACCCGTACTTTCTGTTACATTGACGATAATGTTGATGCCTGTGTAAATGCTTTTAATAATTCTCTTTTTGTAAATGATGTGGTAAATATCGGAAACGACAATGAGATGCCGATTCTTGATGTGGCAAATATGGTTATCAAACTCACCAATTCTGAATCAAGAATTGTTCACATTTCCGCATTGAAAGAAGGGGATATGACACGGCGCAAACCGGATATATCCAAAATGAAGCAGGCGCTCAATCGAAATTTACTTCCTCTTGAAGAAGGATTGAAACGGGTAATTGCTTCAGGAGAATTCTGAGAATAATTATGCGGTTACTTCCGGTATTTGTAAAGAAGGTTTGGCAATATTATTCCTTTTTACAAATGAACACCAATAACATTCATCATCGCCGCAACCTTCCGTAAATTCAAAGTTCATAATCTTAGTATAAGAAGTTTTGATTTGCTCTTTCACCATATCAATAGCTTCCTTATCTATATTTATTTTCTTCTTCACAAATTCATTTTTCTCTTCGTCTTTCTCTAAAAAATCTATCTCACCACTTATCATATTCCATTGTTTATGTGGAGAGTTATCGAAGAGAATTTTATAAAAAACAATCTGCCGCCAGTAATCGCCGCCATCCGGATTTTTCTCTGAAGGTGGTTGTAGTTCTGGTAGCGCATATTTTACTGAGCCGGTTTTATAGTCCACCACATTTACATCATTTCCGGTAAATTCAATTTTATCAAACACCCCTTTAATAGGCACTCCGTCCACTTCTACGTTATTAATCCTGTGTTCTGTCAATACAATTTTGTTCCATGTTTTTACATACTTGTCATAGAAATCTGCAAGAAGCTGCTTGCCTAATGCTATGTGGTTTTCAAATTGTTTATCAGTGAAAGAATCTCTGTTTCGTTTCATTTCATATAAAAAATATTCAATAAATTTTTCTCTCGGCTGAAATTCTTTATCTGCTGACTCCTGCATCTTTTTAAATAAACTATTCAGTGCATTATGGGCTGCAGAACCAAATGCCATAGAATCACTTTTAGCAGTGGGAACGCTCAATATATTATCATAGTAGTAAGAAAGCGGACAACGCAGGTAATTATTCAGTGCGGTAGCGCTCAGTGCAATGTGCTCTAATTTCTTCCGGATAAATTCTATGTCATACAATTCAATCACCGGTTTTTCATTTTCCTGTAAAGCGCTGATGCCTGTTGCAAGCAGTTCTTCCGGTAAAATTTTTTCTTGCCTTACTTTCAAGCCTGGCACTTCTAATACTTCGGCAACGAACTGCGATTTCTGTAATCCCTTCCCATCGTTAGTTGCAGCAGAATAAGAAATATGCAGATGTTCTTTGGCTCTGGTCATTGCCACATAAAACAAACGGCGGAGCGATTCTATCTCATTTTCTTCTCTTGTGAAAGTGAGTGTATCCGGAAGCGAAAAACCTCCTGGACCTTTTGATGCTTTTTCCCATTTGTCTTCTGTGCAGCCCAATAAAAATACATGCTGAAATTCCAACCCCTTTGCCGAGTGGGCAGTAATAAAATTCACTCCCTGCTCACTGAAAATAGTTTTATTCACCGGCAATCTGATTTCGTGTGTTTCCATCTGGTTAATCATTTCAAGAAACCTGCTGATTTTTAGTTTAGGTTTTTTCATTCCTTCCGATTTCAGAAAATCAAAAAGTGTAGTAACCACTTCCATCAGCCAGAATTTTTCATCGCTCTGTAAAATATATTTCAACAAGCCGCCTTCGTTCAGTATTTCTTCAAACAACATTTGAAGTGTCAGATTATTGGTGTCGCTTATCCAGTGAGTAATATTCTTTTCAAACCGTTCCAGCGCTTCCGGATTTTTCAGCCGGACACTCTGTTGTATATTTCTGTCGGAAAGAATTTCCCGCCAGTTTTTGTTCACTCTTTTGGAAGAAAGAAATCCGGCTATCGCTACTATATCGTGCGGATGAATCTCAAAGAAATGATAGTGCATCATTTCAAAAAGCAAGTGTTCTCCGCTGAATGTCTTTTTTGATTCCGCATCAATATACTGGAGTATGGTAAGAATATTCTGAATCAGCGGCATATCAAGTATGTTAATTTCCTTTTTTACCTGATAGGGAATACTTTTTTTCTTCATCAACTGAATCAGATTTTCTGCCTGTGCATGCCGATGAAAAATAACCGCCACGTCACCCAAAGGAAATCCCTGCTCCTGCAGCGCTTCAATTTGTTTCAGTATTCCTGCTTCTTCCTGAGCAATATTCGGGTATTCGATAATCTCAGGTGTTACAGTTGAACTCTTCATCGCCGGAAGACTGGCGGTAAGTGTTTTATCTAACCCTTTAATTTTGTGGATGAGCCGTTCCTGATTATGATCAATCAGTGCTTTTGACGCATCTAAAATCTGCTGGTTGCTCCGGTAATTTTCGGTGAGAACAATGGTTTCAATATCCTTTTTATTTGCTTCATGAAAATCCATTATGTTTTTCACTCTTGCTCCCTGAAATTCATAAATGCTCTGGTCATCATCGCCTACGGTAAAACAGTTTGGTTTATCCCAATAGTTTATCAGCAGTTTCAGAATTTCATTTTGCGAACCGTTGGTATCTTGAAATTCATCTACTAAAAAATAAAAATACCGCTCCTGATACCTGCGAAGTATGTCTTCATTTTCTTTAAACGCCTTCACTACCCACATAATCATGTCACTGAAATCGTAGCGGCTCATCTCCATCATTTTCTGCTGATACACCGGAAAAAGTTCTACTGCAGCACGAACCTTTTCCATTTTTGTCTTTTCACTATCTATTGCTTTCTGTTTTACATCTCCCGCCTTATACCCCTGAGCAGAATTACCTCTTTTGTAGATGTACTCTTCACGATTCGGAAGGTCTGCGAGATAATTATCTATAGCTTGGATGATATGCTCTACACTCCAGTTTTCATCCTTCATCATCTTGAAAAGATTTCCCAACCTTGAAACATCGTGATAGATTTTTCCCTTCAGTCGTTTCAGCGGATGATCCACCGGCAATTCATCCTGCATGGATTCTAACAGCGAAATATTTTCCAGATCCGAAATCGGCTCCATTACTCTTCTTCCAAAATAATCAGGATATGACTGAATCACTTCGTTACAAAAAGCATGAAAGGTGTAAATGTTCACCCGGTAAGCCGTTGGTCCGATAAACTGTAACAGCCGCTGCCGCATGGCAATAGTCCCCGCATCTGTGTAAGTAAGACAAAGAATATTCTGCGGCTGTGCGTCTGTCTTGCTCAGGATGTTTCCGATTCTGGCAGCTATAATTTGTGTCTTGCCTGTGCCCGGTCCGGCAATAACCAAAACAGGACCTTCAATATGTTCCACTGCACGCCGTTGTGCAGGATTAAGTTTTTCAAGTTCTGCCTGAAATGCTTTGTTATAATCCGGTTTGTTTTCCTGTGTCATAAATATGGATGTTCAGTTTTAGAATTCAGCTTTCAAAAATTCTCCCGTATAACTTTTTTGGTTTCTTGCTACTTCCTCCGGTGTTCCTTCACAAACTATTGTTCCGCCTCTGTCGCCGCCTTCGGGACCGAGATCTATGATATAATCAGCTAATTTAATTACATCCAGATTGTGTTCAATTACCAATACCGTGTTTCCTTTATCCACCAGACTATTCAGCACTTGCATCAGCATACGAATATCTTCAAAATGTAATCCGGTGGTTGGCTCATCCAGAATATAAAATGTCTTGCCTGTGTCTTTTCTGCTGAGTTCGGTAGAAAGTTTTACCCGCTGTGCTTCGCCACCCGAAAGAGTAGTTGCCTGCTGACCTAAACGGATATAACCCAAACCCACATCCTGCATGGTTTTTATTTTACGGAGAATCTTAGGCATGTTCTCAAAAAATTCAACTGCTTCGTCCACCGTCATATCCAGCACATCACTAATGGATTTGCCACGATACCGTACTTCCAAAGTTTCACGATTATATCTTTTGCCAAGACATTTTTCGCAGGGCACATGAACATCCGGCAGAAAATTCATTTCAATCAGCCGCATACCGGCTCCTTCGCACACTTCGCATCGTCCGCCTTTTACATTGAATGAAAATCTGCCCGGCTTGTAACCGCGTACTTTCGCCTCAGGAATCTGAGCAAACAAATCGCGGATGTCGGAAAACACAGAGATGTAAGTAGCAGGATTGCTTCGCGGTGTGCGGCCAATCGGCGACTGATCTATCTCTATCACTTTGTCAATATGCTTGAGTCCGTCAATGCTTTTATAGGGAAGCGGTTTTTTCTTTGCATTAAAAAAATGAGTGTTCAGAATCGGATAAAGTGTTTCATTAACCAGTGAGGATTTGCCGCTGCCCGAAACTCCTGTAACACAAATTAATTCGCCTAAAGGAAAACTGACTGTAACACCTTTTAAATTATTTCCTGAAGCTCCCGATAAAACAAGCAAGTGCCCGTTTCCTTTTCTTCTTTCTGCCGGAATGGGAATCACTTTTTTTCCGTTCAGGTAATCTGCAGTTAGCGAGTGCTGTTTTAAAAATTGCTTTGGTGTGCCCTCTGCTACCACATAACCGCCGTGCTTGCCTGCACCCGGACCAATGTCAATGATATAATCAGCGGCAAGCATAATATCTTTATCATGCTCTACCACTATCACAGTGTTGCCCACTTCTACCAACTGCCTCAGCGCTTCAATCAAACGGTGATTATCGCGCTGATGCAATCCGATGCTGGGTTCATCCAGAATGTAAGTGATGCCCGAAAGTTGTGAGCCGATTTGTGTGGCAAGCCGTATGCGCTGCGATTCGCCGCCACTCATTGAGCGGGCTGGGCGGTTCAGGTTCAGATAATCCAATCCTACATTCAGAAGAAAACCAATTCGCGCCCGGATTTCTTTTAGCACATCGCGCGCAATCAGATTTTGTTTTTCAGAAAGGCGCGATTCTAAATTTTCAAACCACAACTGTAATGAGCGAATATCCATGTCGGATAATTCTGCAATATTTTTTTCGTCTATCTTAAAACACAACGACTCTTTTTTCAATCTTGCTCCTTTACACTCAGGGCAAGTGGTAGTTTCCATAAATTCTTCCGCCCACTTCCTAAGATTGTCTGAAGATGATTCTTTATAGAAACGATAGATAGTGTTGATGACTCCTTCAAATTCAGTTTCATAATTTGCAGGAACTGATTCATCAAAGTCGAGTGACACATCAAATTTTTCTTCTGTGCTTCCGTACAGGATAATGTTCAGCGCTTCTCTCGGAATTTTAGAAATAGGCGTGCTGAGCGTGAACTTGTACTTGTTGGCAATAGAGCGTATCTGCTGAAACATAAAATTATCGCGCACTTCGCCCAGCGGTACAATGCCGCCTTCATTAATACTCTTTTGAGTGTCGGGAATAATCACCCGTTTATTGATTTCATAAACAAATCCCAACCCTTTGCAATGCGGACAAGCGCCATAAGGCGAGTTGAATGAAAAAGTGTTTGGCGAAGGATCTTCATAGCTGATACCGCTTACCGGATCCATCAGCGTTTTGCTGTAATGATGAATTTTTCCGCTTTCATGCTCCATCACCATAATCAAGCCTTTTCCGAGTTTCATGGCTGTTTGCATACTCTTGTGCAGCCGTTCGGATGATTCATCGTCGAGTGAGATTCTGTCTATCACTAATTCAATATCGTGGATGGAGTAGCGGTCAACCTGCATTTTATCCTTCAGGTCTTTTATTTCTCCGTCAACCCGGACTTTTAAATATCCCTGTTTTCGTATCTGTTCAAACAGTTCGCGGTAATGTCCTTTTCGCCCGCGCACTAACGGAGTCAGCAGAATGATTTTCTCACCGGCAAATTTCTTTTTTACCTCCTGCAATATCTGGTCTTCACTGAAGCGAACCATTTTTTCTCCACTTTCATAACTGTAAGCATCCGCAGTGCGGGCAAACAGCAGGCGCATGAAATCATAAATCTCTGTTACAGTACCAACTGTGGAGCGTGGATTTTTACTGGTGGTTTTTTGTTCGATGGAAATGACGGGGCTGAGTCCCATAATTTTGTCCACATCCGGACGCTCCATGTCGCCGATAAACTGGCGGGCGTAAGCTGAAAAACTTTCCATGTAACGGCGCTGACCTTCGGAATAAATCGTATCAAAGGCAAGCGATGATTTTCCACTGCCGCTGATACCGGTAATTACCACCAGCTTATTACGCGGAATGGTTACATCTATATTCTTAAGATTATGGACACGGGCGCCGAAAACAATCAGATTCTCTGTTTCGGTTTCCGGAATAATATCTACTACTGTCATTTACAAAAAGAGCAAGCAGGCAAAATTAGGAGTAATAGATGGAAAGAATAAAGAAGTTTTAAAATCAGTCTGAGCCGGAAGTTTTACCAGTGCAAAGATGATGCTGCCGGAATGGGAAAAACAGAAAGCATAAGGATTAACAACCATAATGTGTAATACTTATCAGCAATTGCAAATACACAAAGTACGATACTGCGTGTAATGTATTTTTTCGATTTAATTTGTTAAATATCAATAGGTGTATTGAACCCAGGGCTTTCGGGTCTAAAATAATTGATAGTCAAACTTTAAGTGGGTATAAA
>CAYRJA010000013.1:0-44352 GCA_964424455.1 uncultured Bifidobacteriaceae bacterium
ATAACTTCCAGTTCCAGACAGCTAATCTTCCAAGTGGAATGTACACTGTTCGCTTGGTAACTGAAAAAGGTGTTTACACCAAGAATATTATTAAAATGAATTAGGATATCTGTAAATATTGATAGGCAAAAAGTCCGGTGAATCTCACCGGACTTTTTGCTTTTATAGAGAGCTTTCAGTCAAATGAATATCAGCAAAATTTATTCAGATTATATTTAACGCATGAAATTTACCCAACTACCTTATTTACGGCCCGACATCACTTCATTTGAAAAACAATTTAATGAACTGCTGCAAAAATTCTCTTCTGCCGGTTCTGCAGAAGAACAGAAAAAGCTGTTAGAAGAAATATATAGACTACGCCGTAAAATGGAAACAGCTATGACGATTGTTTCTGTCCGTAATTCTATTGATACTTCTGATAAGTTGTATGAAGCCGAACAGGATTTCTTCGATCACTATGAGCCGAAGTACAAAGATTTAATCATGAATTTTTATCGTATTCTGATTCAATCTAAATTCAGAAATGAAATGGAAGAAAAACTCGGCAAGCAACTCTTTATGATTGCTGAGATGACAGTAAAAACATTTTCACCGGCTATTATAGAAGATTTACAGAAAGAAAACCGGTTATGTACCGAGTACACAAAGCTACTTGCATCAGCCAGGATTGAATTTCAGGGACAGACATACAACCTGTCGGGACTTGGTCCTTTCAAACTTTCTCCAGACAGAAACATCCGTAAAGAAGCAAGTGAAAAATATGACAGCTTCTTTGAGCAAAATGCAAAACAGTTGGATGAGATCTTTGATGAACTGGTAAAGTTGCGTCATAACATGGCATTAAAACTCGGCTTTAAAAATTTTGTTGAGTTAGGATATGCACGAATGCAGCGGGTGGACTACAATGCGGCTATGGTAGCACAATTTCGTCAGAATGTTTTGGAGGTTATTGTGCCACTTGCCACTAAAATGAAACAGCATCAGCAAAAACGATTGGCGCTACCCGAACTGATATTTTATGATGAAGGATTGGATTTTTATTCCGGAAATGCCAAACCAAAAGGAAATCCAGAATGGATTGTAGCGAACGGAACAAAGATGTATAATGAACTTTCGCCGGAAACGAGAGAGTTCTTTCGGTTTATGACGGAAAGCGAACTTATGGATTTAGTGAATAAACCCAACAAAGCAGGGGGAGGTTATATGACTTATTTCAGTGAGTATAAAGCGCCATTTATTTTTTCCAACTTCAATGGTACTTCGCATGATGTGGATGTGCTTACACATGAAGCCGGTCACGCATTTCAGGCGTATAGAAGCCGGAATATTGAGATTGATGAATACCTGTCACCCACTTACGAAGCATGTGAAATTCATTCTATGAGCATGGAGTTTTTGACTTATCCGTGGATGAAACTGTTCTTTGAAGAACAAACAGACAAGTATAAATTCACTCATATCACTCATGCACTTATGTTCATTCCTTATGGAGTAGCAGTGGATGAGTTTCAGCATTTTATTTATGAGAACCCAACTGTAACACCTGCAGAACGAAACAGAATGTGGCGGACTATTGAAAAAAAATATCTGCCTCATCGTAAGTATGAAGGCAGCGACTATATGGAAAACGGGGGCTTCTGGCAACGGCAAATGCATATTTACCGCTCACCGTTTTATTATATTGATTATACGCTGGCACAACTTTGCGCTTTTCAGTTTCGGAATAAATCTATAGAAAATCATTCGGCAGCGATGAAAGATTATATCCGCCTGTGTGATGCAGGAGGTAGTCAATCTTTTCTCGGTTTAGTGAAACTTGCAGGATTGAAATCACCGTTTGAAAAAAATACAATTATTGAAATAGTTAATGAAGTAGAGAAGTGGCTGAATGGTATTGATGATATGTCTCTGAACTGATATGAAACACTTTTATAAAAAATTTTTTGTAGAACTAAAGGTAAAGAGTATAGAATATAGCTCTTGTTGTATGGTAGATGAAGAGTAATCGAAAACTATAAAGTATTGTAAAAGGAAACTCTTATTACTCTTTTCAACTACTTTAGCGCAGTCAATTTAATATGGAACCTACCAGCAAAGAGCGTATTCTGAAAAAAATCCGGAAGGGATTGATTCACTCCACTTCACAACCTTTCCCGAATGTGGATGCAACCGGCTCTATTTATCCTGCACCTTCAGATGATTTATCCGTGGTATTTGCAGAATCATTATCCAAACTTTCGGGTAATTTTATTTTTTGTGAAAATGAGAAAGAGATGATGGAAGGGATTTCTGCATTGGTGGAAGAGAAAGGGTGGAACTTTGTGTATTGCTGGGAAGAGGAATTACAAAAACTGATGCAGAAATATGATTTCAAAAATATCCGCATTGGTAAAAATTTAGAAAGGTCAGATGCCGGAATTACTTTGTGTGAAAGTTTAATAGCACGAACCGGCTCCATTTTACTTTCATCAAAGCAAAGTGCAGGAAGAGCGCTTCCGATTTTTCCTCCTGCACATTTAGTGATTGCTTATACTTCACAGTTAGTTTACGATATTAAAGAGGCAGTGCAGGCTGTAACACAGAAGTATGAAGGAATGCTTCCTTCTCTGATTTCACTTGCCACCGGACCAAGCCGTACTGCTGATATAGAGAAGACATTAGTACTCGGTGCACATGGACCGAAAGAAGTTTATGTTTTTCTGATTGACGACGCTGAATAATGAATTCCTTCCCAGCATTACCGGCAGGTAAAAAAATTTATTTTGCTTCTGATTTACATCTCGGAATTCCTGATAAGGAGAAAAGTTTAGCCCGCGAAAAAAGATTTATCAGATGGCTGAATGAAATAAAGAATGATGCAGCGTGTATTTTTATTGTCGGTGATTTATTTGATTTCTGGTTTGAATACAACAAAGTAGTTCCACGCGGGTATGTCCGCATATTGGGTAAACTGGCAGAGATCCGCGACAGCGGAGTTTTGATTTATTTTTTCACCGGCAATCATGATCAGTGGATGAACAACTATTTTGAGAAGGAATTAAATATTCCGGTTTATCATAAACCTATTGAAGCAGAGTGGAATGGAAAGAAATTTTTTATAGGTCATGGCGATGGATTAGGGAAAGGGGATTACGGTTATAAGATATTGAAGAGACTTTTTCACAGCAGTTTTGCCAGATGGATTTTTGCACGACTGCATCCGAACTTTGGTATTTGGTTGGGGAATTATTGGTCGAGGAATAATCGTTTAATAAATGGAGTAGAGCAGGAAAAATTTCTTGGTGAAGAAAAAGAATGGCTGATTGGATTTGCAAGAGAAAAATTGAAGACAAAGAAAATAGATTACTTCATTTTTGGTCATCGTCACCTTGCGCTGGATTACAAACTGAATGAGCAGAGCCGCTACATTAATCTTGGAGATTGGATTCGTTTTGACAGCTACGCAGTTTTTGACGGAAACGATGTTCAGCTGAAATACTATAAAGGGTAATGGATACTCTCATAAATATTGCTGTAAAGTTCTTTCTGATTGCATCCTTGCAAACTCAGGGTACATTCATTACTTCCGATAACCTAAGCAATCTGTATGTTGTTACAGTAAATAATTCATTGGTGAAATATGATTCAACCGGCAAGCAACTTTTTGCTTACAACACCAGAAAATATGGACAGCTAAAATTTGTTGATGCTACTAATCCTATGAAACTGTTACTGTATTACCCGGATTTCACTACCATTGTTTTACTGGATAATACCATGTCGGAGCTAAGTGTGATGAATTTGAAACAGGCAGGTATCACCCAACCGTCATGCGTATGCCTTGCCATGGATAATAATATATGGGTGTATGATGCACAGGAATTCAAATTGAAAAAATTAAATCAGAATCTGAGTGTACTGACAGAGGGCAGCGATCTGCTTTCGACTGCACGCGAAACAGCCGAACCCAATATGATGGTGGAGCGCGATAATTTTATTTTTCTGAACGATCCCGCGAAAGGAATTTTTATCTTCGATAATTATGGAATGTATTCTTTTTTACTCCCAATTAAAGGGCTGAAGGATTTGCAGGTATTTAACAGTAAGATATATTATCTGAAAGAAAACATTGTGCAATCCTATGATCTACAAACATTTCAAAGTAAGCCAATTCCACTCCCTGATTCATCGCAAGTGTTACAGTCAAGAATTGAAAGAGACAGGATCTTTCTCTTAAAAAAAGGTGAAGTGTCGTTGTACCGCTATTAAATCTTCTTAATAAGTTTTCTCTTTGGTCTTTATCTTTGCAGCAATAAACCATAATATCCACCATAACTTCAGACAGGTAAAACAGGAATTACAAGATGACTCAAATTGTATTTAATTCATTCTCTGTATAAAATGAATAAAGAATTATCTGACTGGAACTTCTGACTAAATAATTAACACAAATGCTTGATAAATTAGAAGCCATAAAAGAAAAATGGGAAAATATTTCATTGCAGTTGAGTGACCCGCGCAATATTGCGGACCAGAAAAAATATGCACAACTCAACCGCTCTTATAAAGAACTGGAAAAAATTGTGCAGGTATATCAGCAATATAAACTTTTGTTGAGCAATATTGAGAACAACCGGAACATATTGCACAACGAAAAGGATGCGGATTTTGTGCAGATGGCAAAACTCGAACTGGAAACGCTTGAAACTGAGAAGGAGAAAATGGAGAGTCATATCCGGCAGATGATGATTCCGAAAGATCCTACTGATGCAAAGAATGCAGTTGTAGAGATTCGGGCGGGAACAGGTGGAGATGAAGCAAGTTTATTTGCCGGTGATTTGTTCCGGATGTATATGCGCTACTGTGAACAACGCGGATGGAAAGTGGAAGTGGTTTCAGATAATCCGGGTACGGCGGGTGGTTATAAAGAAGTGATTCTTGAAGTGAGCGGTGAGAATGTTTATGGCACTATGAAATTCGAGTCAGGTGTTCACCGTGTTCAACGAGTCCCTGCAACAGAAGCACAGGGGCGTGTGCATACATCGGCAGCAACAGTGGCGGTGCTTCCCGAAGCGGAAGAAGTAGATGTGGAAGTAAAAGAGTCGGATGTAAAAATGGAAACAGCCAGAAGTGGAGGAGCCGGCGGTCAGAATGTAAATAAGGTAGAAACAAAAGTGTTACTCACGCACATTCCAACAGGCTTAGTAGTAATGTGCCAGACCGAGCGCTCACAATTGGGCAACAGGGAAAAAGCAATGAAGATGCTTCGCACCCGTTTGTACGAAGCGGCAGTCCGCAAGCATGAAGATGAAATTGCATCAAAGAGAAAATCAATGGTGAGTACCGGCGACCGCTCTGCTAAAATCCGTACATATAACTATCCGCAGGCACGTGTTACAGATCACCGTATCGGAATGACGATTTATACACTTGCCGATTTTATGAACGGAGATATTCAGGAAATGCTCGATGCACTACAACTTGCAGAGAATGCAGAAAAGATGAAGGAGGAAAACACTGTATAATATTATTATTGACTAATCAACAATTTGTAAAACCCTTTCTGATTTATCTTTAAAAGATAAACACCCCTTGTAAGGTCAGGTAAATTAACCGGGTGTCCGGAAGTGGTTACCCCCGAGAAAACCTGTTGACCTAATTCATTGAATAATATTAAATCCATTTCTTTCTCAGGTATAAAATCTGTTACAATTCTTATCTGATGTTTTGCAGGATTGGGATAAACTAAAACAGTAAAACCGGACAACTGAATATCTGTAACAGAAGCAGAGATTACTAAAGAGGTGTCTTTAGTTACTGCTCCTGATTTATTAATAATCCATTGATTGGGATCGAAAGTAAACCCTGTTACAGAACCGGAACACGGAATATTAAAATCAGAAGTGTTATCACTTATAAATAATTTTATAGTAGTATCACCTTCCGCTCTTTTTACTTTTATTTCAAGAGAGGTTTTAAATAAAGGAGTTTTTGCAGAAGAAGTTGTTTCTGTAACACGAAGCATTAACCGGTCATCTTTCTGATTCCACTTCAAACCAAAAGTCGGATAACCATAACCATAGTACCACTGATTGAAAAAGTCAGTAAAATCTTTTCCGGTTGTTGCTTCCATTACTTGCTGAAAATCTTTTCCCGATGCTGTTTTTCCGCGAAATTGATTTTGATAATTTCTCAATCCTAAAAAGAATAATGAGTCATTATTCACTTCAAATCTCAGTGAGTTAATAATCATTGCTCCTTTGTAATAATGCATTGCCCCGTCAAATACACTATTAAATGAAACGGTATCGGTACCATGTATATAAACCGACCCATTTGGGTCAGAGCCGAGTAAAAAAGCATTAAATACACCAGCTTCAAAGTTGTTACACTTTGCAATTCTTGCTGCATTGGGTGTGGCAGAAGTAAATTCTGCATACACTGATTCACTCCAGGTTGCAAAACCTTCGTTGCAAAAAACATCTTTCCACGAACCGCAGGTAACATTATCGCCCCACCATTGATGTGCAATCTCATGCGCCTCTACTTTGTATTGTGCGCCCAAAGAAATCATAGTTTGGTTCTCCATTCCTCCGCCAAGATTTACATTGGCAATTCCAAGTTTCTCATTGTAGAAAGGATAAAGCCCGAACAACTTGCTAAATACATTTAGAATTCCGGGTATATATCCTTTCGGATAGTCATACCCGTAATACTTTAATAGCATGGAATCGCTTCTTTCCTCCGGATGAAAATATTCTGTGTACTCTGAGAACTCACCCACCACAAATGAAATAAGATAAAAATCAATAGGATATTTTGATTTCCATTCCCATCTTTTTTTGTTTCCTGTAACATCAACCACATTTGTTAAAGTGCCGTTGGATAATCCTTTTGAGTTTGCATCTGTTGTAATAAAAAACCAGGAAGAATCCGCTTTATCTGTAAGATCTTGCTTACAGGGAAAAACAGTATGGGCATAGTAAGGACACGTCATCGAGAAACGATGATTGCTGCCGGTAGTAGTTGCGGGAGAAGTCAGTGGACCACGATAGTAAACACGAACCGAAATAAATTGATTAACCGAAGCAGTAAAAGGGAGTAACACATTTAGCTCCATTCCCATTTGTATTACGGCGGCAGATTGAAAAATACCGTTGTCTATTGAAGCTTTTACGGAATCAACTGTAAAGCCATCACTTAACTCAAGAGCAAAAGTATCAAGCTGGTTTACCAATGATTTTGCACGAACCAGTACATTCCCGGATATATCAGGAGTGGCAGCTTCAATATTCAAATCAAGGTAGTAAAAATTAACATCATACTCCTTTTCCCGGAGTATGTGTGGCAATGAAGGTCTTTGTGCTGCTCTCAGATTAGAGAGTGTCAGAAAAAAAAGTAAAAAAAATAAAAGCTGTTTCATGGTTTCAAAAATACAATTAAATAGATTTTAAAATTAAGTTGAAGTATCACTTTATTTCCGCATCTGATTTCTACTTTTGCACTCTCCAAAACTCTTTTTAGAAAATGAAATTCGCAACTAAAGTTTTACATGCCGGCGTTGAACCGGATCCGTCAACAGGCGCTATAATGACTCCGATATTTCAAACCTCAACTTATGTACAGTCAGCGCCGGGTGAACATAAAGGATACGAATATGCACGTACACAGAATCCTACCCGCGATGCCTTACAGAAAAATTTAGCAGCTCTGGAGAATGGAAAGCATGGACTGTGTTACAGCAGTGGCATGGGTGCAGCAGATGCTATTATGAAACTGCTTTCACTGGGAGATGAAGTGATCAGTACGAATGATTTGTATGGAGGAAGTTATCGTCTGTTCACAAAGATTTATGAGAAGTATGGAATCAAATTTCACTTTGTATCTATGAGTGAAGTGAAAAATATCGGGAAGTATATAAATAAGAATACGCGGATGCTTTGGATTGAAACTCCTACTAATCCGATGATGAATATCATTGATATTAAAGGAGCGGCTGCTATCGCCAAAGCAAATAAAACAATAGTTTGCGTTGACAACACTTTTGCCTCGCCTTATCTTCAGAACCCACTCGATCTCGGCGCAGATATAGTCATGCATAGTGTTACGAAATATCTTGGCGGTCATAGTGATGTGGTGATGGGTGCGGTTATTACCAACAATGACTCACTATATGAACAGTTAAAATTTATTCAGAATTCTGCCGGCGCTGTTCCCGGACCACAGGATTGTTTTCTGGTGTTACGCGGAGTAAAAACATTACACCTTCGTATGGAACGCCATTGTGAAAACGGAAAGAAGATTGCTGACTTTTTACAAAATCATCCGAAAATTGACAAAGTATATTACCCCGGATTGCCCTCTCACCCGAACCATAATATTGCAAAGGCACAGATGCACGGATTCGGAGGTATGATTAGCTTCACTCTGAAAGGAGATAAGATAGAAGATGCACTGAAAGTACTCAGCGGGACAAAATTATTCTCACTTGCTGAATCACTCGGCGGAGTGGAATCTTTAATCGGTCATCCTGCAACCATGACACATGCTTCCATTCCCAGAGAAGAACGAATAAAAAACGGATTGGTTGACTCTCTCATCCGTCTGAGTGTTGGAGTGGAAGATGCGGATGATTTAATTGAAGATTTGAACAAAGCAATCGGATAAATTCTTCATTACAACCTATATATATTTCTATTAGGTTTGTTCTGGCAAAAAATAAATCAATATGAGAAAAACATTAATCACACTTGGAGTAATTGTAGTAATCATCTTTATTATCTACAGCACCTTTAAAAGTTTCCAGAATAATCTTGTAAATAAAAATGAAGATACTCAGTCGAAATGGGCACAGGTGGAGAGTCAGTACCAGCGTCGCCTTGACTTGTTTACCAATGTGGTGAACACGGTAAAAGGTTCTGCAGAATTTGAAAAGTCCACACTGGAGGCAGTAATAGAAGCACGATCTAAAGCAACCTCTGTTACAGTTGACCCATCCAAACTGACACCGGAATCTATTGAAAAATTCCAACAGGCACAGAATAATCTGAATTCTTCGTTCAGCCGGCTGCTCTTGGTGATGGAGCAATATCCTCAGTTAAAGACAACAGATGCTTTCCGCGACTTTCAGGCACAGATTGAGGGTACAGAAAACCGAATTAACAAAGCGCGCGACGACTTTAACCTCTCCGTTCAGGATTACAACAGTTATATCAAGCGTTTTCCGAATAACATTTTTGCCAATATGCTGAACTATACGGAGAAAGGATATTTCAAAGCACAACAGGGAGCAGAGAAAGCGCCGGAGGTAAAGTTCTGATTGACATTTCAAACCCAACAGGTAAACCAAGAACTGTAACAGACACTTTACTTTGTTCAGTATGATAAATTATTAATCCATGTTGTTCAATAAAGATTTTTTCTCGGCGGCTGAAAAAGAACGAATTAAGCAAGCCATTCAGCAGGTGGAGAAAAAAACATCCGGTGAGATAAGGGTTTACATTCAACCCTACTGTCGTGGCGATGTATTGGAGATTGCCACTTCACTTTTTCATCATCTGAAAATGCATGAGACAAAAGACAGGAACGGAGTACTTTTTTTTCTTGCATACAAGGAACGGAGATTTGCTATTATCGGTGATGAACACATTCATCAAAAAGTGGGAAACTATTTTTGGGATGATGCAAAGAAACAGATGGAAGAATTCTTTAGCCAGAAGAAGTTTGCAGAAGGATTACAGAAAGGAATAGAAATGACAGGAGAAAAACTAAAACAATATTTTCCTTATTCCGAAGATGATAAGAATGAATTACCGGATGAGATTATTATTAAATAATAGAGCCAGCTATTTTTTTCATTCGGCAGTAGCAGCGATAATACTGTTGCTTTTCACTTCGTCTTTTATCTTTTCACAAATTCCTGACAGACCCAACCCGCCACGACTGGTAAATGACTTTGCAGTAATGTTGAGTGCAAGTGAGTCGGAAGCGCTTGAAAATAAATTGGTCGCTTATGATGACAGCACCAGTACTCAGATAGCAATTGTAACAGTCAAGAATCTTGGCGGCGATGAGGTTGCACATTTTGCTTATACACTTGGCGACAAGTGGGGAGTAGGAAGAAAGAATAAGGACAATGGCGTGGTTATTCTTGTCTCGAAAGAAACCCGTGATGTATTTATAGCGCCGGGAAAAGGAATGGAAGGAGCGCTGCCGGATGCTTATTGCCGTCGTATTGTTGACAATATCATAGTTCCGAAATTTAAAGAAGGAAAATATTATGATGGTCTGAATGAAGCAACAGATGTAATTATCAAACTCGCGGCAGGAGAATTTGTAAATGATGTGAGTAACGCAGCTCCTGATGTTTCTGTAGGCGCAATTATCATTGTTGTGATAATTATTCTCATCATTCTGTCGCTTATTAGGAATAGAAATCGCGGTGGCGGTGGTTACATTGGTCGCGGCGGTTGGACAGGACCTGTATTTTTTCCCGGCGGATTTGGGGGTAGTAGCGGAGGAGGTTCCTTTGGCGGCGGCGGATTTGGCGGATTCGGAGGTGGCAGTTTCGGAGGTGGCGGCGCTGGAGGAAAATGGTAACACCAAACTGTAACAGACTATTACACCGGAATTTTATCTACTCTCTTTTGGTGTCTTCCTCCTTCAAAAGTAGTATTGATAAATGTATGTACCATTCCCTTTACTTGTTCTAATGCAGTAAATCGCGCAGGAATACATAACACATTGGCATTGTTATGCTGACGGGCAAGTTCTACTATTTCTTTTGTCCAGCACAAAGCGGCTCGTATATGCTGATGTTTATTCGCTGTCATGCAAACACCATTACCGCTTCCGCAAAGTAATATGCCGGTTTCGGATTTACCTTGCTCAACAGCATTGCATACAGGATGAACATAGTCGGGATAGTCAACTGAAGCCGGTGAGTTTGTGCCAAAATCTGTTACAGTATAACCTTCATCTGTCAACATTTTTTTTAAAGCTTCTTTGTATTCATAGCCGGCATGGTCGCATCCGATGGCAATGGTTTTCATAAGAGAGGAATTAAGACATCAAAAGTAAGTTTTCAATTTCTAAAAATTATTCTTTGTGTTCTGTCTAAGGCAATAAACAACTACAGCACTTCCACCTGATTTCTTAATATGTCTTCTATCGTTTCACGCTTGCGAATCAGATAATCTTTTCCTTCGTGAATTAATACTTCTGCCGGTCGAAATCGTGAATTGTAGTTGCTCGACATGGTGAATCCATAAGCGCCTGCGTTGCTGAATGCGAGTATATCTCCTTCTTTTACTTCACTCAGCTTTCTGTCCCACCCGAAAGTATCGGTTTCGCAGATATAGCCGACAATGGTGTAAATGCGCTGAACTCCTCCGGGATTAGAAACATTGGTAATGTGGTGATATGAATTGTAGAACATCGGACGGATTAAATGATTCAATCCTGAATCTACACCAATGAACATTGCTGCAGTTGTTTGCTTTAGCACATTTACTTTTACCAGAAATATTCCAGACTCACTCACTAAAAACTTTCCGGGTTCAAACCACAATTCAGGTTCGCTGCCGTAACTGTTACAGAATTCCCTGAATCGCTGTGACAGCTTTTCTCCTAATTCTTTTATATCGGTACTATAATCATCCGGTTTGTAAGGAACTTTGAACCCGCTACCCATGTCAATGAATTTCAGGTCAGGAAAATATTGCGTTTGTTCAAACAGTATTTCGGCTCCGCGAAGAAAAACATCTATATCCAGAATATCGCTGCCAGTGTGCATGTGTAATCCGGTAACATGAAGATTTGTACTTTTCACAATGCGCTGTACATGACGCATCTGATAAATGGAAATACCAAACTTAGAGTCTATATGTCCGGTGGAAATCTTTTCATTTCCTCCACCCATTACATGAGGATTGATGCGGATGCAAACAGGAACAGATGAGCCGTACTTGTTGCCAAATTGTTCAAGAATAGAAATGTTATCCAGATTAATTACCACCTTTTCCTTCACTGCCATGTCAATTTCTTCCATGGAAACACAGTTCGGTGTATAGATAATTTGCTGTGGTTCAAAACCTGCTCTCAACCCCAGCCATACTTCCTGAATAGAAACACAGTCCAACCCTGCACCAATCTCCCTGAAAAACTTCATCACATTGATATTGTTCAGCGCTTTGCAGGCGAATTTTATTTTCAGTTTAGGGTAGGAAAAAGAATTTACTAACTCTACATATTTTTTTTTCATCTCACCGGTATCGTAAACATAAAGTGGTGTGTCGTATTTTCTACAAAGCTGTAACACATCAATTCCTCCGGTTTCATACTTATTGTTTTCTAACTGAAGCATATAATAAGGTTTGTTTTATGGAGGCACAAAAATAAGTGGCAGATTCAGTTAATATAATATCAGTAAAAAAATAGTTTTATGTCGATAAAGCAGGGCAGGTGGAACACTAAATCATCTATATAAACGGGTGTATGAATATTTGCAGCAACAATTATATTGCTCCGCAGGAGTAAAGGCTTGGTAATAACTTGAACGAGAAGGTTGTTGCGTCCCTTCGGGAACGCTTCAGAGTTTCTGTATTGGTTTTTTACCAAGCTCTTATGACTACGGCATAAGTAATCCCTGCAATTATTCATACACCCCTGAAAACGCGCTTTATTTTTTTTCTTCATACTTCATTACATTCGCCATCATTTTTTAAATTAAAGCTCAATGAAAAAAATAATTCTCGCTCTTTCTTTCTTCTTTTTTGTTGTCATTAATTCAGTTCATGCAGATGAAGGCATGTGGCTTCTTTCGCTTATCAAAAAGCAAAATTACGAAGCCATGCGTGCTGCCGGATTGCAGCTAACACCGGAACAGATTTACGATGAACAAAATCCCTCGCTTAAAGACGCTATCGTTTGGTTCAATGGAGGATGTACCGGAGAAATTGTTTCTTCAGAAGGATTGGTGCTTACTAATCATCACTGCGGATATGGAGCTATCGCTAACCACAGTACAGTTGAACACGATTATCTGAACGATGGTTTTTGGGCACAGACTATGAAGGATGAATTGTCAAACCCAGGTATGTTCGTTTCAGTTCTTGTTCGTATGGAAGATGTTACATCTCAGGTGTTACAGGCATGTGCCGGACTGGAAGGACAGGCGCGTGAACAAGCAGTTGCAAAAATTTCAAAAGATATTGTTGCCAAAGCCACAGAAGGCAATGGCTATAATGCCAATATTAAAGAAATGTTTCAGGGCGCTGAATATTATTTGTTTGTGTTTGAAACATTCAAAGACATTCGTCTGGTTGGCGCTCCGCCATCAAGTATAGGGAAATTTGGCGGCGATACAGACAACTGGATGTGGCCTCGGCACACGGGGGATTTTTCTGTCTTTCGTATTTACGCAGATAAAAACAACAAACCTGCAGAGTACAGTGCAGAGAATGTTCCTTACAAACCCAAAAAATATCTGAATGTTTCACTCAAAGGATTTAACAAAGGAGACTTCAGTATGATAATCGGTTTTCCGGGTCGCACAAACCGTTACCTTACCAGCTATAGCATTGATATGAATTTAAAAGAAACCTATCCTGCGCTTGTGGGCTTGTGGGATAAGCAGCTTGAGATCATGAAGAAATATATGGATGCTGATCCTAAGGTAAGAATTGAGTTAGCCAGTCAATATGCAGGTATTGCTAACGCATGGAAATATTTTCTCGGTCAAACCGGCTATGATGTGGCGGACAAACTTATCAATATGAAATTAGCCGAAGAGAAAAAATTCACGGATTGGGCAAACAGTTTAACGAATGATTCACTGAAAAATATTTATACTAAGGTACTTCCTTCACTGAAAAAGAAGTATGATGAATATCGTCCGAATAATTTACCGAGTTTGTATGCAAACCGGTTACTTGTACTGGATTTAATTTCTTTTTCAAATAAGTTCGGTGCATTGTATGATGTGTTGAAAACGGAACCGGTTGATGCAGTCAAGCGAGATGAATTAATTGGGAAACTCCAACAAACCACTCAGGACCATTTTATAAATTATATAGCAAGCGAGGATCAGGAAGTTTCTTATGAGTGGTTGTCGCTCTTTAATAAAGGAGTTCCAAAAGATAAACAGGGAACATTTATTTCCGACATCACTCTTCAATACAAAAAACTTTCTGAAGAGGCGGCGCTCAAGCAATATATCGCTGATGTTTTTGCAAAAAGTATTTTTACTTCCGAAGCAAAAGTGAAAGCATTTCTTGCAAAACCCTCTTACAAAACATTAGAAAAAGATCCCGCCTACCAATTGGCAGTTAAGATCACAAAATTTGCTAATCAATTTCCGACTTCTCTTTCACTTGCCAATGCAGTAAAAACGGACAGCAGAATTTATTTACAGGGATTGCGAATGATGAATGCTCAGGAAAATTATTATCCGGATGCAAACAGTACTATCCGACTTACTTACGGTAAAATTATGGATTACGATCCGCGTGATGCTGTACATTACAATTTCTATACAACACTTACCGGCGTAATGCAGAAAGAAAATCCAACCGATGAAGAATTTATTGTTCCTGCAAAACTGAAAGAGTTGTACATGAAAAAAGATTTTGGAGCGTATGAATCCAACGGAGATGTTCCGGTTAATTTTATCACCAATAATGATATTACCGGAGGTAATTCAGGCAGCCCCATTATAAATGCCAATGGTGAATTAATCGGTATTGCTTTCGACGGGAATTCCGAGGCAATGACAGGTGACTTTTATTTTAACCCTGCATTGAAGCGAACTATAGCTGTTGATATCCGCTATGTTCTGTTTATCATCAATAAATACGCAGGAGCAAGCCGGTTGATGAATGAAATGACTATAGCCAAGTAGGACTATTCTTTTCCAAGCATTTCGTTCCAGTATTGGAGTGATTGATTTTCTTTCTTACGCATAAGAGATGATTCTCTTTTGCTTTTATCCTTGTATCCGCAAAGGTGAAGTACGCCATGCACCATTACGCGACGCAACTCATCACTGAAAGAAGGAGAATATCTTTTTGCGTTCTCTTTTACACGCTCTATAGATATATAAATTTCTCCGGATAAATTTATTCCTTCAGAATTATCGAAGGTGATAATGTCAGTAAGAGTTTTGTGTTTTAGAAATTCTTTGTTGATGTTTAATAGGTAATCATCATCGCAGAAGATATAACTAAGGTTGCGGATTCCTCTTTTTTCTAAGTAGGCAACAGTCCACAGCCACTCGCGCAACTTTTTTTTTTGTTTTAAAGAAAAGGAGGGAACAAGAGAGTGAAAGGAGATAGCCACATCATCAAGGTTTTAGAAACACTGATGAGCTTTATACTTTAAAATGAATCTGCACTTTAGATCCTCCATCGAAAAATTCAACCTTGTCGGCAAGATTCTTCATCAGGAAAATACCACGACCGGTAAGCTTCTCTACATTTTCGGGAGCAGTAGGATCCTGAAGATTATTAAAATCAAATCCGGCGCCTTCGTCTTTTACAGTGAAAATAATTTCGTTATCTTTTCCTTCAATATTTACTTTCACAAACTTCTTCTCGTCTTTATTATTGCCAAAGTCCATTGCATTACGAATGGCTTCAAACACCGCAACATGCATATTGCCACGCAACTCGTCGCCCAGTTGTGCATCATCTGCAATTTGGTCAATCAGCGCTTCTGCCTTCATCATGCTTTCATGAGAAGTAGGAAACAATATTTCACGGGATTGAATCTGTGTAAGCATCCGCACAAATATAAAAGTTGTTTACAATAATTCTAACTGATTTTATAACCAACTCTTTGTGATTACTGATTAATGGATTTGTAATACTCTTCCACTAAATTTTTGTAGAATGGTTTCAGGTTTGGAGGAACGGTTTTATATAGTTCAATCTCTGCCTGTTTCTTCTTTAGATATTCTTCAATAGACGGTGGAACAGTATGAACAATATCTTGCCCGGAAGTTGATTGCCGTGTATTATCCTGATCGCGTTCGCGTTCGGATTTTTCGGCTTCCAGCAACTTAGTTAATATGTCTTGCTGACGCTTTAATGTTTCCGTATTTAACTGCTTGTTCACTAATTGTTTTTCGGTTTCTTCCATTTGCTTTTGCAACTGCTCTAAATTTCCGAGTGAACCTTTCCCGTCTTTATTTAGCTGGTCACTTAACTGACGAAGGGCATCGCGTATAGCCGCTTGCTGTGCTGCCAATTGCGCCGCTTGCTGACTGCTCATTTGTCCTTGCTGTCCGGGTTTCTGACCCGGCTTTTGTCCATTTTTTATCTGCTCGCCCAGTTCATTCATTTTGTCGTTCAGTTGCTTCTGCATTTTGGAGAGGTTGCTCATGCTGGGTTTTTTGCCCATGCCGCCGGGCTTGTTACACATACCGCTACCCGGTTTTCCGCTTTTTGAATCCATCTCTTGCTGCATTTGCTGTAACACTTCATCAAACATCAGTGCAAGATTATTTAATCCCATCATCACTAATTGCTGATTGGATGCAGCAATTCTCGGCTGCCGTTGTTCAAGATAATTGATTCCGTCATCCAGATTTTTATTGATGTCTTTTATCTGTTTATCGGCATAACTCTTAATCTGAAAAACACGCTTGCTTAATGCCTGTATGCTGTCTTCAATCATCGCAATATTATCACTAAGCGTATGCTGGTCTTTCATCAGTTGCAGATACTTGGGATTGTAAATGTTTATCAGTTTGCTGCTGTTCAGTAAATCTTCCTGGTCAAAAGATGTTTTGATTAGATTTTTCAGAATTTGCCGCAATGCCTGCATATCCAATTCCAGTCCCTGCATTTGAGCTGCATCCATCGCCTCACCCATTTTATTTGCCATATCTTTCATCTTCTTTGCTGCATTCTTCTGGCTTTGGCTGGCTTTGCTGTTATTTTTTTTCTGAAGCTGATCGGAGCTGTTTTGCAATTCTTTATCAATGTCTTGCTGATCTTGCTTTGTATCAGGTAAATCTTCAGGATCTTCTAATTCTTTATTCATCTTATCCAAATCCTGCAAATCCCTTTTCAAATCATCAAACTGCTTATTAATTTCCTCTTGCTTCTTATTCAGTTCGTCAGTTTTATCTGTATTCTTTTTGTCTTCTGTTTCTTTGCTCAGCGCTTCTTGTTTGCTTGCAAGCGAATCCAGCTTATCCTTTGTTGCATTAAACTTCTGTTCCATTTCCAGCTTTTTGAAAAGGGATAACATTCTGTCCATTTCCTTCTGCATCTGATCATTGTTCAGTTTCTGATCTTTCAACTGGTCAAGCGCATTGTCCTTGTTCAGTTGTTCGAGCATCTTTTGAAGCTTGTCTATCATCTCCTTCATTTCAGGAGTAAGTAACTGATTGGCTAAATCCTGCAACTGTTTTTGCTTGTCAAGAATATCCTGACTTTGTTTTTGAAAATCTTGTTGCTGCTGTAAGTTGTCATTGAACTTATTCTGCACATTTTCAATCTTGGACTGAACTTCCTTTTGCCGGTCAAGTAAATCCTGAATTTTCTTTTTGTCTTCCCAGTTTAATTCCTTTTTCTGCAAAAGATTATTCTGTAAATCATCAAATTGCTTCGACAATTGCTGTGCATCTTTTATAGCAGATTCCAAATCTTTCTTTATGTCTTTATTATTCTCGCTCTGCTGCTTTTCCATTTCTTTTGCTGTGGGCATCCGGTAAGACATGGTTTGCGTACGCGATGACTTACTGCCGTTTACTCCGTCATTGTCCCAAACTTCAAAGTAATAATCTAACTTATCTCCGGGTTTCAGGTTCAGCGTGTTCAAATCCCAGAACTGCGTGAACTTAACTTGCTTTTGCTGTTCTATGGAAACAGGTGTTACAGTAAAATTTTTATTATCTGTATCTTCATTTTCTCCGGTTATGCGATGTTTGAGTTCAAGTTTTTTCAGTCCGTAGTCATCTCCTGCTTCCCCGGCAAAATACAGGTATTTCCTGTTGGCGCTATCCTGCATTCCATTTACGGATATGGACGGATACATATCCGGAACAACAGTGATTGAGTAGTTGATTGAATCTGCATTGTTTGTCTTCTCTCCTGAAACAAAAATGGTGTAAGGTTTGTCTTTAACAACCTGCTGAGCAAAAGAGAAAAGCTCATTACCCGCAGGTGGTACATTTTGTATTTTATTATCAATCCGTATGGAAACCTGCTTAGTGTTTTGTGTAAAAAATTCCCAGTTGATTTTTGTGCCTTGCGGAACACTCAGGTCGCCAATGTTAGTCAGCGTTTCATTTTTCTTTCCGGTGTAAGAAGGATAGTTCAGTTTTGTTTCAAACTTTATAATCAACGGCTTAGGCAAAACTTCCAAATGAAATTTCTTTGAGTCAAAACCATTTGCTGAAAAATTAAAGTCTATGCTCTTCTGAAGTTTTGGAATACGGTATGAAAATTCAGACGGCGATTTTTTAGTGAGCTTGTATGGATAGCCGTCTATGTTTATGAATGCCTCATTAGGCAGCATATTACCGGCAACCTTTATATCCAAATCAAAGTCCTGATATTGAAGAGCAGTTAAATTTTTATTTGTTACAGTAAACTGAAATGGCGCTTTCTTCTCAAAGTAAGTATCGTGGTGTAACAGCCGGATAGCGCTGTCTTTAATAATGTTGGGGGCAGAAAACAGAAGAAGTACAAAAATTAACGCCGGAGGAATCAGAAACTTCAGGTAGCGCCTGTTCACTGACAGGTTAATAGCATGGGTAAACGGAACAGGACGAAGCGTTTCCGCCTTTTGATTAATACTTGCTTCAATCAGCGAAGTATCTGTAACAGAGTCTAACTGTTCACGCAGTTGAAGAATGTTTAATAACCTGTCCTGTACATTTGAAAAATGCACTCCTATAATTTGTGCCGCCTGTGCATGAGAAATAACTTTACCGAGTTTGTAGTAGTGAATCAGCGGAAGGATTACCCACCGAGCCAATACAAAAATACTCCCACCAATAAGAGCCCAGAATAAAATGGTACGAACTGTAACAGAAAAGTACAAAAAATACTCAGACACACTTGCCAGCAGAAATGCTGCAATCAGAATACTACCCGCATAAATGGAGCCACGCAAAAGCTGATTGATATAGTACTTGCGTACAAATGCATCCAGCTTCTGAATCAGCAGTTGGTAGTTGTCGTTGTATTTACTCACTTAAAATTAAATTTCTTGTCTCTGAAAAATCGGCGCTTAAAATACTGTAAAAGAAAGCGTTAAAATTACAATTACAGAGGGGAATGGGCAAAAATAAATCTCACTCTTGTTTTCGGCTTGCCAGATACACTCCGGTAAAAATCAGTAATGTAGCAACGGCTTTGTAAATATTTATTTCATCTCTGCCAAGAAGTACTGCCACAAAAGTGGCAACAGCCGGCTGCATATAAATATAAATTCCAACCACCGATGGAGAAGCATCCCGCAATCCATAAATATTCAGCAGATAAGCAAGGAAAGTAGTGGCTATAACTATGAACGCAAGCTCAAACCAGATAACCGTTGTTAAAGCGCTCCAGTCCACTGAATGAAACTCATTCCAACTGAAAGGAATGGTTAATATCCACCCGAAAAAGAAGCCCCAGAGAATAACGGTAAGCGGATGATATTTTTTCATCAGCGGTTTAACTATAACCAGATATACAGCATAAGAAGTAGCATTAAGAAAAATAAATACATCACCTAATAATTCATCTGATGAAAACGAAACTTCTTTCCCAAAAGATATAATTATTAGTGCGCCACACAGACCAATTAAAATACCCGCAATTTTCATGGTGGTAATTCTTTCATCATGAAACAAGCCGGAGAGCAGTAACACTAATATTGGCGTAGTAGTCATAATCAGCGCTGCATTTATCGGCGCAGCTAACGATATTCCTTTAAAGAACATCAATTGATTAATCGTAATACCAAATACTCCACATAGGATGAGCAGTAATATATCCTGCCTTTGTATTCTCTCTCTTATAAACGCTTTCTGACAGGCAAAAAACAATGCAAGCGAAACAGTTACGCGAATCAATACCGCTCCATAAGGTTTGATATAATGAGGTGTTACATCTTTTGCGACAACAAAACTTATCCCATAAATCAGGTTGGCAATAAATAAGAACAGATGCGCTCTGAAATTTTTAATCATGCCGGCAAATGTAACAGTCGCTTTGTTACAGTATATTTTATTAAGCAGTAACTAAAAATCTGTTCCAAGAGACAGAACCAAAAGCGGCTTACTGAAAATGCCGCTATCGAATCCACGGGCATAATCCAAACGGACAAAGTAGCCGAGAAAGGTTGTGTGGATGCCCATACCATAGCCAATAATTACCGGCTGCCGGAAATAATTCACCTTTACTGTAACAGGTCCCTGTGTAATAACTGTAGTGTTAAACGGATTATCCTGACTGTAAGGCGACAGCCCTTGCCATGCGCTTCCGACATCGCCAAACCAGCTAATCTGAAAGTTCCGGATAAATTCGGAGCGGATAGGTGTGTTAATGAAGTAAGAAAACACGGGAAATCGGATTTCAGTATTCACCAGCGCTACTGTATTTCCGTTACGTGCATTTTGAGTAAACCCGCGAACATTGGTTGCTAAAGTTTGAAACGCATAACCGGCATCTTGCGACACGGTTGTCTGAGTGTTGAAAGACGGCGATGGTAGCAATTGATTTTCCACTCCACCCAGATAATAAACTATTTTCCCACTGCCCCATGAGGTGGCTGCATTGAAGCGTGTTGCCCAAACTATGTTCCGGTGTATCTTCTGATAATAGCGCGCATCAACACCTGCGGCAAACAGCATCGGACCCTTATCAGCAATCAACCGCTGAATGTCTCCGTAAATTTTGTACCGTGTTCCGTTCAGAATATTTGTTTGAACTTTTATGGTATTGTCAAAAACATATTCTCCACGGAATGATACCCAGTTTTCATTGTAATCCTTCAGATCTAAACTAAAAATATCGGTAGCAAGAAATACTACCTTTTCATTGCGATAAGAAAAAATCCCGCGCAAGCTCTTTGTATAATCCAGCGGATAGCGGAGTGCCGCTTCCGCATAACTTGTTTTTGCTTTTGCATTTACAGGATAAATCCACACAGGCGAAGCATCGTAGCTGCGGTTGTCTGTTTTGCGATAGAAAGTATAACGCTTATCAAGACGATGCTTCAAATCCTCAAATGAAATAAAGTATTCTGTGTTCCAGTTCAGATTGGTAGGCATCCTGAATCCTCCTGTAACACGATAATCTTCAAACAAATCTGCCGTGCCTACTCGGATAAACGCATTCAGATTCGGATTAACAAACTGACCTCCGTTACTCGCAAAACTCTGGTATCGGTTTACAATTAAACTGTTATCAAACTGACTCACCACATAAGTAGTTGAAAACTTGGTGACATAAGGCAGAATTTTTGAAAACTTAATACGGTTTTGTTTACTGAGTGAAGTAAAATTTTCTTCTTCTGTTTCAATCGGAAAAATTTCATTTGCAGGATCGGAAAATTCAGATTGAAAAAGAGATTTCACCATCTTACTCGAATCTGATTTCAGCGAATCGGTCAGAGTAATTTGCGGAGAAGAAACAACAGGCTGGTTCGCTTTCTTCTGCAAATTTCCATACGAGGTATTATTCAGCAATGGAACTGTTGCCAGATTAATTTCTTTCTGAACTTTTGTTTTGTAAAAGAAATACTTGCCGTCTTTCAGAAGTAATTCTCCTATATAACCCGCTTTCAAAGCAGTTTCCTGCTCCATAATTCCCGAACTATAGTTTGTGTTAGTGTAAGTATGCGCCACATCCCGAAACACAGGAATCTCCTTTGTCGAATCCGGTGATAACACCCGAGCCGCAATCAGCGAATCAATATTATACTTAGGATTCAGTACCGTTGAATCTGGGAAATAGTAGTAATGGTCATAATGGTCAAATACACTGTCAATATAAGCTATATAACGGTTCTTAATACCATTGCGGTCGCTGATGTAAGCAAAGAAATTATTGTTGTAAGCAATCGGATTAGATTCGTTGGCATAAGAAGTATTAGATACGCGTGTTACAATTTTATTCTTTGTTTTTGTATTATAAAAAAATAAATCAAATTTTCCCGTAGGCAGAATCGTATCCAGTTGCTGTTTGTGTAAAGTATCATCAATCCGGTTAGATGACCAGAGAATTATATCACGGTTAGAAAGTTTTACCCAGTGAGGATTCAGATCATCCCAAAAGTCATTGGTGATTTGCTCCACTTTGTAAGAGGCAATATTCATTACATAAACATCACTCTGCCCCCTGTTTACAGCGGAAAGTATCAGCGTCCGGGAATCGCCACCAAAAGAGATAGACAGAATTTTCTGAAAGTTCGCAATCAATTTTGTCTCTGACTTTTTCTCCTCCGTATCATAAAGCCGGATATAAATTTTATTTCTTTTCTCAAACACCATAGCCAGCTTCGTTCCCGTAGGATCCCATGCAAGCAGCGGATAAGAATAATCAATCGGCTGTGTCACATTCTTAAATCCGCCTCTCAATAAAGTTTTGTACTTGTTCTTATCAAAACTTTTCATTTTCACTTTATACTTCCCAATATCGTTACTCACATAAGCAACTTTATCTGCCATAGTATTCAGTCGGAATTGATTGTAAACAATTCCCTTTTTCATTTTCAGGAGAGCTTCATCAGTATCCGGCGGATTAGTCTTGCCCGCTTGCTCTTTAGTATAAATATCGAAGTAATACTGATACCATTCCTTCAATACCTGACGCAATGATTTCCCAAGTACAAATGAAAAACCGCTTTCAGTACTGCGGTTAATACGCGTGAGATAAAGTACATTCGGAATTGCCGATGCTCCGTAGTTCTGAGCAATGTAGTACCAAACAGACTGACCTGCAAATTTTGCATCAGCGCCCGAAAGACGACTGAACTTCTTGTATTTACCTGATAAAATTCCGTCACGCAAACGGTTATCCAATTCAGCGCTCCACGATTCACTGACGTAGGACGCAAGTCCTTCCGTGTACCAATCAGGCAGATTCAGCAAAACCGCATTCTGTAACACTTCCTGAATATTGCCACCGTACATCATACTCTCAAGACAAATTTTAGCAACACCTTCGCGAATTTGTTTCAGAAGATGATGATGGTTACCGTCAAAATATATAAACATTTTGTTTCCGATAATTTTCGTAGTGCCGCCCGTGTTGTTCGATTCCACCCCGTACCCGATATTACTTTGCTTCAGGTCGCTGAGATTGTTATAAACCAGAATATCCACCTTATCACTTAGTTTATATTCGAGCTTGTCTTCTACGCTGTCCAACTCTCTCTCCGCAGCTATAATGGTAAACTTGCCCAGTTCCTGTCCGCCTAAATAAAAATAAACTGCAAACCGTTCACTCTGATAATACGACCAGATAAAATCTTTGTACTGCACCCGGTTTTGCCCAAACTCTTCCTGTGTAGTTTGTGCCCGCAGACTTAAACTTAAAACTGTAACAGTTAATAAAAGAAAAATTATTCTCACCATCCGCATTGAATTACAAAAGTAATAAATCCGACCTTTAACGGATTCTTTCATATAAAGTATCTTTGCAACCGACAAAAACAGTTCCCTTTGCAACTCCACTTCTTCACATTCAATCCCTTTCAGGAAAACACTTATATACTGTATGACGATACCAAACAGTGCATCATTATTGACCCTGGATGCTATTCTCCCGAAGAAAAAGAAGAGTTGATTTCATTCATTACTTCTCAAAAACTTCAACCCGTTCTGCTGCTCAATACCCACAGCCATATTGACCATTGTCTCGGTAACAAGTTTATAAAAGACAAATTCAACATCCCCTTTCTGATGAATGAGCAAGAGTTAAAAGTCTTACACGCATCGCCCGAAGTCGGTCGCATGTATGGAATTTTTATGGAGCCCTCACCTGAACCCGACAAATTATTGGAAGAAGGTGATGAAGTAACTTTTGGTAACACAAAACTGAAAGTAATCTTCACTCCCGGCCATTCTCCCGGAAGCATTTCGTTCTACAATGAAAAAGAAAAAATACTGATTTCAGGAGATGTTCTGTTTCACGGAAGCATTGGTCGTTACGATTTACCCGGCGGCGATTACGAAACACTGATGAAAAGCATTACCAACAAACTCTTACCACTCCCCAATGAAACAAAAATATTTTCAGGACACGGAGGTGTTACAACTATAGGAAAGGAGAAACAGACGAATCCGTTCGTTCTTGAATATATATCCTGACCGTCTGAAGAGATTTCGGATTAAGATTCATAGGGGACAAATCAGAAATCACACAGTTTTATTTCAACAAAATAAAATATTGCTAATATGGTATATATATAAGTATATTGGCGAAATTTTTTAAAACTAAATCTTAAAAACAAGCTCAACCCACATGAGAAATTCAATTTCAATCACTCTGTTTTTTTACTTCATTTTTTTCTCATCACATCTGATGGCACAAAGCCAGCTTTGTCTTGCAATTGGCGGCACATTAGATGATCAGGGACGAACATTAGTACAAACGCCCGACAGCGGATATGTTATTGCCGGCGAAACAAAATCAGGAGCAGGAGGCAAGGATGCTTTCTTTACCAAGATTGATAAAAAGGGTGTTACACAATGGACTCGCCTCGTTGGCGGCGCAGCAGATGATTATGTTCATTCCATTATCCTGACAAATGATGGTGGCTTTGCCGCTGCCGGATGGACAAATTCATTCGGAAACGCAGGAGATGTCTATGTAATAAAGTTAGATAAAAACGGTGTAATGCAATGGACGCGTGCGGTTGGAACGGTAGCAGGAAATGAACAGGGAGAACAAATTATTCAAACATCTGATGGAGGATATGCTATTGCAGGCAATACGAATGTAAACGGACAAGACATGTATCTGGTAAAATTGAAAGCAGACGGAAGTTTTGATTGGGACAAAAAAGTCGGACAACTCGCAGGCGCAAATTCTGTTGCAGACAATGCCTATTCATTGACTGAAGCACATGGAGGAGGATATGTTCTTTGCGGAAATACCTATTGGTACACAGGTGTTGTTGCCACTTCTTCAACAGATTTCTATGCAGTGAAAGTTGATGCAACAGGCAATTTTGTATGGGGTTCTGTAGTTCGTGATCCTTTTTCAGGAATATACGGCTTTGATTATGGCAGATCAATTACAAAGTCAAGCGATGGAGGGTATGTAATGACAGGAGAGTTTGCAAAGAAAAACCCATCCAGCGGTTTTAACTGGAAATATGGATTAGTTAAGTTAGATGGCGATGGTTCGGTAGTGTGGGTAAAATGCTTTGGCTCGCCAACCAATGATAATCAACCCAGACAAATCATTTCTACTTCGGATAATGCTTTTGCAGTAATCGGCGGAATGTCACACCCTACTCTTGGATTACGCGAACAGTATATGGTAAAATTTGACAGCAACGGAGATGCACTCTGGAATAAAACTTTCGGCACTACACTTTATGGCGATTGGCTCGGTACACCAAAGAAATATCCGGATTCAAATGAAGGATACGCCATTGTGCAAACCTCTGATGGCGGCTTTGCTGTTGCGGGCTATCTGGCAGATAACACCGGCGGCGGCGGAGATCAGGAAATTCATTTTGTAAAATTTGATGCGGCAATTAATAACTGTAACACTACATCTTCTATCGGAGATATGATACCAGTGGCAGGAACACAAGCTATGACCGGCTCGTCGGGTAATGCAGGCGGTGCTTCCCGGACTGTGACAGACATTAATTCATTAGTTGTCTGGAATGTTATTGATTTTTGTAACACAGTTTTATCAGTTAATATAAATACTACTCCCATACTGTGTAGTTTGCCTTGCAGTGGTACTGCCACAGTTACAATCACAAGTGGTAAATCACCTTTTTCGTACCTGTGGAGTACCGGACCCGTTCAAACAACAGCTACTGCAACAGGTCTGTGTGCAGGAACCTATTCTGTAACAGTTACCGATGCATCGGGCAGCACCAATTCAGCATCTGTCAACATAGGTTCTCCTACACAACTCAGTTTAAATACTTCCTCCACCGATGCAACTTGCGGATTAGATAATGGAACGGCATCTGTTATTGCAACCGGAGGCACTTCCCCATTTACTTATTCATGGGGAACAACTCCTGCACAGAACACACCACAGGCGACGGGACTTGCAGCAGGAACTTATATTGTAACAGTTACCGATGCAGGAGGATGCAGCGCCAACTCATCGGCTATAGTTACCAGCAGCGGCGGATCGGTTCCGGCTTCCGTCAGTATTTCCACTTCAACTACCACCATTTGTGAGGGAACATTGGTACATTTTACAGCTCTTCCTGTGAATGGCGGAAACCCTCCGCTTTTTCAATGGAAAGTGAACGGAGTTAACTCAGGAACTAATTCAGATATATTTTCCAGTTCAACTCTTTCCAATAGCGATACCGTCACTTGTGAAATGACCTCTGCTCTTCCGTGTGCATCCGGTTCACCGGCAACATCCACACCGGCTATCATAACTGTAACACCTAAACCGGAGGCAGGAGTAATTACCGCATTACGCGATACAATTTGTTCAGGCACTCCGGCTATATTAAATGTTACAGGTCATACAGGAAATATTCAGTGGCAATCCTCACCCGGACAAGGAAATTTTCTGAATATCTCCGCAGCCACTTCCTCTGATTACATGAACATTCCTGCGCAAACCACTTATTACAGAGTTTATTCAGTCAATGGAAGCTGCAGCGATACTTCTGCTTTCCATGAGATAGTTGTTAAGCCGACACCGGTAGCTAATTTCACTTACAGCGTTTCAGGTTTAACAGTGGATTTTAATTCTTCAGGAAGCTCCGGCGATGTAACAGTATTTGAGTGGGATTTTGGTGATGGAACAAAAAGTAATGACCCCAATCCAAGCCACACCTTTGCTAAAAATGATACTTTCAAAGTTTCTCTAACAGTTTACAATGGTTCCAATTGCTCATTTACCATCAGTCAGGATATAATTATTGGAGCAGTAGGCATATCAAATGTTGAGGCAAACAATAACTTGAATATTTATCCTGACCCGTTCAATTCTTACATTCACATTAAGAACACAGGGGTTGAAATCATTACAGTAAGAATTTATGATGTACTGGGCAGACTGACATTAAGTGAGGATTTTAAAAATCAGAAGAATAAACTGTTGGAAATAAATACATCTTCCTTACATAAAGGAATCTATTTCCTGATAATTGAAACTAAAGAAGGAGAATACATTCAGAAGATGTTAAAACAGTAATTTGTTTTAACGGATAGTAGCTTTCTGGAACAGAATCCGGTAATTGTGTAGTGTGAATCAGAAATTCATAGTACAAATTCCACTTCTTTAAATCCATAAGCATCCCATGCTTTACCGGTGGCAAGCATCAGTTTTCCTTCAGGGTTCAATCCGGTAATTTTCGCTTTGAATTTTTTTCCGTCTTTTCTGTACCAGTGCTCTTCATCAGCGCGGTAAAGAGCATTCATATAATCCTGCTGCAAAGTTTGAAGCTGATTGTTTTTTAATTGCAGGTATCGTGTTTCAATATTCTTACAAATGGATGCAAGCAGTTCTTCCAAATCCCATTCTTGTTTTGTAATCTTTTTCAGTGAACTGATGTTTTTTATCTTCTCAGAAAATTTTGTCTGATTCACATTTAATCCTATTCCTATAATTGAATGTTGAATAAAATTTCCACTCAGCGAATTTTCAATCAATATTCCGGCAACCTTTTCGTCTTTATAAAAAACATCATTGGGCCATTTAATTTTTAAACTGCTTCCGAGTTTGGGTTGCAGGGTGTCAAAAAGTCCGAGAGTTATTAGTTCATTGAGATAAAATTGCTGTCGAGCTAAAAGAAAGGTTGGTTTCAGTACAATACTGAAAAGCAGATTCTTTCCTTTTTCACTTTCCCAGCTATTGCCTGCATAGCCGCGACCTTTTGACTGAGCCGATGCCACAACAAGAGTGCCTTCAATGGCGTTATCGGTATTAAGCAGATGAGCAGCATACTCATTAGTGGAAGGGATTTCATCAAAGTGGTAATAAATTTTACCAATGAACAATGTGTTGAATGATGGCACTGTCAATATATTGTTTAATTTTGTCAAAACATCAACTCGCGAACGAATTTGAGAGCTACTAAACGCAAGCCGGCTAAAAAGGCGGCAACACTATCTCTAAATGATGTAATTATACAAAGCATTCAGGATAAGAAAGGAGAAAATATTATTTGCATTGATTTGCGAAATATTTCAGATACAATAACCGACTATTTTATAATCTGCGATGCGGATAATACTACACAGGTAAAAGCGATTGCCGATCATGTGATGGAAGAAACCATGAAAAAGGCAGGTGAGAAGCCCTGGCACAAAGAAGGGTTCAATGAATTGGAGTGGGTTTTGCTTGACTATGTGAATGTTGTAGTTCATGTGTTTCATAAACCCGCAAGAAAGTATTATCAGTTGGAAGAACTATGGAATGACGGAGCAGTGTTACACATTAACGATTGAATTAATTTATAACAAAACAAGTTACAAGAGATAATCGAAGAAATGGAAAATAACGAACAGAACGACAACACCGGAAGAAAGATTAATATACCTAAGCCGCCACGCTTTAATATCTATTGGATATATGCGCTTATCGCTGTAGTGCTGATTGGTATTCAGTTTTTCCCGTTTGCAAATGCCCCTAAGCAAATCAGTTGGGAAGAGTTTAATCAGACCATGCTGCAGAAGCATGAAGTAGAAAAGGTGGATGTTATCAATGGCAAGTATGTAGAAGTTTATATAAAGAAAGATTCACTCAAGCTACCGGAGTTTAAAGATGTAGCACATACAAACTTTAATACAGTAAATCCCGGACCTCATTACAGATTCAATGTTCTCAGTGTGGATGATTTCTCCAGAAAGTGGGATGCAGCTACACAAAATTTTGAAGCAGCACAGCAGGTTCCGCAGGAAGTGCATGAGCGTACAAGCTGGGGCGATACACTTGGATGGATTCTTCCAATTATCATAATCATTGCTTTGTGGCTCTTTGTAATGCGCCGAGTGGCAGGTGGAATGGGTCCCGGCGGCGGACAGATTTTCAATTTCGGAAAATCAAAAGCAACCTTATTTGAAAAGGGCACAAAAGTGAATGTTACATTCAATGATGTGGCAGGATTAGATGAAGCGAAAGAAGAAGTGATGGAAATAGTTGACTTCCTGAAGAATCCTAAAAAATATACTTCACTTGGCGGAAAAATTCCTAAAGGAGCGCTACTGGTAGGTCCTCCCGGAACCGGAAAAACTTTGCTGGCAAAAGCAATGGCAGGAGAAGCCAATGTTCCGTTCTTCTCCATCAGCGGCTCAGATTTCGTTGAACTGTTTGTAGGAATCGGAGCATCCCGAGTTCGTGACCTATTCCGTCAGGCAAGAGAAAAAGCGCCGTGTGTAATATTTATTGATGAAATAGATGCTATCGGCAGAGCGCGTGGAAGAAATGTTGTACAAGGCGGAAATGATGAAAGAGAAAATACTCTAAATGCGTTGTTGGTAGAAATGGATGGCTTCGGAACGGATTCAGGAGTTATCATTATTGCAGCCACCAACCGCCCCGATGTGCTGGATACAGCATTGCTTCGCCCCGGAAGATTTGACAGGCAAATCAGTATAGACAAACCTGACCTGATTGGTCGTGAGCAGATTTTCAAAGTACACATGAAGCATATAAAAACTTCTAAGGAAATTGATGCTGCGCGTTTGGCTTCGCAGACTCCCGGCTTTGCAGGAGCAGATATTGCCAATGTATGCAACGAAGCGGCGCTGATTGCTGCCCGTCGCGGAAAGAAAGAAGTAGAGATGGCAGATTTCCAGGATGCAGTGGACCGTGTAATAGGAGGATTGGAAAAGAAAAACAAAATCATTTCTGAAGACGAGAAAAGAATTGTGGCTTATCACGAAGCCGGTCATGCTATCTGTGGTTGGTTTCTTGAACATGCAGACCCGTTAGTAAAAGTCAGCATCATTCCACGAGGTGTGGCGGCATTGGGTTATGCGCAGTATATGCCTAAGGAACAATTTCTCTATACTGTTGACCAGATGAAAGACATTATCTGCATGACATTAGGCGGTCGTGCGGCGGAAGAAATTGTATTCGGGAGAATATCTACAGGCGCACAGAATGATTTGGAGAAAATTACCAAGATGTGTTATGCTATGGTAACGATTTATGGAATGAATCCCAGAATCGGAAACATCTCTTTTAACGATTCACAAAATGAATACGGGTTCACCAAGCCATATTCAGAAGAAACCGCTCGCCTGATTGATGAAGAAGTCAGAAGTTTTGTAGAACAATCTTACATAAGAACGAAGGCGCTGTTACAGGAAAAACGAAATGAATTGGAGGCGCTTGCGCAGGAACTGCTGAAGAAAGAAGTATTATTCCAGCAGGATTTGGAAAGAATTATCGGAAAGCGACCATGGGAAATAAAAGGTCACATTATTCATACTGAAACGAAACCGGAAGAAAATCCGGCAGAAGAAAAGAAGGAAACTGCTGCACAACCGGCTTCTCCGCAAAGAGGTATTGACTGGAAACCGAATTTGCAGCCGCCGTTAGCATAGCATATACTATTCTGATAAACAGTCAGATTCTTGTTATAGAGGGTCTGACTGTTTTATTTGCTTTTTTCCTATACACAATCCAACGCAAAAAAAGCAAAAACAATCTCCCACCCTCTGTTTAAATTGTAACTCCATAGAGGCAGAAGAAATATATATGTGAAATTTCTGTACCCACTGAGTCACTGCTGCTGTGTCTTGTGCGTGTGAGCAGGACTCGGCGGCATTCAGGGCGGCAAAGAAGATAACAGGTTTTCATTACCTTTAACTTCATGACCGTGAAAGCAGCAGCGGTAAAAATAAGCAATTAACAAACTGAGTTACAACTCTGCCGCCGAGTTCTCGCCCCGCTCCAAACACTGCGGAGTAACTCGGCGGGTACGGAAAATTTGCAGCCGCCGTTAGCATAGCATATACTATTCTGATAAACAGTCAGATTCTTGTTATAGAGAATCTGACTGTTTTGTTTTTAATAATACCTAATGTAATGCTATTGATAATGTACTTCCTGTTTCGTCATAGGAGATCATTATCTTGGCAAAGGAATTTTTGTGCGAGTAACGTGTTTTGATGGTTAGAGGTGTTGTGTATATTTACGAGTTGGATGCAAGACTGTAGCGACAGTGCTAACTTGAAATTTTCTTGAAAAAATTATAAGAAACCTCAAATTAATTAAACAATATGGAGGAAATTCTGAAAACAACTTTACTTGAATTTGAGAAAAGCACATTTATCATTGACTTAGTTAAGCACAGTAGCAGCAAACAATACATTCAAATTTTGCAGGTAATTCAGGATGAAGAGACAATCAACAAACGAGTAATAAAAATTAATCCAACACTTTTGAGTGATTTACTTAAAGTTCTTAACTCTTACCAAGAACTAATTCCAGATTATAAAGAAGAACAACAAACGCAACAGACAACATCAGGCACGACAATTACAAAAGTTCGTGTAAGAACTTTGGCAGAATCAGACAAGACAACAATTCAAAATCGTTATTTGAAAGGAGTTTCTGTTGCTGATTTGGCAATGCAGCTCGACTGTAAAGCCGAGTTAATTGAGCAAGTTTTGCGTAACAGTAACATTGCAATCGTTGACAATACTCTCCCTAAGTCATTCCAATACAAAAAGTTTAGACGAAAAAGAAAATAGACTTCTTTCATAATTCAAGGTTAAAGATTGCGCAGATTAGGGTAAGCCGGAGGTAAAATCTCTTTCCCCGCTGGCGCAAGTGTTTTTCACTTGCGCTTCACTTCGCATTCATTCCTGCCGAGTTACTCCGCAATACTTTGAGCCGAAAAGAACTCAGCGACGAAATTGCAACACAGTTCATTCCACCAATCAAAATTCATTTTTTATAATGAGGCGCACTACATATAACTTTCACTGGAATAAACATTCTTCTGCTACAGTAAGTCAACTATTAGCAATTTTCTTCATCTTAATTTTTGGCAAACTCTTCTGATAATACTTACAGAGATCCCGTAGTCCGCACTCCTCACATTTAGGATTTCGTGCCAGACAGATATATCGCCCGTGCAAAATCAGCCAGTGATGTGCCAAGGATATTTTACGCCCTTGTTGGTAAAGCTCTGCCCTTGTCAGGTCTCCTGACCGACAAGCCGTTTAACCGACAACTCCATTTATTCTCTAACATGAGTTAAGAACTTCCACCTCATCTTATCGCCCAAAAAATAAAATGAAGCTAAACTATTTTAGCTGTCGGTCAGGAGACCTGACAGCGGCGGAGAGTTTACCCGCTGGCGCAAGTGTTTTTCACTTGTCCGTCCACGCCGAGTCACTGCTGCGGTGGCTTGTGCGTGCGCACAGGACTCGGCGGTGGATTGGATGTTCTGTATCATTATAGTGTGGTTCCATTCTTTTTCGTTTCAAAAATCCCTGCATCACGGTAATGGGTAATCTTTACGCTTCTCTGTTCGCCCGTAAAATAAAATCTTGCAGACGAATAGGGGTATTCCTCCAGTGTTTTAGCTAAACTCCATTTTCCCCGTAGCGGATTATGATGAATATAATCCAGCTTCTGTTCTGCAAACTTATTTGTGTAAACCGGTTTGGCATCAAATGATGTTTTGAAAACATTGTGCCGCTTGCCTCTTGCGATTTCATTAGCTTCAACACCTTGACTTAGTTCCTGTATAATATTTTCCTTCCCCATCTGTTTCAGTTGTCCGACTATATGATAAGCCATGAATCTTTTTCCAGACCCAATTACTTTATCCACCGTTCTGCTTTGTTCGTGAAGGTATAAGAGCAGATGAAGATGATTGGGCATTATGACATAACCGATTATTTGATTGCCCTCTCTGATTAAGCGATTAAACCAATTTTCAATAAAGCTGTAACAGTTCGTTATGTCAAACAGCGGAATCCACTTATGGCAGGTGAAGGTGATGAAGTAAGTTTGGTTAGTGCCGGTATGCTGCGACTTTACGGTCATGGTATTAAAGGTAATAAAACTTTATTAATTGCCTGCTCTGAATGCCGCCGAGTCCTGCGCACACGCACAAGGCACAGCAGCAGTGACTCGGCGTGGACGGAACAAATAATAGTTTTTATAATAGACTTCTTCGGAAAATAGGCACAACCCGATTGATATTTCAACTAATTTTGGGCTTATGAATTATATTTTGAAAGCGCTGTTTGTCCTTGTTATTCTGTTTAGTGGGGAGAATTCTTTCGCCCAATTTATTTCTGCCGAAATAGGTATCAGCGGATTAACTTGCACGGCTTGTACCCGTTCGGTAGATAAAAGTCTTCGCAAACTTGATTTTGTAGAAGATGTAAAAGTAAATCTTGAGCAGGCAACAGGAAAAGTAGTATTTAAAGAAGGTAAAAGTGTTTCTATAGAGAAGGTGGCTCGTGCAGTAGAGAATGCGGGTTATTCAGTTAATTATTTGAATGCAGTTTTTCATTTTCAACAACTTGAAGTTTCAGATAACTTCTGTTACAGTTCATCGAATACTTTATTTCAGTTTGTAAAAGTGGGTAACAGAACACTTTCAGGAGATACGGAGGTAAAAGTTTTAGGTAAAAATTTTATGAGTGGCAAAGAATATAAAGCATGGGAAAAGTTTCTTGTTCCGCTGTGTATCAGTCTGAATCAGAAACTACTGTATGTAACGATATAAAAGGATTTCTGATAATAAGACTGTAACAGATAATTAGCTGACTCAGTTTAATATGGATCTACATCCATCTCTATCCGTAAAGATTTAAGCCCCGGCTGTTCCAAAAGTTTACTGACTGCATTGCGGAGATGCCATTTCACTTCGTGAATAAACGAGCCGGACTTTTCCAATTTCAGTAACAACTCTTTTATGTGATAAGTCTGGATGCGCGATACAAACGGCTCTGAAGGACCGAGTAATCTTTTTCCAAGAAGCCCTTTTAACTCATTTGCCAATTGACCGGATGCTTCACTCAGCGTTTTCGGGTTTTTATGTTTCAATGTTACTTTAATCAGTCTTGTAAAAGGAGGATACGAAAACTTGCTGCGGTGTGCAATTTCCCATTTGTAAAACGACTCGTAATCATAGTCGCTGATAAATTGCAGTGTAGGATATTTCAGATTGTTGGTTTGTATCACCACTCTGCCGCGTTTGTGTTTTCTGCCTGCTCTTCCTGCCACCTGTTCCATCAGTTGATAGGCGCGCTCTGTTGCCCGGAAGTCAGCATAATTGATAAGTTGGTCGGCGCTCATTATTCCTACAAGCGATACTTTGTCAAAGTCCAGTCCCTTAGTGACCATTTGAGTTCCCACCATCGCCTGCAACTTTCCTTCTTCAAAGTCATGAATGATTTTGTTGTGCCCTGTTTTAGTGCGGATGGCATCAACATCCATTCGTCCGATTTTCAACTCCGGAAAATATATCTGAAGTTCATCTTCAATTTTCTCAGTACCGAATCCTTGTACAAGAAGCGATGTACTGTTACAGGCAGGACATTTCGTATAGTTATTCCGGCGATAACCGCAGTAGTGGCATTTCAACTCATTGTGGAGTTTGTGATAAGTTAAACTCACATCACAATTTGGGCATTGCGGAATCCATGCACAAACACTGCACTCAATAAACGGAGCATAGCCGCGACGGTTTTGAAACAGAATGAATTGCTCTTTTCTGTTAAGCACATTTTGCATTTCCTCCATCAGTACCGTAGTGAAGAGTGATTTCATTTGCTTTCGCTTCTTCTGCTCTTTTGCATCCACCAGTACAATTTCCGGCAACTGAATACCACTGAAGCGTTCGCTTAGCGTTACTAATCCATACTTATCATTAAGTGCATTGTAATAACTTTCAAGTGATGGCGTGGCAGTTCCTAAAAGAGTTTTTGCCTGATGAAGAGAAGCTAAGTAAATGGCAGAATCGCGTGCATGGTAGCGTGGCGCAGGATCTTGCTGTTTGAAAGAAGCATCGTGCTCTTCATCAATAATCACCATGCTTATATTTTCAAAAGGAAGAAACAGAGCCGAACGGGCGCCAAGTACTATATCATATTCGCGGCTCAATAGTTTGTTCCATATTTCAATCCGTTCATTCTGATTGAACTTGGAATGATAGACTCCTATACGACTGCCAAAATATTTTTGCAGTCGTGTAACTAACTGAGTGGTTAAAGCAATTTCAGGGACGAGATACAATACCTGTTTCCCCTTTTTAATTTCTTCTTCCATCAGCCGGATGTAGATATTCGTTTTGCCGCTGGCTGTTACACCGTGAAGTAAGACAGTATTGTGAACAGTAAATTTATTTTTCACTTCATCACAGGCATGTTGCTGATTTTTGCTGAGGATAAAATTTTGAGTTTCTTTCTCTTTTGTTTCTAATCTGTCAACTGTCCAAACCGCCTGAATGAAGATATTTTTCTTCACTAATCCGTCAAGGGCTGACGGTTGTGCATCTGCTTTCTTTAGCAATTCACTTCTTGAAATACCGTTGACATTCTTTTTTTCAGAGCGAAACAAATGAAGGTAAGCCATCAGAAGCGCAAGTTGCTTTGGCGCTTTTTCCAGATCAGTAAATAATGACTGAAGCGCTTCATTATTTTCAAATTCAACATTCAATTTTATAAAAGTTGCCTTGCGCGGACGATAGCGTTCTTGTAATTCTTCTTTCAGCAGAATCACTTTTTTCGTTAGTAATCCATCAATAACTTTTCGGGTACTGCTGTGACTTAAAATCTTCTCTACTTCTTTCAACTGCAATTCACGATGAGAGTGTAACGCTTCCACTACTAAAAATTCATTGTCGCTCAATATACTTTCGTTGCCTTCCTTATAATCAGGATGAAGCAGAATGGAACTTTCACTTTCTAATTTGAATCCGGAGGGTAGTGCAGCATTCATCACTTCTCCTTCATAGCACATATAGTAATCGGTCATCCAGTTCCAAAGCTGAAATTGTTTCTCATTTACAATTGGCTTTTCATCTAACACACTGAGAACTGTTTTTACTTTAAAATCTTTCGGACGGTTATTATGGAGTGACTTGATTATTCCCGCATAAATTTTTTTTCTTCCAAACTGAATCTCTACTCTTTTCCCAACTGTAACAGCGCCTTCCAACTCCTTGGGAACACCGTAGGTATAGTTGGTCGGCAGCGGTAATGGCAGAATTACCTCTGCAAATAAATTTATATCGTCAAATAAATCCTGTGGTGTCATAAAAATATCACTACGAAAATATTCATTACAGCATTAGGAGCGCTGAAAAAATCTGCTTTTCAGTTAATGAATTAATCAAGCGGTTTAGCTCTGAAAAATGGTTTAGCAGGGTCAAATACTTTCCGGTAGGTGATGTATCGTTTTACTACAGTGGTGCCAAGGTTCTCCACCATCCTAACCATTTTGGGGTTAAAATCGCCTACCCAGTTCATCTCTAAATTCTTGTACCGGTTCATCGGTTGAACAGTTTTTGCAGCGGCAATAATGATAGCGCCTTCTATTCCTTTCCCCTGAAATTCAGGTGTTACACCAAATACCACACCTATCATTCTGTCTATCACCGTTACTTTTTTGTAGTAAAGAAATTTCAGTCTTCCCCACCAGTTGAAATTGTTTCCAACCCTTTTGAAAATCTGATTGATGTCGGGCAACATCATGAAAAACGCAATCGGCTTATCTCTGAAATATCCAAACCAGATAATTTTTTCATCCATAACCGATTTCATTCTTTCAAAAATCGAATATGCCTGCTCAGAAGTTATATCCTTGTGATGCTCCATTTTTGCCCAACTGGCGTTGTAAATAATCTTGAAGTCTTCTACATACTTTTTTAACTGCTCTTTTTTTATGTGCTCAAAACGAAAAGCAGAACTCTGCGCAATACGGTTTGCTTTTTCTTTGAATCGCTCAGGTACTTCCTTCGCCACCTCATAGTTGAAAACAAGCTGATTGAAGTAAGTCTGAAATCCGTAACTTTCAAACAGTTCTTTGTAGTACGGTGGATTATAGTTCATCTGATAAGTCGGAGGAGTAAAACCTTCAATCAGACAGCCCCACCACTGATTGCGCTCACCAAAATTTATGGGACCATCCATTGCTCCCATTCCTTTTGATGCAAGCCAGTTTTTTCCCGCATCAAATAAAATCTTTGCTGCCGCTTTATCATTTATACATTCAAAAAATCCGACTCCTCCATGAACATATTCAGTAGTGTGAGAAGTTTTAGGATGAATGAAAGCGGCAATTCGACCTACATATTCTCCTTTGTCATTCTGTAACACCCAACGGGTTACTTGTCCTCCTTTCTTTAATAATTTATTTTTCTCCGGATCAAATACTCCTTCAATGTCCTGATCTAAATGAGGAATCCAGTTTTTATCATTTTTGTAAATCAGATTTGGAACATCAAGAAAAGCCCGTATTGTATTTCTGCTGCTTACTTCAATTAACTTCATAACTAATATCCTGAATTGTTCAAAGGTAACAAGAGAAAATTGGAGAGTAATAACATAAGATTATTTTCGCATCATTTAATCCATGATGCACCGTAATATTTTTTTATTTGTTATTCTGATGTCACTCCTGCTTACTGATTGTAACTGCGGAAAGAGTAAGTATTATGTTGATGTGTCAGGAATAAAAGTGAATCTTGCAGTAGAGAGATTTGATAAAGATTTTTTGGCGCTTGAAGAAAAAAATAATGAAGAGAAGATAAATCTGTTGAGAAAAAAATATCCTGCATTCTTTCCCTTTTTCATTGAACAAATAAGTATGTTGGGTAACGCAAACGATACTACTTCCGCACTGCGCGACAGCATCCATCTTTTTTTAACTGATGCTTATTTCAAAAAAGTATTTGACACAACAGAAATTGTCTATGATAAAATTGACGATGTAAAGTCAGGATTGGAGGAAGGAATCAAGCATTACAAATATTATTTCCCTGATTTTATTGTTCCGAAAGTGATAACTTATGTAAGCGGTCCGCGTTGTTTCACTTATGAAGACAGTTTGCTGGCGATTGGTTTGGACAATTATCTGGGAGCAGATTATTATTTCTATAAAATAGTTCAGCCGCCCATTCCGAATTTCTTGGTTCGCCGGTTAAGCAGAGAATATATTGTACCGAATGCAATGCAGGTGCTGGCAACCAATTCCTTTCCTTTTATGGATGATGGGAAAAAACTTTTAGATGAGATGGTTTATAATGGAAAAATATATTTTCTGTTACAGCACATTTTACCCGATACTCCTGATTCGCTGATTGTCGGATATAAGCAGAAAGATTTAGACTGGTGCGATGATAACGAAAGTGAAATCTGGAAATACTTTATTAAGAACAATCTTATTTATCAAACTGATCAACTCGTCTATAAAAAATATGTGAATGACGGGCCCAACACTTCCGGAATGCCTGCAGAAGCGCCGGGAAATATCGGTTCATGGGTGGGATGGAAAATTGTTCAGCAATATGCGAAGAAGCATCCTGAGCTTTCTCTGTTACAGATTATGCGCGAGCGTGATTCTCAGAAAATTCTGACGGGATCGAAGTACAAGCCGTAAATAACAGGTTGTACGAAAAGAAGAATGAAAAAATATTTTACCCTTCTGACTCTTTTGTTTTACCCGAATAAGAATGAAACAAAACAAATACAGCTATCGAGAAAGTTATCAGCCCGCCCAACTGGTGCAGCACTCCGAGTGTTACAGGAACTTTACCTTGTGAATTTATCAAAGTAAAAACACCTAAAGTTACCTGAACAAGAATCATCAGCAGCAGTAAATTGATTCCTGATTTTATTGCGGGCGACAATGAAAGTTTTCTTGCTTTCATCCACAGGAGAAAAATCAGCAACATCAGAATATATGCTGTGGTCCGGTGAATAAGCTGGACAAATGCCGGATTCTCAAATAAAGTATGCCATTGCGGATTGGAGAGCATGAAAGTATTCTCCGGAATCCATGAGCTGCCGATTTTCGGAAATGTTGGATACCATATAGCTGCGGGGGCTATCCCGCCTGCCATAAAACCACCGAACCCTAATTGAATAAAGACAATGATTACGATGACCCATGAGAATTTCTTCAAGGATGAATTATCCGAAACTGTAACAGCGTAAAACTGCTGAAGCGCCAACCAGAGAAGATAAGCGAGCAGGATAGTGGCAAGTAACAAGTGTGCGCATAAACTGTAAGGGCTTACCCACGGGACTTTGTTCAACCCTGTAGAAACCATAAACCATCCTAACGCTCCCTGCAAGCCGCCGAGAAAAAAAACAAATAACAGCCGGTACAAAAGTTTTCTGTTTATTTTTTTCTGTAACAGAAAGATGATTAACGGAATCAAAAATACAGGGGCAAACAACCGCGCCCACAGCCGGTGTATATATTCCCACCAGAAAATAGTTTTGAAGCCGCTTACAGTCATATCGGTGTTAATCAGCTTCCCTTGCGGCGATTGTTTGTAGTCGTCAAAAACTCTTTCCCATTCCTGATGATTCATCGGCGGCAATGTGCCAATCACCACATCCCATTTTGTAATGGATAATCCTGATTCAGTAAGCCGCGTTATACCACCAATCACTACCTGAATCACCACCATCACCACCCCAATCATCAGCCATATACCAATTTGTTGTTTTGATTTGTTCATTCGATAGAAAAATAGTGAACAGCAGGGGATAAAAAGAAAGTGGTCGGAGCCAGAATTGAACTGGCGACGCAAGGATTTTCAGTCCTTCGCTCTACCAACTGAGCTATCCGACCAACTTATAAATTGAAGGAGCGCAAATGTAACAGTTAATCGGAAATTTAAAAACTGTGAAAGGAAAATAACCCCATAGCTCTTTCAATAGTTTCAAATCTAAAGAAACCACCCTTCAAGTATTCTTTTGAAGAAAATGTTAGAACGGTAAATCGTCATTCACCGGCTGAGTGGGAATTTCCTGTTTTGGAGCAGCAGGTTGCTGATAAGTATTTCCTCCGCTGTTGGAAGAGGATGCTCCTGTAACATCAATCCGCCATGCACGCAGGTCGGTGTACCAGCGCCCGTTAAATTCACGCGACTCCACATTTACGGCAACTTTTAAATCAGTTCCGGGTGTGAGGTTTTTTATCATCTCCACTTTATCACCCCAGCAGGAAATACATATTTTCTTAGGATACTGTTCGGAAGTTTCAATAATCATTTCCTGTTTTACCCAAGTTCCGTTTTTACCGGTTCCGGTTTGTTCTGCGTTTAGCTGAATGAGTTTGCCTTGTAATTCGAGAGCCATAATTAAATTTTTACAAGCGCCAAAAGTATAAATTGTTCTTAGAGAGAAAAGAAAAAATTATGAAATCCTACCCAGCTTTCGATAAGATTTTCCGTACCCGCCGAGTCACTGCTGCTATGGCTTGTGCGTGTGCGCAGGACTCGGCGGTGGATTGGATGTTCTGATTATTATAGTGTGATTCCATTCTTTTTTGTCCCTGCATAGTCTCTCGTAGAGGACTTTGCGGAAACGGAACTCTTTAGGGGCTGATTATTTGTTATTGCGTTTCAAATCAGATTATTTTCTTTGTAAGAAAATACAATATGTACCGAAAAATCGTCTGCATCTTACTCCTGTTTCTTTCGCAGACAGTAACAGCCCAAACGGAAACAGATTCGCTGCGTAATATTCTGAAGCAACATACCTCTGCCGATAGCGTCAGGGTGCAGGCGTTGGTGAGTCTTTCCAATAGCATACTTTACACCTCTCCCGATTCAGCCCTTCAACTGACGGAAGAAGCGCTGAATGTGGCAAAGAAAACCGGATGGCAGAAAGGAATGGCGCTCGCTCACCGCCAGCAAGGAATGTGTTACTATTCGCAAGCGGATTATACAAAAGCTTTGGACTGTTATCATCGGGCATTGAAACAGGCAGCCGGGCTGAATGATAATTCTCTTGAAGCCAGCGTGTACAACTGCATCGGTAATATTTATGCTGACATGGAAGAATATGACAAGGCGCTGGACTATTACCACAAAGATCTTGCTGCTGCAAAGCTGACCAATAACCCATCGGAAGAATTGATAGTGCTGAGTAACATCGCTGCCGTGTACACTGATAAAAATGAACTGGACAGCGCACTTCATTATTTTTTGCAAAGCCACCGTATTGCAGAACATATCGGTAAAAAGAAATTAGATGCGGCGCTGCTGAATAACATTGCTATTGTCTATAAGAAGAAAGAAGATTACACCAAAGCAATTGATATATTCAACAAGAGTTTAACTCTCTGCATTGAAACGGAAAACAAAAATGCTCAAGCCACTGCACTGAATGGAATGGCTCAGGTATATATTCTTCTTAACGATTATTCAAAAGCAGAGAACTACAGCTTGCAATCTCTTGAATTGTCTAAAGAACTGAAACAGATTCAATGGCAAACGAATGCTTATCAGGCGCTGGCTCTTATTTATGAGAAGCAAAAAAAATATGAGCAGGCGCTTTACGGATATAAAAATTATGTTCTGCTCCGCGACAGTGTAATGGATGAAGAAAAGAAATCAGAAATCACTCAGAAAGAAATGCAGTTTGAATTTGAAAAGAAGGAAGCGCTGGCAAAAGCAGAATTATCCAAACAAAAAATTATGAGAAATGCTGTTACCGGCGGTGCAGCAGTTTTATTGATTGCTGCTTTTATGAGTTTTATCTTTTACAGGAAACGGACAGATGCCATTCAAAAGAAAAAAGAAGCGGAGTTTCGTTCTGAAGTTTCAGAAACGGAAATGAAAGCGTTGCGTGCGCAGATGAATCCGCATTTTATTTTCAATTCGCTGAATTCTGTCACTGATTTTCTGTCTAAGAACGATGTAACAGCCGCTGAGAATTACCTTATGCGTTTTGCCAAAGTGATGCGCATGATATTGGAAAATTCTGAGCAAAAAGAAATCAGTTTATCTGAGGAACTCCGTTCGCTCGAACTTTATATGCAATTGGAATCACAGCGGCTGAAAAACAAATTCAGTTATGAAATAAAAGTGGACGAATCTATTGATAAAGAAAATACCGTAGTGCCACCGTTAATTTTGCAACCCTTTGTTGAGAATAGTATATGGCATGGGATTTCGCCCAAGCCCGGAAATGGAAAAATCAATATTGAAATAAGAAAGGAAGGCGACATGATTATCTGCATTGTAGAAGATAACGGAGTGGGAAGAAGAAAAACGGAACAAATTTCAACCGGAATAAAACACGGTGAGAAAAAATCAATTGGGATGAAAATCACCCGTTCACGGATTGATATTCTTAACAGGATAAAAAAATCAAAAGCGGCAGTGGAGTTATTTGATTTGCCTGAAGGATTAAGAGTGGAAGTTAAATTACCTTTATCCCTTAGTTTCTGAAAAAATGATTCGTGCTATTATTATTGACGATGAGCAGCACTGCATAGACCGGCTCAGCAAATTAGTGAAAGAGAACTGCAGTGAAACGGTTGCACTGGAAGGAACTTTTCAGACTGTAGAGAGTGGACTCCGGGCAATAACTTCCATTAAGCCGCAATTGATTTTCTTAGATGTACAAATACTGGATAAAACCGGATTCGATCTGTTACAGCAAGCCGGTAACATAAACTTTGAGGTTATTTTTACTACCGCTTTTGATAAGTATGCCGTGCAGGCGTTTAAGTTCAGCGCTATAGATTACCTGCTCAAGCCGGTGGATGCAACTGATTTACTGCAGGCGGTAAACAAACTACAAAGCAAAATCTCGAAAGAAGAAACAGCTAAAAAGATTGATGTGCTGCTCCACAACTTTACAGATACAGCCAAACGAATCAGCGTACCAACAATGAGCGGCTTAGTATTCCTGACAGTAAATGATATTATCCGCTGCGAATCAGAAGTGAATTACACTACTATTTTTCTGAAAGACAAGCAGAAAATGATGGTAGCAAAAACTTTAAAAGAGTTTGAAGAATTACTTACTGATTATAACTTTTTCAGGATTCACAATTCGCACTTAATCAATCTGGCTCATATCAAAAGCTATAACAAAGGCAAAGGCGGCTTTGTAACAATGAATGATAACTCACAGGTTGAAGTTTCCACTCGCAGAAAGGAGGATTTTATAAAACGGCTTTCAGAAGTATAACCTGTGAACAGATATTATTTGAGAGAGATTCTACTTTCCTAATTTTTGAGGTGCTTACCTAAAGCTTAATAGAGAACTAAAATTAGATAGCTTGCAGATACTCAAACAAACTTGATGTATCTCTAAAAGAGTAGCTAGTAAATTTACTAACCTCGCGGTTTGTTTTACTCTGAGTATTACTTACCGCTCGAAGCATTTCAATGATAGCCACTTCTGCATTAGCCACTTCAATATTAATATTTCTCTCGGAAGATAATTTCATTTTCTCCTTATGAAACTGGTCTGCAAAAGAGCGTGAAATAAAATCAATGCCGGAGAAATCAATAATTATCTTTTCTGAAAGAATATTTGACTGGATTTTATTCAAAAGAAAATCAGCTTCATCTCTGCTATCAAGTGTAGAAGAATTGAAGAGGGAATAAACACTTATGATTTGTTCTGTAGTCATCGGAATTAATGTAAAGTTATGCTTATTCGGTAACAAATCAAAACTTGTTCAAAATCATTATCCTTCATAGTAATTAGACGGATTAAAATCAGCATTATTTATGATTGGAATTCTGAGAGCTAAGATAGTTCCTTTCCATTTCAACGGTACAGGAAGTGTAATTATTTCTTCTTGTGAAATAGAATGTATAATGAAAGCATTACCGGAGAGTAAAAAGTATTTTCCTTTCAACCCATTTACCAGCATCTTTTTAGAAGTACGAATTCCAAAACCTCTGCTATGTGCTTCATGTTTGGTTGATTTTCCGCTTACTGCATTTTGAATAGCAAGTTCATCGGTTGTAATTTCAGAAAAACCACTCTCATTGTATGCTCCTAATATTGAAAGCCCATTATCTGCAATACAAACATCCATGAAATTCTTACTTGGATAATTCTGTGCAAAAATAAATCCTCTTTGTTCCATGGAATGGTCAACTATGTTGGCAATAGCTTCATCCATTAAATAGCTTACAGCAATTTTTATGTTGCCTGTTAAACCTAATTGAACAGTAAAAAGATTATTCAATATGGTATTGTTGCATGAAAACTACAAGTAAAGGCAGGTAAGTATAAAAGAAAAA
>CAYRJA010000014.1:0-43273 GCA_964424455.1 uncultured Bifidobacteriaceae bacterium
ATATGAATTTTACCTGTCTTCTTTTCAGACTATCTACGATTTATAATTGGTATTAGTGATGAGATTCTTCGCTTCGATCAGAATGACAGCGTTTTTTCTGTCTTGTCGAGGAACGAGACATCTCAGTGTTAAATGATGAGATCCCTCACTGCGTTCGGGATGAACTCCAAAGTGATGAATCTCTTTATAAGTAAAAGGATAGTGTATAAGAACATGAATAACAAGTTTAATGACCACTTCTCAACAAAAAAAATAGCAGTTGTTTATTTCTATTTTTTGATTTTACTTTTTCTGTAAGTATCATTGCTCTTCTCCGAAAGAACTTACTTCATCATTTTAAAATCTTACATCTAAAGTGCCTGTATTCAATCATCTTCATGTTCATTCGCAATTTTCGCTGCTTGATGGAGCTGCAAATATTTCAGCAATGTATAAGAAAGCGGCAGCCGACAATATGAAGGCAATTGCAATCACTGACCATGGGAATATGTTTGGCGCTTTCAAGTTTGTGGCTGAAGCTGGTAAGCATAACACACCGGAAAATCCAAACAAGATTAAACCCATTGTCGGCTGTGAGTTTTATGTAGTGGATGACAGAACTAAAAAACATTTTACCAAAGAGGATAAAGATGTCCGCTATCATCAACTGATGCTGGCAAAGAATGTGGAAGGGTATAAAAACCTTGTTAAGCTCTGTTCACTCGGTTATATTGAAGGGCTTTATGGTAAGTATCCGCGTATTGATAAAGAACTGATACTGCAATATCATGAAGGGTTGATTGCAACCACCTGTTGTTTGGCAGCCGAAGTGCCGCGCACCATTATCCGGAAAGGCGAAGCTGAAGCAGAGAAAATATTCAAGTGGTGGCTTGATTTATTTGGTGAGGATTATTATGTAGAACTGCAGCGGCATGATATTCCGGAGCAGAATGAGGTGAATCTGGTGTTACTGAAATTTGCTGCGAAGTATGGAGTGAAAATCATTTGCTCCAATGATTCGCACTATGTAAATCAGGGAGATGCTAATGCGCATGACATTTTACTTTGTATTAACACAGGTGAAAAGCAAAGTACTCCGAAAGCAAAAGAGGTGGACGATGGTGATACATTTCAAAAAGGAAAGCGTTTTGCCTTTTACAACGATCAGTTTTATTTTAAGACGAGTAGTGAAATGAGTGAACTCTTCAGCGATTTGCCTGAAGCGCTTGATAATACGAATGAAATCGTGGATAAGGTAGAAACACTCAAGCTGAAAAAAGATATTCTGCTTCCACATTTCAAAATACCGGATGGCTTCGCTTCACAAGATGATTACCTGAAACATATTGCTTACGAAGGAGCGTATCGCCGTTACAGTAACCTCACTCCGGATATTGAAGAGCGGATTCAGTTTGAGTTGTTCACTATAAAAACGATGGGCTTTGCCGGTTACTTCTTGATTGTTGCTGACTTCATTAAAGCAGGGAAGGAGATTGGAGTGCTGGTTGGACCCGGGCGTGGATCGGCAGCAGGATCTGTCATAGCTTATTGCATTGGAATTACAAACATTGATCCGGTTAAATACAATTTACTTTTTGAGCGTTTTCTGAATCCCGACAGAAAATCAATGCCTGATATTGATACAGACTTTGATGATGAAGGTCGTCAGAAAGTGATTGACTATGTAGTGGATAAATACGGAAGAAATCAGGTGGCGCAGATAGTAACTTATGGCACCATGGCAGCGAAGATGAGTATCAAAGATGTGGCTCGTGTTCTTGATCTTCCACTTTCCGAGTCAAATGCTTTAGCCAAACTGGTTCCTGAAAAACCGGGAATTGAATTGAACAGAATACTTACTGCACCTTTCGATGGAGATAAAGGGCTGAAAGAAAAAGAAGGACTTAGCGCTGAAGAAATTGAATCCGCAAAACAACTCAGAAAAATTAAAGAAGGAAAGGATTTACAGGCAAGGGTGTTACAGGAGGCAATGGTGTTGGAAGGTTCTGTCCGTAACACCGGAATTCATGCGGCAGGAATCATCATTGCTCCCAAAGATTTAACCGAGATTATCCCGGTTTGCACTTCCAAAGAATCGGAGTTGCTGATAACTCAGTTTGAAGGAAAGGTGATAGAAGATGCCGGAGTTTTAAAGATGGATTTTCTGGGATTGAAAACGCTCACAATTATCCGTGATGCATTGGATCTGATTAAAAAAAATCATGGTGTTACAATAGACATTGACGCTATTCCGCTGGATGATTTGAAAACATTTAAGCTTTACCAGCATGGCGCTACCAATGGTACTTTTCAGTTTGAATCTGCGGGTATGCAGAAATATTTACGTGAGCTGAAACCCGATAAATTTGAATCGCTGATTGCGATGAATGCGCTTTTCCGACCCGGTCCGATGGAATACATTCCTACCTATATCAGGCGCAGACATGGTTTGGAGAAAGTAGAATATGATTTGCCGGAGATGGAAGAGTTTTTGAAGGAAACTTATGGTGTAACAGTGTATCAGGAACAGGTGATGTTGCTGTCGCAGAAATTAGCTAACTTCTCAAAGGGAGATGCCGATGTGCTCCGCAAGGCGATGGGCAAAAAAGACAAGTCCACCCTTGATAAGATGAAAAATAAATTCACGGAAGGATGTAAGCAAAACAAACTCAATCTGAAAGTTTGCGAAAAGATTTGGGGCGACTGGGAAAAATTTGCACAGTATGCGTTTAACAAATCACATTCCACCTGTTATGCTTTTGTAGCTTTCCAAACGGCTTATCTGAAAGCGCATTATCCCGCAGAATACATGGCGGCAGTACTGACAAACAACCTGAGCAACTTAGACAAGGTTACCTTCTTTATGGAGGAATGTAAAAAGATGGGAATAAAAGTACTCGGACCGGATATCAATAAAAGTCATTTCAATTTTACTGTAACAGGCGAAAATGAAATCCGCTTCGGACTGGGCGCAATAAAGGGATTAGGTGAGGCGCCCGTAAGGACAATCCTGAATGAGCGCGAAACAAGCGGAACATTCTCCGGCATATACAATATTACACAACGAATTAACGGGCGCATGATGACTAAGAGAAATCTTGAGTTGCTTGTGTTGGCAGGCGCTTTAGATTGTTTTGAAGGTACTCACAGGGCACAATATTTTGCTCCGGCTTATTCGGGTGAAACGATTACAGTTATCGAGCGAGCGCTCCGGCTGGGCACCAATACTGCGAATCCGGCTACTGCAAGCATGAACAGCTTGTTTGGCGATATAGAAGTAAAGCAAGACTTCGCTCCCAAAATTCCGGATGCAGAGCCATGGTCAATTCTGGAAAAGCTACATAAAGAAAAAGAAGTAACAGGCATTTACATTTCAGGTCATCCGATGGATGAATTTAAATTAGAAACTCAGAGTTTCTGTACTTGTCATGTTAATGAAATAGAAGAACAAAAAAATAAAGAGGTGGCATTCGCCGGTATTGTAACATCAGTTTCTCACCGGATTACAAAATCAGGAAAACCTTTTGGCACGTTTGTGCTTGAAGACTATTACGGAAGCTACAGTCCTGCTTTATTTTCAGAAGATTATCTCAAATTCAAACACCTGTTAGAAGAAGGGAGAATGCTTTTTATACGGGGACGCTATCAGACCCGGTACAACTCACAGGACCAATTTGAATTGAAGATTACCAACATTCAGTTGCTACAGGAGGTGTGTAACAAACTGACCAAATATGTTACGCTCAGGCTTCCGCTGGAAGGTGTTACAGACAGAGCGATTGATGACTTGCTCAACATCATTCAATACTATCCGGGTAAGTTGCCGCTTTCTATTCAGGTGAACGATTACAGCGAGCATGTATCACTTAATTTCCAGAGTAAACAGCATGTATCTCTTTCACAGGATTTAATTCAACGCCTCTCGCAGTTTGAGGAGGTAGAGTTGAAACTGAATTGATTTTTATTGTATAACAAACTTCTTTATCAGGCTGTTACTCCCTGTCCGGACTGTAATGAAGTAAATCCCGTTTGATTTATTTCTCAACTCAAGCGTTACTTTGTTTCTGCTTTGAATTACTACATCTGCTGACACTTGCTTTCCCGATATATCTGTAACAGAGCAATGGACTTCTTCATCAAGAGGATTTTCAAACCAGACAGTTATTAATCCGTCAGATGGATTAGGATACAGATTAATAAAAGGATTGTTCTCCTCTATACTTGCAATACCTGTTACATTCTTAATCCATGATTTCCCATCCAATGCCCACTCGGTCTGAGTTTCAGGATTTATACCTGTTTCATAAATGAGATGATGAAGCGCTGTAACAGCAATGTCAGTGTGGACAGGATTTTTCTTTAAAGTAACCGGATTCACCTTTTTAATAAAGTACGGCAGCCCATTGTACTGATAACTGCCCGGGTCTGCTCCTGCCATTTGTTGGTGAGGAACAGCTTGCCCGCTGGCAATCCACCAAACCTGTCGTTCTGCATCCGTTCCGCCGCCATGCCCAAGACTGGCTCCGCCATGATCTGTAACAAGAAGAATCAGCCAGTCTTCTTCTGCATAATCAGTGCGCGAGTAAACGGCGCTCAGAATTTCCCCTATAAATCCATCTACTTTTTCTATGGCAGACATATAATTTGAATTGTTCGGATTAAATCCGCTTGAATGACCGGCAAGGTCAACCTTATCGAAATAAACAAACATACAATCAAGAACAGGATTCTTCAGCTTGGCAATAGCGGAGTCTGTTGTTGGCCTGCCGTTACCATCTGGAACTTTTATTTTTTCATTCCACCCGTCGTTATAGACATCGTCATTTAAAGGAGACCACTCTACCACCTGAACACAGTATAAATCAGGAACAATTTCTTTAGCTCTTTTTGTAAAATAAGGATAACGGCTGAAGTTGCTTCCGTTATAGCCATTTCCTGTAACACCATGTTTCGCTTCCCATACCCCACATAGAATGTCTGACCACGACGGACCGGACATAGTAATTCCACAATGCCACCCGTTGAAAGTGTATAAACTGTTTACAAGCAGCCCGTCAATGTTAGGAGTTTCTGCTTTTTGTAACGCATCAGACCGCGTGCCGTCAACACCAATAATCAACACTTTGCGTTTATGTGTAACAGTTTGTGCCTGTGCAGCAAGTATGCTTACAGTCAATATCAGAAACAGTATTGTTGTTTGTTTCATCGCCTGTTACAGTTTTCTTTTCATTAATAAATCTGTTGAACGGTCATTGCCCATAACAAAACAGTGATTACCATAAATCTCAAAACCATAATTGCTGTATAGTTTTATCGCTTCTGTATTTTTCTCCCACACACCCAGCCAGATAATTTCAATTTTTTTTCTTCGAGAAATTTCTATTGCAAATTCGATTAGTGACTTTCCTATTCCTTTTCCTTGAGAATCTTTATGGATATACAGCCGTTGCAATTCTATTGCTGTAACATCACCAAGATTTCCTTCTTTATTTTTTCGCAGTTTTAAATATCCTGCAGGATTTTCATTTTCATAAGCTATGTAGTAACTTTCATCAATATTCTGAATTTCGCTTTTAATTTTTTCATCAGTAAAATATTCATCCATATATGCGCAGATATCATCATCGTTGTATGATTTTGCCCATGCATCATAAAAACTCTTCCTGCAAAGTTGTACAAGCAGTTCTGCATCTGTAACAGTTGCCTTACTGATACTTATCATTTATACATTCTGATTTTTTTCACAGTAAATTTTTGAATATCATGCCGGTGCTTTAATATCATATAAACAATAACAGACAGCATAATCATTGAAATGCCTATGTAAAATCCTCCGGTCAGTTCTTTTTGTTCATGAAATAAAAGAAAGGCAAGTGCAATTCCGTAAACAGGTTCAAGATTGTTGGATAGATTAATAGTGTAGGCAGAAAGGCGCTTCAATGCTTTCAATGAAAGATTATATGGAATTACAGTACAAACTACTCCGAACAGAATCAGTAATACCCAATCTTTAGAGTCAGGGAATAAAACTTCCGGCTGAGCAAAATATATATAGACCGGCATGAATAGAGTAAGACAAAACAAACCCGATCCTAACTCATAAACAGTGATAGTTTCAGAATCATACTCTTTACTTAACCGGCTGTTGAGGATAGTGAAAATACTGGCAACAATTGCAGAGATAATACCGAGGATTATTCCGGTGCGGTACAATTCCTGAAAAGTAAAAATGAAATACATTCCTACCATAGCCATTACTCCAAGCATAAGTTCTGCAAAATTGATTCTGCTTTTTGTCATCAGGGATTCAAAAATGGTGGTGAAAACTGCAAGGGTGGAAAGGCAACTGACTCCAACGGATACATTTGAATATTTGATTGCACCATAGAATAAAACCCAGTGTAACGCCACTAAGAATCCTACAAATCCGATTCTTAAAATTTCTTTTGAAGAAAGCCGCTTTACTTTTTTGTTGAAGAAGTTTATTGCAAGTAAAACTACAACGGTTATCAGCAAACGGTACCACACCAGTACTACTTCTCTTAGTTCTATCGCTCTTCCGAAAATTCCGGTAAATCCCCAAAGTAACACGGAGATGTGAAGTTGAATGTAAGCCCGCCGCATAAACGGCAGCGAAATTAATGAATCTAAATCCTTGGCTTTTAATTTGTATTTTGTGAGATCATTCCGATGAAATATTTCCCATTAATTACCATCTGCCTGTTCATTTCATTCAGTTCTTTTGCACAGGTATATACTCATGCAGACACATTGAGAGGCACTAACTCACCTGAGAGAAGTTGTTATGATGTTAAATTTTATGACATCAATTTAAATGTGAATGTCCGCAACCGGAGTATCAATGGCTACAACATCATTCGTTACAAGGTGGTAAATACCTTCTCTAAAATGCAGGTTGATTTATTTTCAAACATGAAGATAGACAGCATAATGGGAGAGGGGCAGAAACTTTCTTATGTACGAAATGGCAATGCCGTGTTTGTAACAACTGTAACACCTCAACAACCCGGAACAGAAAATTCTATAACCGTATGGCATCACGGCAAACCACAGGAAGCTATTAATCCTCCGTGGGATGGCGGTTTTGTTTGGAAAAAAGATCCGAATGGTAAAGACTGGGTAGGGTTGGCGTGCGAAGGCACCGGCGCCAGTTGCTGGCTTCCCTGTAAAGATTATCTCGGCGATGAGCCGGACAGTGCGCACATGAAGTTCACTGTTCCTTCGGATTTATACTGTGTAAGTAACGGACAACTCAGAGATAAAAAGATAAATGACAACGGGACTTCTACATGGTTTTGGGCAGTTACTTATCCGATTAATTCTTACAACATTACTTTCAATCTTGCTGACTATTCGACTATAACTGATACATACATTGGTGCAGATGGTCGAAAGTTGCCGCTTCATTATTATGTGTTGAAAGGAGAAGAGCAAAAAGCACAACAACATTTTACACAAGTGAAACAGATGATGGCTTGCTACGAGAAATATTTCGGACCTTATCCGTTTTACAGGGACGGGTACAGTTTAGTAGAGACAACTTACTGGGGAATGGAGCATCAGAGCGCAATCTCTTACGGAAATAATTATCTGAACAACAAATTCGGATTCGACTTTATCATCATTCATGAGTCAGCGCACGAATGGTGGGGGAATAACATAAGCTGCAGTGACCATGCGGACATGTGGATTCATGAATCATTCGCAACTTATGCAGAAGCTTTGTTTGTAGAATGTACAAAAGGATACGACACGGCAGTTGACTATTTGAAAAATCAGCGATGGAATATAAAAGATGAATATCCGATGATTGGACATTACGGTGTAAATGCCATGAGTAAAGACAATGACATTTATTACAAGGGAGCATGGATGCTGCATACTTTCAGAAATGTATTGAATAATGATTCATTGTTTTTTGCCATGTTGAAAGGATTGCAACAACACTTCGCATACAAAACAACCAACACAGACGAGGTTATTGATTATATCAACAAGACAACAGGTAAAGATTACACATCATTCTTCAGACAGTATCTGAATTACACACAACCGCCGGTTTTACAGTATCAATTAACTAAAAGCGGAAAAGACTTAGAAGTGAAATACAGATGGAAAACAGATGTTCATTCATTTGATATGCCTGTTAAAATTACCAGCTCCTCAACCTATCAGTTTGGAAAAACTACACGGCAGTACATTCGTGTTCAGCCAACCGCAGATTCATGGCAAACAATTCGTATTCCCGATCTGAAAGCAACCGACTTTGATGTGGACACAGATGAATTTTATGTAAGGAAAGAGGAAGTGAAAAAATAAATTTTGTTACAGTTGTAATTTCTATCTTTGAATAAAACATTTAGTAATGAAAGACAATACTAAAATGATTACCGCCTTTTTAGTAGGGGCTGCAATCGGGGGAGCAGTGGCATGGTTTCTTACTTCAGACAAGAAAGAAGAGATTATTGAAGAACTGAAAGACACCGCGGATAAAGTAAAAGAAGATCTTACAGACACAGTAGAGAAAGGTAAAAAGCTTGTTGAAGAAATAAAAGAAAAAGCTGAAGGATATTTCAGTAAACAGTAATAATGGAAAATCCGGTTACATCATTTTTTACAGATTTGAAAAATCTGGTAGTGGAATATTTAGAGGCAAGATTGCAACTTGCCAAGGTTTCTGCTTATGAGAAATTAGCAAAGATTCTGTCGGTGTTTTTTTCCGGATTGATATTGGTGGTTGTATTTTTTGTTGTGCTTGTAGCGTTTACTCTTTTCCTCGGTGCCTGGCTCAACGATGTTTTAGAAAGCCGCTTTGCAGGATTTGCATTTGTCGCGGGGGTCTATTTATTAGGTTTCCTTTTACTTGCTGTTTTTAGAAAACAAATACTCGGGAATTTTTTTATTAAAGTATTTATTAAAATCCTCTTCTCTGATGACGACGAGCATAACAAAAATTAAAGTCATTGATATGCAAACACTGCAAATGGAAAAGCAGCGGCTCAGAATGCAGATAGCGTTTACTGAAAAGGAAATCAACAATAAAATAAACAGACTTTGTACGGATTATTCTTCTTTGCTTGCAGGAATATTGCCATTCAGCAGGGAGCAAAACAACAGAGTATCACAGTGGCTGGAGTGGCTCAATGGATTTTTGTTTGAACGGGTTTTTAGAACGGATAAATCGAAAACAGCTAAAACAGAGATCACTAAGTTGATGATTCGACTAACTCAGGTTTTCGTTATTCGTATGTTAGGAAAAATGTGGAATAGAAAAAATCAGAAAGTATAATGCTGTTCATGTCTTTTTGGTGAAAGGAGATATATTTACGAGAAGTTATTTACTGATGCTGTTACAACTATTGTCACAAAAGAACCTTGTATGAGTTCTGTGAAAGAAACACTTATAGACCCCAAACTAACCCGCTTTGATCTTACCATGATCATTGTAAGTCTGGTGATTGGAGTAGGAATTTTTCGCTTGCCGAACGTGGTAGCTCAAAAAGCAGGAACACCGGAAATATTTTTTACGGCATGGATATTCGGTGGATTAATAAGTATCTGCGGCGCACTGACCTTTGCAGAAATTGGATCCCGCTTTCCGGCTGCAGGCGGTTTTTACAAAATATTCTCTCATTGCTATCATCCGGCGTTTGCATTTATGCTGAACTGGATTCAGGTAATTATCAATGCATCCAGTGGAGTAGGAGTGGCTATTATAGGAGCGGAGTATATCAATCCGCTGATACTTCCCGACAGTCTTCAGAATGAAACAGGAATAAAAATTACGGTACTGACGATATTGATAGTGTTCTATATTATTAATTATCTCGGAATACGAATAGGCGCAGGAACACAAAACATATTAAGCATGGCAAAGATTGCACTGGTAGCAGCTTTCTGCCTCACGGTTTTAGGTAAGCCCGCAGTGCAAGAGCCGATTGCTGTTACAGCAAGTCCGGTGAACATGTCTTTAGTAAGCGCTTTTGGTATCAGCCTGATTTCTGTTTTTTTCTCTTATGGCGGATATCAGCAAACTATGAATTTTGGCGGCGATGTAAAACATCCTAATCGCAATATTCCATTAGCTATTTTTTATGGAATGGGAATAGTGATAGCTCTTTATCTCTGTGTGAATTATGCGTTATATCATGTACTGGGCTTTGAACACATTCAACAGTCTAAAGTTTTATTTGCTGATCTTGCTGAAACTTTTCTGGGAAGGTTAGGTGCAAATTTCACATCGGTTGTAATTTTTATTTCAGTACTTGGTTTTATTAATACCAGTATCATGAGTAATCCGAGAATTTATTATGCAATGGCAGAGGATAAAGTGCTGCCAAAAATTTTCCAGCGCGTTAATCCGAAAACTCAGATACAGGAGTTCTCTCTTACTTTCTATATAGCCATGATGGTAGCAGCGCTGTTCTTCTTCGGTACATTTGAGAAGGTGGTGAATTATGTAATGTTCGCAGACAGTATTGCATTTGCTTCTGCAGCAGCTTCTATTTTTGTTCTGAGAAAGAAAAAAGAAAATGAAACTGTTGCTTTTAAAAATTCAGGCTTCCCGATCATTCCACTGCTGTTTATTGTAACACTGCTGGGCGTTTCCGCAAGTGTTATGGTAGATGATTTCAGCGCAAGTGTTTATGGTTTTATACTCTTCCTGACCGGGCTACCGATTTATTATCTGATGAAAAGAGCAAACGAAAGAAAACAACTGTAACACCTTTACCTTAACAGTGTTATATTTCCCTTAAAGTTAAAAGGAGTACCCAAATCGGTGCCCACCCCGTTAAAGAAATATACATAAACACCTACCGGCTGTGGTTCGCCTTTCAGGTTGGTGCCATCCCATCCTCGTGTTTTCGGGTCGTTGCTTTCAAACATGAGCTGCCCCCAGCGGTTAAAAATTTTAAAATCAACATTTTGGATTAAAGAACTTGCTCCGATATACATTGGACGGAAAAATTCATTTCTGCCATTACCGTCAGGTGAAAAAGCATCAGAAAATTTTACAATCGGATCTTTCAGAACAGTTATCACCACCCGCTGAGTGTCGGGACAGTTGTTGGGTAAATATCCTGTTACAGTATAGGTAGTTGTTACAGTAGGAGTTACTAATGTGGAAGAGGCAGTGTTATTTTCCACTGAACCACCCGGCTCCCAATGGTAATTGTTCGCGCCGGTTGCCCACACTTTCCCTGAAGTACCAAAAATAATGGCAGAATCATTAAATGCCTTCATTGGAGGATAAATAGTAACAGTGCTCATAGTCGTGTCACCACATTCACTTCCTGTTTTGTACGAACGGAGTGTTACATTGTAAGTTCCATATCCGGGATAAGTATAAACCGGATATTGCTGAGAAGAAGTATCCGATGAAATTCCGGTTACTCCAAAATCCCAGTGGAAAATATTTCCTCCCTTGGTATTGTTTTTAAAGTGAATGACAGTACTGCTGTCACATGGGCCAACCTCATCAGGAAATGATGCAGCAACCGTTTTTTCACAACTCACAACTATAAATTGAAAATCGCGGAGGTAATGACCTATCAATACTCCATTTCTGTATTCATTCATACATATACCTGCAACAAATCTGCCCTTAGTATTGGGTGTTACAGTCAGCAATCCGGTTTTAGCATCAATAGCTAATGGCTCAGTCCCTTTCATGGGATTAGCGGCAGAGTAGCCCGGTCTGTAGGTAACGCCGGTAAAAGGAGGAGCGCTAATCGGGTTACTTAAGTCCGATGAAGAAGTATATGGCTGGCAGAGTTCGTAGGATAAACTGTCTCCGTCTTCATCTACAGCAGAATGATCAAACTTCAGTGATTCGCTGTTACAGATGATAATAGGTGGATAGCTTTTGTAAACAGGGCTGCTGTTACAGGCAGAATAGGTCTCATCATTAATCACCACAAAATTCGTAGAACCAGTCGCTGTAGGATTAACAATATTTAAAACACTTTCATTACGACAGCATCGCTGATAGGTTAACATATAACCTCCGGGTCGTTGTGGAAGTGTTACTGTGAATTTATAAACCGCCATCTGTACACAGGAATTAGGTGGCACTACAATACAGGGATTCGCAGAAGTATAAGTAATGAAAGCGGAGTCTAATGGATCTTTATATTGTGTCAAGTCATTAATGATATCGCCGTTACTATCGAAAAATGTAAATTGTGCAGGGTAGTCGAATTGTGCATTTCCCGGATTGCAGTCCCTGTAAATGGTAGCTGTAAACTCGTAGGTGCCATTGCCAAAGCACTTATAAGAAATTTCTGTTCCGATGATATGTGTAGCATTAGAAAGAAAAGGGGAGAACAATAAGAAGTTGGCAAAGAAAAAGACTTTGCAGATATGTGTGAGTTTCATTTACGCAAGGTAAAATTTTTTTACTAAAAATAACCACTCTGCCCTTAGCGCTGATTTATACAGAGCTTATCTGAAGTGGTTTTTCCTTTGCCAGATTTCAAAATCAAAGGAGTAGGTATGTCGTTCATCAATTGCATGTCTTTCTGATGAAACCAGTATCCATTCTTCTTTTGAGAATTCAGGAAAGTAAACATCTGCATCACTGAATATTCCATCAATCCTGGAAACTTCCAGCAGGTCGGCAGTTTGAATAGCTGTCCTGAAAATAGCGCTACCACCTATTACATAAATCTTTTCTGCCGGCTTTGCAGCTGTAACAGCATCTTCATAATTGTGAACTACTGTAACACCTTCTCTTTTGTAATTTTTGTTTCTTGTAATGACTATGTTACGGCTTCCTTCTAATGGCTTCCTTATCACATCATAGGATTTTCTACCCATAATAACCGGATAAGAACGTATACTTTCTCTAAACCTGCTATACTCATCCGGCAGATTCCATAGAGGAATACCGCTGTTTGTTCCTAACTCATAATTCTTTCCAAATGCGGCAGCAAGGGCGATGGTGTTCATTTATTTTTTGCTATGTAATTCAAATCCAGTAAGCACATTTACTCTTCTTTGCGTGAAGATGTCCTCTTGAAAATCTCACCAATCTCTTTTCCTAATTTCTGAACTGTTTCCAATCCTATATTTATTGGCTCACCGGAGGCCTCTTCATAATGACCTGTCAGGTAGCTTTGATTGTATTGCTGCGGATAAATAATCACTTTGTTGTTAGCTGAAAAATGTTTCTCTAATTTATCAGGCAAGCGCTCTAATAGACCCATATAAGAAGCTGCACCTTTGCGGGCAGAAACCAGAATAAACAAATCATCTTCTTTGATGTGTCTTGAAAGTATCAAAAAATCTTCCCAATCTTCAAACTCACTGATTTGGAAAGCAGCGGAGAGCTTTGCCTTTTTAACTACATCATTGATTCCGCCTTTTGTTGCCTCATTACAATAAAACTGAACTGTTACACTTAACTCCTGAGCAAGTTTTGAAATCTTACTCAACCACTGTTCAAAACCATTTTCATGTTCAGCCAGCGGCGGTACTGTTACAACTACTCTTTTATTCAGCACAATTGGTTTTTCTACATGACACACCAAAACAGTTTTATCTGTATTGTTCAGGATACTTTCAATTTTTTCACCAATCAGTTTGTCAAAAAAGCCGGCGTGTCTGGACCAACCGAGAATGATGATGTCTGCCATTACTTCTCTTGAAATCCGGATGATGCCGCTTGCTGCATTATGGTCAATTGTAGTTAATATGTTTACATTGGTTTCAGATGCGGATGCCTGTTTAACAAATTCTTCCAGCTTGTTTCTCGTTTTTAAAATATTTATTTCTGCCTCCTGGTTATTGGAAACTACCGTAAGAATAGACAACGGATTCACCGATTTCTTATCCTTGATGTAAATAGAAAACTCAAGTAATTTATCGAAGTTTTCAATATTGGCTATCGGCAACAAGATGTGTTCGCTTTGAATATTTTTAGCATTCAGCAAACTGTCTGTATCATCTCCGGTTTCAATAATTATTTTCTTTGCTGCCTGTTCTGTTACAAAAGAAGCTACTACACAAGTAACCAGAATAAGTATGATAGTACCGTTCAAAATGGCTTCATTCAGAATACCGGCATTGTAGCCGACTAAAATTACTGCAAGAGTAGCCGCCGCATGAGCGCCACTCAGTCCGAATATAAGTTGACGCTGCGCTCTGGTGTATTTGAAAACTATTTGAGTGATAAAAGCCGCAACCCATTTTCCGCAAATAGCAACAACTGAAAGTACGCCTGCAACCATTAATGCTTCAGGACCTTTCATGATAACACTTACATTTACTATCATTCCTACACTGATCAGAAAGAAAGGAATGAATAAAGAGTTGCCGATAAATTCTATTCTGTTCATCAGCGCTGAAGAATGTGGAATCAATTTGTTCAATGCCAATCCTGCTACGAACGCTCCGATAATCGGTTCTACTCCGGCTACTTCCGCAAGAAATGCAGCCAGAAAAACAATGGACAGCACAAAAATGTAGTGTGAATGTTTTTCGCTTTCCAGTTTGCTGAAAAACCATTTGGCAATTCTTGGAATAACCAAAAACATAAACAGCGAGAAGATGGTCAGAGAAACTCCCAACTGAATCCAGAAATCCTGATTCAGGTTTCCGTCTTTGTTTCCGAGAATAACAGCAAGGATAATAAGTACCGCAGAATCAGTTAAGATTGTTCCGCCTACTGTTACAGCTACTGCCTGATTCTTTGAAATACCCAGCTTGCTGACAATGGGATATGCCACAAGTGTATGCGTAGAAAACATACTGGCGGTTAATAAGCTGGTATTAAAATCAAATCCGAGCAGATAATGACAAACAGGATAGCCGATAGCTAAAGGGAAAATGAAAGTAAATAATCCAAACAGCAGACTCTTGTACCGGTTAGCTTTAAAATCATTCATGTCTAACTCCAATCCGGCAATAAACATGATATACAAAAGTCCGATGGTGGAGAATAGGTCAACCGCAGAATTTTTTTCGAGAATATTAAACCCGTGAGGCCCAATGATAATACCGGAGATAATCAAGCCGATTATGCCGGGTATGTTAAATCGCTTTAATACTATTGGAGATAACAGGATGATGAAAAGAACTAATGAGAATACCAGCACCGGATTTTTCAGCGGTAGTTCAAACTCATGCAATAATTGATTGAAAAATTCTGTCATACAATAGCGACAAAAATGGTTAAAAAAAGAGGAAACTATTTATTAAAAGAAACAAAAATGTTTTTTATTACTCTTTGTACTCAAAATAATATTGGTATTCCGAATTGCTCAACTGTATAATATTTGATCTGAATAGTAATAGCAAAAGGACTGTAACACACAAGGTGAAATCATACCAGAGTGTAACAGAACACAATATGAATGATTCGAAAATAGCACAACACTACCCAAGCAAAAGAAACCACAACCTCACCTGTGTCCACAACAAAACAATAATTCACTTGACATTGCCTGTTTATAATATTAGATTTACTCATGCAACAGGCAATTTTTATGAGTGAGCAGTGTTACAGTAGTACCGCCGAGTCCTGCGCACACGCACAAGGCACAGCAGCAGTGACTCGGCGTGGACGGAATCTATTATATTAGAAACACTTCATAATTAGATATATAACTAAATGGATAAAAACGATAGCATTCCGAAATGGTTAGAAAGAGCAAAAGACCATTTAAAATATGGCGATTTAGAACATTTCACAATGGATATGCTACATATTAGATTAAAGGATCTATTAGTGGATAGTTGTTTTTATTTATCAGCAGGAGCAGACATAACTCCCATTGTTGGATTTAAAGATCAAATCTATACATATATACTTTGTGATAAATATCTTTACGATGCAGCAGAAGGTATTAATAATAGTTTTCTTGGAATACTTGTAAAAATAAAAGACAGATTAAATAAATACGGATTTACAGAAATTCAAAAATTTAACTTAGACAAACACTTTCTTGGAATGAAAGATATAGAAGGAAGGGGTGGTTATATATATGAAATGAAAAATTGCGAAATAAGTTTTTGGAGTAGAGAAAATAAAATCTATTGTGTTTTATATATTAATCACGATAACACTTTAACATATAAAGATTTGTATATAAAAAATGGGATTGTACCGAAAGCTATTTGTGAAATTATACCTGATGGAGGTAGTATGAGTTCAGAAGTTGAAAGTTATGATGGGCGACCAACATTGACAGTCCAAGAAAAGAATAACGTATTGCCAGAATATGTGATTGGTTATTTAATAAGCGTAGGTAATTATGATTCATACGAAACCTTACCTGAAAAAATTGATTATTTAGGAAGTTATGGTGGAAATTATGGAATAGAAATTCACAAAAGGAAATAAATACAAACATACTGCCATTCCTCTCCCGCAGGGTTAATTCCCGCAAAGCCTTTTTGCTTTAGGGAATAACCCTGCGGCAATCAATGCGGGTATGGTAATCAACCCGGAAACACTGTCCACTATCGCAAGTATTTTTCACTTGCACCGATAAAGTGTACCTAAAAATAGAATTGAAAACAGAATCAAGCAGTGTTACAGTAAACGCCACAAAATCTCCTGCAGTGGAATTTTCATAGATGGAAACCATCTCTAAACTACTAATAAAAGAAGCATTAATCTCTCTGCATATTAGTCCGCACCATGGTGTTACAACAAATGCGCAGTGCCTCTTGCGGAAGACCCTGCCGGGACAGAAAAAAATACATATAGACTAAAAAATTCTGTTCCAGCAGGGTCTTCCGTAGGAGACCCTGCGTCCATCAGTACTGTAACGCCCATTAACAAGTAATAAAAAATAGTTCTGTCTTTCCCTCATGTCAGTCCAAACCTACAGAGAAAATATAAATGGGTTATACTACATTACTTTCACCAACTACAAGTGGCTTCACCTGTTTCATGTGCTCAATATGTATGACGAGATATATAAATGGTTCAACCTGCTTGAAAAGAAAAAGGAAGCGGTCGCTGGATATGTTATTATGCCGAATCATTTACACCTGTTACTGTTTCACAAAGAGGAAAACGGCAACCTGTATAAAATCATTTCTAATGCTAAACGGTTTATGAGCTACGAAATAGTAAAGCGGTTGAAAGAGAGAAAGGATTTTTCCACTATTAGAATACTATCAGATGGATTAACAGCTACTGATAAAAAGAAAGGACAGAAGCATCGGGTATTTGAAGATTCATTTGATTGTAAAAGGTGTTACAGTGAGAAGTTCATTGAACAGAAACTGAACTACATACACAACAATCCAATACACCCAAAATGGAATCTGAGTACTGCTGCAAAGGATTATCCGCATTCGTCTGCTGCGCTATATTCAGGAAAGGAAAGAAAGTATCCGTTTAAGTTGCAGCATTACAAAACCGTACAATGGGAACTGGAAGATTCAACATTAAAATAATAAAGAATAGTGTTACAACAATCACGCAGGGTCTCCTGTGGAAGACCCTGCTGCGACAGAACCCGAGTGCTGATTTATGAGCTATAAAACATCAGGAGACTTGTCCCCAATAAAACAGAGGAGCATAATTTCTTATTTTGAAATAATACATTACCCTATTTTCCGTTTACCAAATACCCATTCACTTCTAAAATCATTATTATGAAAAAGCTAACTACCACTTGTATAGCAACAGCATTTCTGTTTACACTTTCTGAAACCGGTATTGCCCAAGTACCTTTGAGCAAGTGGGGTAAGACAGCCAAAGTTCCTTATGCTATGCTGGCACAGTTAAAATGGGACAGTACAGCACAAAAATATATTCGCCCAAGTGAAGAAGAAGAAATAGAAGTATTAGCAAATATTGATTCTCTTTCTAAAACGCAATTAGATAATTTTGATATAGACTATCAGAAATATGGTGAATTAGTGGGCATGGACACTCTTTTTAGCGGAGGACCCAAATCTGGACAGTATGTGATATGGAGAAAAACAGTTTTTCAACATATAAAAGATGGGAGATTTTATATTATTCCTCCAGAGATGAAAATTACAGAACAGATTATTCCTGAAAAATTATGAAGCTCCAACAAAGGGCAATGGTAAAAAGATCTACTATGAAAAAGGTTATTTCTGTGCCCTTGTTGGTAACGCCCTGCCCTTGTCGGGTCTCCTGACCGACAAGCAGTTTAACCAACAACCCAATTTAATCTCTAACATGAGTTAAGAACTTCCACCCCGTACCATTACCTGAAAAATAAAAAAAGTTGAACTAATTTAACTGTCGGTCAGGAGACCTGACAGCGGCGGAAATTATACTCATAAAAATGCGGTGGTGGGTAAGTGGATGCTGGCAGCAAATGCGGATGACTACAAATACAGTTCATTAAGGCAATACGAAACGGGGGAAACAGGCATTTACCCTGTTACACTATTGCAACAAATAGAATCATTTTCATTTTTATAAAAATGCTGAACCATGAATCCTGTTACAATTAATGCCGCAAAGTCCCTGAAAAAGGAGACTTTGCGGGGACGGAAAACTATTTTACATTTCGCAATTTAAGAAATCCTTTTCAAGGTGTTTTCTTTAAACTTGATATAATGAAGTGCCACACCTCCAATATGAGCAATTAGTAAAGCAATCAGAATTTTTGCCAAATTTTCGTGTGCCATAAGTGGTGGAATTTCTTTGTTGAGTTGAAATAATTCATAATTGCCAGTTTTCATTATTTCTATCCAACCTAATGAAATCATTCCTCCAAGTCCAGTTATAGGAAGCAGAATAAGGATAATGTAAAAAGAATTTTCAAGCCAATACACCAATTTGTTATGTAGCTTATTTCCTGTTTCTAAATGTGGCGGTCTGGGGCTTTTGAAAAATAAATAACTGCGTATCAAGGTTAATATGAATACTAACATTCCAATTACAACATGAACTCTCAAAAGCGAAACTTTTGTTTCGGAAGCCTCTGCATTTGCCATAATGAAGCCCGTAGGAATAAGAACAAAAATTAGCAAGGCACTGACCCAATGGATAATTATGATTCCCTTTCCATATTTTTTCGATAAATCATTTTTAACTGCTGTATTCATTTTCTTATTTTTTAATTGCTATCGTTTAATTCTGCCTGAAAGTTCCATACCGCTTTTAGCATTGATAATGATGAGTGATAAATTGGTTAAACCCAAAGCAAATTCAGCAATTTGTGCTGTAAGGAAAATATTGTCTATTGTTTGATAATGCGAACGGTAATAAAGAAAAATCGCAAGTGCTATCAGTCCGACACCATTTACAACTACAAATTTCATTCTCTTTGCCTTTGCAAAAACTTTGGGATTTTTTGATTTTCCTGCAAGTTTATCGCCTGTAAGTTTTAAGACAGGCATAGCCAAAATCATAATAGGCAAAGCATACAAAATAAATGCTTTCACAGTTCTAATAAACTCGTGGTCGCCCTTAATTTCTGCAATGAGAGAAGATGCGAAAAATACTAAAATCGTTATTGCTGCTATGATTGTTGCAATAAGATGTGCTGTTACTACGGTTTTGCGTTTCATTGTACTACAATTTTAAATATTATAGTGCAAAGGTCGTTTGGTCGTCTTTCTTAAAATTGTAAATATCGGAAAGTTGAAATTTCTTTTCTAAGTTCACTAGGAGTTTGTCCTGTGAAATCTTGTATTTCTCGGATGAAATGTGCTTGGTCGAAATAGTTATTTTCGTAGGCAATTTCTGTAAGTGATTTTTTTGAATGTTTTAAATCATAAGCGATTTGTCGAAGTTTTACAATGCGTAAATATTCTTTAGGTGAGCAACCAATATGGTCGTAAAAATGATTTCTTATTGTTCTGTCAGAAACGCCTAACTGTTTAGCTAATTCTCCTATTTCAATGTGTCCTGCGTTTATTTCAATCAATTCAATTGCTTTTGTTATCAATGATAAATCCCGAATTAGGATATTGTCCATAAAAACCTTTTCTACTTGGTTAAATAGTTGTACCGTATTTTGACAGGCATTAACTCTCTTCAAAAACTTTGTAGCAATGTTGCCAAAAAGTTCTTCTGTGTTAATTAACCAGTCTAATGAGTTGATTGGTTTTTTTGTAAAATAAGCCAAGGCAAATGGTTTGATATGTGCTCCTAAAATTTTTATTCTTTTGGTAGAAGGTTGCACCGTTATTTTCTGTGTGGAAATTTTTGAAATTGCTATGTTTACTGAAACCGATTGGTCTAATGTGAGGTTTGTTACTGTAAATGGATAGTCGAAGAAATAACCAAAAGTTATTCTCGGAAACTGAATAATAAACTCTTTTGTTGGTAACTGCGAAACAGGTATGTCAATGTAGAAGTAGTGCTCTACAATGCTTGCAAGAAAAGTATTTTGTGGTTTAGCTATGACAAAGTCGCTTTCTGTTTCCATTATTCTCGTTTGCTTCAAAGTTGGTCATTGTCATTGGATGGAGGTCGTTTTTAATAGCCTATAACGGTTTGGCAGCTTGGCGATGTGGTGGCAATTTAGCACAAAAGTTAAATAGAATTACTAAAGTTCAATTTTGTACTTCCGCTCAATAGTAGCACTTCACCCGCCATATTGCCAAACTGCTTGTTATGGGGCGAAGCGAACAGTTATTGGCGGTTGCAGAATATGTTTACAACCATTTTGACGATAGCTCAAGCAAAACGGCTAAAGATTACCTACAAGACTTTCTTAGCCAAGAATTGCCCATAACTCACAAATATGCGAAACTATTAAAAATTCTAAAAAATATTTTCGTATTAAATAACGATATGACAATCAATTTATCTGTCTTTGTTTCTCCACTTTCGTACTTTATATCCTCTTAGATGTTTTTACTTTTGGCTATACAAAATTCCGTTCAAGCAGGGCCTTGATTTTTACATACCCTTTGTCAATCAATGCTGCACCGCTCTGTTTACCAATCAAAAAAAATATTAACTCCCTATATGTTAATCCGCACAATGGTGTTACAACAGATGCGCAAGGTCTTCTCAGGAAAAATGCCGGGACATGAATATTATAGTTGATATACTTTATAATCCAATTTCCTCATACTTCGTGTATAATCTTATTGTGTACAGGATGGTCTGTAAACTATTCTGTTTATCTTGCAGCAGTTTAAAATGATTCTGATACATTGCTTTCTTGCCGTTACAAATATTTGCTGATTAGTATTCTGGGAGTTCTGTTGGTTTCATGTAATAGTACTATAAGAACTACGCAAACTGTAACACCTTCTTCTGAAATTTATTCAGCAAAACCGCTGCCGGCAAAACCTTTGTCTTTAATTCCAATACCCTTACATGCAAACCACAAAAGAAATTTTGTAGCGCTTAAAGAACCGGAGAAATATTCCCCACTTCAGTTAGACTATGCAAGACAACTTGAAGTGCTGCCTGCTATGATTAAAGATACTACGCTCTATGGATTCATAGATAACTGGATGGGCACCCGGTATAAATACGGAGGTGTAACCGATAAAGGGATTGATTGCAGTGGATTTACATGCACACTTTATAAAAATGTTTTTGATAAGGAAATTGCCGGAAGTTCCGGTATGTTGTTTAATACTGTTCATCCTGTAGAAAAGGACGAGTTAACCGAAGGGGATATGGTATTCTTTAAAATAAAAAAGAACAGGATTTCTCATGTCGGAGTGTATCTGATGAACAACAAATTTGTTCATTCAAGCTCTCATAACGGAGTTATCATTAGTGACCTGAACGAGGAATACTATAAGAAACATTTTTATACCGGCGGAAGGCTAATGGATAATTCCCAATAATCTGAAACAATGACTTTAAATAAATTAACTGCTATTTCCCCTATTGACGGGAGGTACTTTTCTAAAACAGAACAACTCTCCGACTATTTTTCTGAGTTTGCACTAATCCGCTACAGAGTACAAGTTGAAATTGAATATTTTATTGCCCTTGCAGAATTACCATTACCGCAACTGTTACAGTTCAAACAATCGTCATTTGAAAAATTGAAAGATGTTTACAGAAAATTCTCAGAAGAAGATGCAAAACAAATTAAAGAGATTGAAGCTACTACCAATCATGATGTAAAAGCAGTTGAATATTTTCTAAAAGAAAAATTCAGAGCGATGAAACTTGACAAGTTTTCTGAATTTATTCATTTCGGACTGACTTCACAGGACATTAATAATACTGCTGTTCCATTGTCACTTAAAGAAGCGGTGTTACAGCAGTACATTCCTCTGCTCAACCGATTAATAACCAACCTCACAGAAAAGTCAAAGCAATGGAAGGCAGTTCCCATGCTTGCGCATACACATGGGCAACCGGCTTCTCCTACTTTGCTTGGAAAAGAGTTTTATGTTTTTGTTGAGCGGTTGAAAGAACAGAAGTCACAACTGCTCGCTGTTCCTTATTCTGCAAAATTTGGTGGGGCAACCGGCAACATGAATGCGCACTATGTAGCTTATCCTAAAATTAACTGGCGCTCATTTGCCAACAGTTTTGTAAACAACAAACTCGGATTGAAGCGTTCTCAATTCACCACGCAGATAGAGCATTATGATAATCTCGCCTCTCTGTTTGATGCCATGAAGCGAATTAATACTATCCTCACTGATTTGTCACGTGATGTATGGCAGTATATTTCAATGGAATATTTTAAACAGAAAATTAAGGAGAATGAAGTCGGCTCATCAGCAATGCCTCACAAAGTAAATCCCATTGATTTTGAAAATGCCGAAGGAAATTTCGGAATTGCCAATGCTGTTTTTGAACATCTTTCAGCAAAACTTCCGGTATCAAGACTACAGAGAGATTTGACAGACTCTACCGTACTGCGAAATATCGGTGTTCCGGTTGCACATACAATAATTGCTTTTCATTCCTTACTGAAAGGATTGGATAAAATTATTCTGAATGAAGATGCATTGAATAAAGATCTGGAAGCCAATTGGGCGGTAGTAGCCGAGGCAATACAAACTATTTTGCGCCGTGAAAATTATCCTTCTCCCTATGAAAAACTAAAAGAACTTACACGTAAAAACAAACACATCACTCAAAAAGAAATTGTCGAATTTATCCAATCATTAAAAGTGGACAATAAAGTAAAAAGAGAATTACTTGCTGTAACACCTTTTAACTATACCGGAAAATTCCTGATGAATTAATCCATTCTATCACTGGAACAAGTCATCAATATCAATCCCTAACTTTAATAACTGGTCTGGATCTTCATCGTGTGGACTTGTTTTATAACGATGAACTGACGGCAGCGTCCATACAATTCCGGCATTGATAAACCATGCAGGTTGGATACCCAGATTGTATGTGGCATTTTTAAAGTTTCGGTCATTATTACTGAGCGCCATAGCCCGGTTAAATGCAAATCCGGTAGAAATTCTCCATGTATAATTAACAGAAACATGCTTCAGAAAACTAAGTCCTGTCTGGTATTCTTTTCTTTTAAATAATAATACATTACTCAACGAACTGATGCTGTCAAGATTTAAAGTGCGGTTTACACTTCCGGAAGGATGAATAAAAACACGATATTCAATCTTATCATTTATATAGTGCATATATTGTGCACCTAAAGGTAACAGGAAAGAGATTTTACTTTTATCACCGGTTACGATAGTGCCACCTATCATTGGCAGCAATACACGCTGCCCATAAGCAAGTGAATATCCGCCTCCAATCGTATAGCTGAATTTATGTGGAGTCAGATGAGTAAAAAGCAAACTGCCCACCCATGATTCTTTAGAGGATGTAATGGTATATTGATCTTCAGAGAGCAGAAGAGAAGTGTTCAGTGAAAGCAGATTATTTCCATGATATAAATAACTGAAACCAATTCCGGGAGAAGTCTTTATTAGAACATGGTCAGAAAAAAAGATATTAGTTCTTGGAAATGTTACTGTTTCCAATCCGGTTAATCTTATGCTCCACGCATTCATTTTACTGCTATCTTCAAGCAGACGGCTGTGCGTTACAACAGGAACGGAGAAATTTAAATATCCCTTTGTGTAATTTAAGCCCATAGAAGCATTATCATTCGTGAATTGGTTTTCATATTCTGAATAAGCGTTAATTCTCGGTTGAAATAAGTTCACCGTATTCAATAACTGTGCTTCTGCTCTGAAGGAATACAACAGTGAAATCAGCAAAACAATGCGGGTAAATTTATTCATAAAATGAATTGTGGGTTTGACTACTCCTTTTTCCAATCGTTTAATCAATCAAAAAATAAATTTATGCTTTTAGCCGTTTGCCGGGTAAATAATAATTAACAATGGATCCCGGTAGTTTCATTTCTGATTTGAAAACGGACTTGCTATCTTCGCAAGGGCATATTTATGGATACTATACTGTTGCAACATTCCGCCTCCATTGAATCAATCATGGAATCGAGGAATATACCTTCTGAGATAAGAACTATTACTGAAAAGGTTGTAAACGATGAGCGAATCTCAGTAGATGAAGGAACACTGCTTTATGAAAAAGGCGAACTTGGCTTTCTTGGAGCACTTGCCAATTTTATTAGAGAAAAAAAGAACGGCTCTAAAACTTACTTCAATCGTAATTTTCATATAGAGCCAACTAACAAATGCGTTTATGCTTGCAAGTTCTGCTCTTATTCACGACTGGTTCAGCAGGAAGAAGATGCATGGGAACTCAGTGAACAACAAATGCTCGATATCGTGAAAAAGTACGACGATCATCCTGTTACTGAAGTGCACATTGTTGGCGGAGTTCATCCGAAGATGAATCTAAATTTTTTTGCTGGACTGATTCAAAAAATTAAACAACACCGCCCCGAACTTCATGTGAAAGCATTTACTGCGGTGGAACTGGAGTATATGTTTCGCAAGGCAAAGGTTACTACAGAACAGGGAATGAAGATGTTGATGGATGCCGGATTAAACTCTATGCCGGGAGGAGGCGCTGAAATTTTCGATGAGAAAGTCCGTGCAGAAATCTGTGGTGATAAATGCTCATCAGCAGAATGGTTACACATTCATGAAGTAGCTCATAATCTGGGAATGTTCACTAATGCTACAATGCTTTATGGACATATTGAAACTTATGCTCATCGTATTGACCACATGAACCGGCTTCGTGAATTACAGGATAAAACCAATGGCTTCAATACGTTTATTCCACTTAAATTCCGGAATAAAGACAATGAAATGTCACACATTCCTGAAGTAAGCATTATTGAAGATTTGAAATGTTACGCTATGTCAAGAATTTTCCTCGACAACTTTGCACATATCAAAGCTTATTGGCCCATGATTGGTCAAAGTACTACACAGATTCTTCTCAATTTCGGCGTGGATGATGTGGACGGAACGATTGATGACTCAACAAAAATTTATTCAATGGCAGGCGCTGAAGACCAGCATCCTTCTCTTACAACTGAACAGTTTGTGGAGATGATTAAAGCAGTAAACCGCCAGCCGGCAGAGAGAGACACCTTATATAATGTTGTAAATATTTACTAATCTTTTCCTTTAGTATTTCAGGAAGTGTAACAGAATGAAAGAACTCTTTATCATTCGCCACGGCGAAACCGATTTTAACAAGCAGGGAATTATACAGGGCAGTGGTGTAAACCCTCCATTGAATGAAAAAGGAAGATTGCAGTCACAATTATTTTTTCAGTATTACGAAAAGGAAAATTTTGATTTTATCTTCACTTCAGCATTACAGCGAACACATGAAACAGTTTTGCCTTTTACCGGCAAAGGCATTCCATGGGAACAGCGCAGCGAATTGAACGAAATATGCTGGGGAATTCATGAAGGAAAGAAAACAAATTCTGCTTTCCGTCACGAGTATCAGCATCTTATTGAGAGTTGGCAGAATGGACATCTGGACGAGAAAACAGAAGGCGGAGAAAGCCCGAATGAAGTTCAGCAGAAACAGAAGAAATTTATAACTGAACTTGAACAAAAGAGCGACAACAAAATATTAGTGTGTATGCACGGAAGAGCCATGCGGATTTTTCTCTCCACGCTATTGAAGAAACCACTAAATAAAATGGATGAGTTCCCACATCATAATGTTTGTCTTTATAAACTGCTTTATACAGAAGAGTCTTTTACAATAGAACTGTTTAACAATCTTAATCATCTGAATGGGACAAATTAAAATTTCAGCAGTTTCATATCTCAATACCAAACCTTTTCTCTACGGAATTGAGCATCATCCGGTAAAGGAACAGATAGAATTATCATTGGATACTCCTGCGGAAGTGGCAGCTAAGTTAATTAGTAAAGAAGTGCAGATTGGATTGGTTCCGGTTGCTGTATTACCCTTAATTCCTTCCTACAATATTATAGGTGATTACTGTATCGGCTGTGTTGGAGAGGTTTATTCGGTTTGTATTTATTCGCAAGTTCCTATTCATGAAGTTACACATGTGTTACTCGACTATCAGTCGAGAACATCTGTAGAGCTTGCTAAAATTCTGCTAAGAGAATTCTGGAAGGTTTCACCTCAGTTTATTCCTGCATATCCCGGTTTTGAGGAGAAAATAGATGGAACAACTGCCGGTGTAATTATTGGCGACAGAAACTTTTTAGTGAAAGAAAAGTTTACTTATTGCTACGATATGGGAGAAGCATGGCAATCACTCACCGGTTTGCCATTTGCATTTGCAGTATGGGCAAGCAACTGTGAATTATCCTTTGAGTTTATCTCCTCATTTAATGAAGCGCTGCATTATGGTATCGAACATATTGAAGAAGTTGCTGCAAAATTCCGGGATACTTATTCTACTAATGTAAAAGATTATCTGACTGACAAAATCAGCTATCCATTGGATGATTCAAAGAGGAAAGCGCTGAATCTGTTTTTAGAAAAAATAAAATCGTGAATATTCAGTTATATTCGCAAATGAAAACCAACTCAAATGAAAATAAACCTGACTGCCATAATTGTAGCGCTGATTGCTGTTGTGGGTGTTGTTATTCTCAGCAATGCATACAAGTATAAATACAAGGCAAATGAATCCATTACTGTAACAGGATTAGCTGAGAAAGATTTTTCCAGCGATGAAATAGTCTGGAGTGGAGATTATGTACGGAAAAGCATGGAGCTGAAATCAGCGTACGCTTCTATTAAATCGGATGAAAACCAAATCAGAAAATATCTGCAAGAGAAGGGTGTAAAGGAGGAAGAAATAGTTTTTTCATCCGTTAGTATCAATAAAGAATACGATACAAAGTATGATGCAAACGGAAGAATGACAGGAAGCATTTTTACCGGTTACTCTTTGATGCAGACTGTTACAGTTGACTCAAAAGAAATAGATAAGGTAGAAAAAATTTCAAGACAAGTTACTGAACTGATTGAAAACGGAATTGAGTTTAACTCCCGCGAGCCGTATTATTACTACTCCCGGCTGTCAGAGATAAAGCTGGATTTGTTGAAGAAAGCGGCTTCCGATGCGAAATTGCGGGCAGAAATCATCGCTGACAATTCCGGCAGTTCACTTGGTGTTATCCGAAAGAGTAGCATGGGTGTGTTTCAAATCACCGGACTAAATTCAAATGAAGACTACAGCTACGGCGGTACATTCAACACTACTTCACGAAATAAAACCGCTTCAATTACTGTGCGGGCAGAATATGCAATTAAGTAATTTGAAAACTATCTCAGGTCTGTATTACTCCCGGATTAAATGGTCGTGTAATCGGCGAGTGATTGGCTGCTTCAATAGTCATTGAAATAACATTCCGTGTTTCGAGCGGATCAATGATTGCATCAACCCACAGACGGGCTGCTGCATAATAAGGAGTAGTTTGCTTCTCATATCGCTGTGTGATTTCATCCAGCAACTTCTTTTCTTCTTCGGGAGATATTTCTTTGCCTTTAGATTTTATGGCTGAAACTTGTATCTGTAACAGTGTTTTTGCTGCCTGCGAGCCACCCATTACTGCAATTTTTGCTGTAGGCCATCCCACTATCACTCGTGGGTCGTAAGCCTTGCCGCACATCGCATAATTTCCAGCTCCATAAGAATTGCCTACGATAACCGTAATCTTAGGAACTACAGAGTTAGCAACTGCATTCACCATTTTGGCACCGTCTTTTATAATTCCTCCGTGTTCTGATTTACTGCCCACCATAAACCCTGTTACATCTTGTAGAAACACCAGGGGGATTTTTTTCTGATTGCAGTTTAGAATAAACCGGGTTGCTTTGTCTGCAGAATCCGAGTAAATCACTCCGCCAAACTGCATTTCTCCTTTCTTGCTTTTTACTACTTTCCTTTGATTTGCAACTATACCAACACTCCAGCCATCCACTCGTGCATAGCAGCAGATAATAGATTTGCCATAGCCTTCCTTGTATTCATCAAACTCTGAATTGTCCACCATCCGCTCAATGACTTCATACATATCGTACGGCTTTGAAATTTCTTCAGGAATAATTCCGTACAATTCGTTCTCATCTTTTTTAGGTGCAACCGGTTTAACACGATTGAATCCTGCCTTTTCAGAATCACCGATTTTATCTACAATACGACGGATTCTGTCCAGGCAATCTTTATCATCCTTACACTTGTAATCTGTAACACCTGATATTTCACTTTGTGTAGTGGCTCCGCCTAATGTCTCCTGATCAACCACTTCTCCTATTGCTGCTTTTACCAAAAAGGGACCTGCTAAAAATATGGAACCGGTTTTGTCAACAATCATTGCTTCATCACTCATTATAGGCAGATAAGCGCCACCGGCTACACAACTTCCCATGATGGCGGCAATCTGAACAATACCTTGCGAACTCATCACCGCATTGTTGCGGAATATTCTGCCGAAATGTTCTTTGTCAGGGAAAATTTCATCCTGCATAGGAAGATAAACGCCGGCACTGTCCACTAAATAAATGATAGGCAAACGGTTTTCCATTGCAATTTCCTGTGCGCGTATATTTTTTTTGCCTGTGATAGGAAACCATGCTCCTGCTTTTACGGTAGCATCATTTGCTACAACGACACATTGTCTTCCACTCACATAACCGATAACAACGATTACTCCACCTGCAGGACAACCTCCCTGATCTTCATACATTTCATAACCGGCAAGCGCGCCGACCTCAAGAACAGGTTTATCCTTGTCAAGCAAATATTCTATCCGCTCACGTGCACTGAGTTTTCCTTTTTCATGCTGTTTGTCAATTGATTTTTTACCTCCGCCAAGTTTTACCTTGCCAAGTGTTTCATTAAGTTTTGAAAGAAGCAACTTGTTTACATCTTCATTCTTGTTAAACTGAATATCCATCATGAGATTTTAATGTGGCGAAAATAAGGGTTAGAAAAAGAAGATTCATTCTGAGTTTACAGATAGTCTTAAACTTTGTATAAAACTAAACAGTTCGGATAGTTTATTTACTTCAATTCCTTACTATTACAATATAAACCAACTATCCTGTTAAATGAGCCAACCCATGTGTAACAGGTTCACGAAGTTCTTTTACCTTTTTTTCTTTATACAATTTTTCAATCAGATCGCGAGCTATTTTATATTCGTAATGAATAGGGCAGGGGTGTGTTTCTGAACATTTATTCAATCCTAAACCACACTCTTTAAAAATATCTTTACCTTCAATAACTTCTACAATATTATATATCGGTTGATTTTGCTGTGCTTCTGTAATATAGAAACCTCCTGCAGGACCTTTCAAGCTGTTTATCAATCCTTGTCGTGCTAATGCCTGCAATATTTTTCCGACGGTATGCTCACTCGCATTGATGTGCTTTGCAATATCTTTCATGCCTGCCTTCTTACCGGCAGCGCTCTTACACGAAAGATAAATGACTGCTTTAATAGCAGTTTTACAAGTATGACTTAGCATAATCTTAGAAGTATCCTAAAAACTTTTTCCCCTCTTCTGAAATCATCGCCTGACTCCAAGGTGGTTCAAATGTCATATTGACATTTACAGTCCATTCGGGAAAGGATCTCATTAACGATTGTGTTACATTACTCTGAATGCTGTCACCCATAGGACAAAACTGAGTAGTAAGAGTCATCATCATGTCTAAAATCTTGTCTGCCTCGTTAAACTCTATCTTGTAAATCAATCCGAGATCAACCACATTCAGTCCGATTTCAGGGTCATCTACGTTGTACAGATCTACTAATGCCAAATCACATTTAGCATTGTCGTTAGTGATAATGTTCATTGTTTCTTAGGTTTATGAAGTAAAGTAATTCCGGTATTGCTTACATACAATACGGCTGTTACAAGCAATGCAACGGCTCCTGCTTTCAGTATGTAATCATTTGTTAAAATAATTCCGATTATGAAAAGAATAAATCCTACCAGATAAGCATAAGACATACTCCTGAATATCTTATCACTGAATAATTCTTTAGGTGCGGGTGTTTTTCCTGAGTACGCTTTCTTATGATACACTTTGTTCCAAACAATAAAGGGCAAAGTCTTGTAAGTCATTCCAAAAATGATTGCAGTAATCCATCCGAAAAGAATACAAAAGCCATAGAGTAAAACTAAATTAATATGGTCGTTGGAAGGCAATAAAAACAGTACAACTATTATCACAACAATCGGCAGCAGCATTTGTCCGACAGACAGCAGCGACATTTTCATTTGTTCATCAACTGCTTTACGAATACGCACCTTGTATGCTTTGAAACAATAATACCCGAACAGCACACTGCCTGCTAATACTGAAAGAACTGACAGGTAAAAATAATTTTCATTAAGTCCTGCTACCTTAAAAATTATAAAACTGATAAGCCCTATGTTGATGAGTACAAAAATCAACAGCAACAATTTATTGTTATTGTATTTTGAAATTAAAAACATTGGAATCAACCGGGAACCTACGCCGATAACCAGCAGCAAAAACCATCCAACCAATCCCATGTGAGCATGAATAGATAAATACTCAACTGAGTTTTTGGGTAAAAGAATAGTAGTGAAATTAAAGACTAACAGTAATCCGAAAAAAGTTGTTGAGAAAAGCCATAACGAAGCTCCCGCAACAAACCATGCATGTATATTTTGGCTTTTGGTTTCATATATACTACTGAACACATTGATGAGATAACAGATTACTCCTAAATTAACAAGAACAGCTCCTGTCTGTAACACCCATCCCGTATGAAAAACATAGAAACCATAAACTAAGAATGGAATACCGGTAGCCGCAAAATAGAAAGTAAGGTAGGCAAGAGTGTTACTGTCTAACTTCCCTTCAATAATGACCGGCAGCAGTTGATGAGAAGCGCCGAAAATTATCATTGTTCCCCAACCCATAGCCATAGTATGTACAATAGCTAAAGTATGCGGACTGAAATAATGCTGGCTGAGAATACTTGTATTAAACAGTAACAGTACTGTTGCTACAAGAAATGAAAAAGCAGCATAAGCATAAAAGGGCAGTACAACCTTATAAGAAGTAGTTTGTTGTAATCCTGCAAAGGGAGATGGTGCAAACATTTGTGCCTATTCGCTTTTGAAAATCAGTAAATACACTTCTCCTTCTTTCACTTCCTTTATGCGATAATCAAACTCCCGTTCTTTTAGTTCAGTAAGCAGAAACACAGGAATGCGTTTATGGTGTACATACAATGCCTTTTCGTGTGGCAATGTTTCTAATGCTTCAAGAATAGTCATCATCGGCATTGGCATTTCCAAATGGCGCACATCTACTTCTTGCATTTTACCTTCGTACTTGTTCAGTATTCTATCCCAATCATCGGAAGTTGTTGTATCTGCTTCCAATTGAATATTTGCTTTGCCGTCTGCTTTGTAGAAATAAGTTTCTACCAAGTCTGCATTTATATTGTTTACATGTGCCTGAAATCCTTGCTTCTCCAGCAATTTAATTAGTGGAACAGGTTCAAATGTGTTTATGATTTCCAAAACCTGACCTTGCTGCAATTCTTTCACTTTCTGCTGAATAAATCTTAGCGGGTCGTTTCCTTCAGCTAACATGGTGCGCACATCAAACTTTACAATTTGATCCGGCTTAATATTTTTCAGAAAGTCGGGCATCGGTTTGTTTTCAGAAACTTCTTCTTTAACCGGAGTTGCACTTTTGCTTACTTCAAATCCAAGCGGTTGAAGCGCTTTGAAAAAATCATCAGGCGTGCAACCGCCAATTTTTGAAGCCATTGCAATACTGGTTCTTCCTGCCATCAGTTTGCGCAATATCGGATTGCGCAACTTTTTAAAATCAGAGCTTATAGCTACGATTGCTTCTAGCGCTTCAGGGTTATGCTTCAGAAGAGCAGCTATCTTGGTTTGTTCGTTGATTTGCATTTAATATAGATTGGTGTTACAGTAGTATTTACTATATGATACAATATTCTCTTGTTGATTTGAGCAAGGAACTTTGCAGCCCGAAAGTAATCTTTCAGTCTGTTACTTTACAAATTCAATATTTGCTTCGGGCTCTAAAATGATAGAAGCGCTGAAATCTTCCAGGATGTTCATCTTGTGTTGCTCCTGTGCTTTTATCAAAAGCGAGTCACCTTGTGACAGTACTACTTCTCTGTCTGAAAAACTAACCTTTCCTTTACCTTTTTTAGCAATCACATAAGCGTCAGAAGTTGCTTTATGCAGGGGCATGGATTCGCCAAAATTCAATGAAACATTCAATACTTTGAATCGCTCGTTGCGATAAGATTCTTTCATTTCCATAACTAATGTGTTTTAATAATCTGAACTTAAAGTTTCCGGCTCTGCACTTTATGAATGCAGAACCGGAATTGAAATTTATTTATGATAACGTTCTTTCTATCTCTATTGCTTTCGGGAACAGAATGTTGTTCTCTAAATGAATATGCGTATGCAAATCATGCTCAAATTCATCGAGCATTTTGTACAATAATTTGTAGCTGGTGCAGGCATCTTCAGGTATAGCAAAGTTGTTGCTCAATCTGCGGATTTCATCAATATCATCTCCCACACTCTGATGCTCTTTCTCATGTTTTGTAATGAAATCCTCAAAACTTCCTTTCTTTGAATATTGTGCTTTACCTTCTTTTGCCAGTACAATATTTTTCACTAATGGGAAAAGATATTTCTCTTCAGATACCATGTGTTCACTCAGTTCATCTGTTGTTTTCTGAACAAGCTGATTGATAGTCAGCAGTTCAGGATGATGAGTGCCGTGTACCTGTGCAACTTTTGCAGCATAACCACGCAACTCAGGCGAGTACTTGCGAACATATTTGTGGTGCATGTTTACGATATAATCAGAAAGGAAATCCAGATTCCATTCATTAAAATTCATACTGTTGCTGGTTGCACTTTGTGTCTGCTGTTGCAATTCCTTTTCAACTATTGCAGCATCAATTCCTTTTTCTTTACAAATTTCACGAACTGTTTTCTTTCCTCCGCAGCAGAAATCAATACCATGCTTGTTAAATACTTCTGCTTTGCGGAAATCTTTTGCTACAATTTCTCCTATGGTTTCTCCTGAATCTACTCCTTTTCTTGTTACACGAATATCCCACCACTGCGGACCTTGCTGTAAATATTCCCATGTAAACACATCACCTTTCTCACTCTGCAACTGGTAATATACCGGCTTAGGATCGTGGTCGTTATGAATGACTAAACTCTCACCTTCCTTAAGAGAATCAAAAGTTTTGAAAATAGTCGGGTGTTTCAGCTTAGGCTCTAATGAAGGAACATTGATAACAATGTCTTCTTTCTTAGCTGTACCATTGGTCGCTTGTTTGGCTTCTTGCTGTGGAGCGCCTTTGATGGTGATTCTTACATCCCACCACTGAGGACCTTCCTGTAAATATTCCCACGTAAAAATATCTCCATGCTCACTGCTCAAGTGATAATGTAATGGCTGAGGATCGTGATCGTTGTGAATGATTAAACTTTTGCCGGGAGTTAACTTTTCAAACTCTGAAAATATAGTAGAGTGTTTTATTCTTGGCTCAAGCGAAGGCACATTGATTACTGTTTCTCCGTTTTCAGAAGTATAAACTGAAGGTTGTGCTTTTCTTTTTGTAACACGAATGTCCCACCATTCAGGACCTTCCTGTAAATACTCCCAATCAAATACATCTCCTCGAATTTGCTGAAGCTGGTAGTAAACAGGCATTGGGTCATGGTTATTATGAATGACAAATGATTCTCCATCTTTAATATGGTCAAAAACCTGAAAGATGGTTGTATGGCGTAATCTCGGTTCAATTTCCTGAACATTAATAACGACTTCTTGTGTTGTTTGCATGAGTTTTAGTTTTAAAATTTTAGTGCAAAGATAATAAGCAAAATGAATAAAAGCAATAAAGTACTTTTATACCATTAAATAAATTCTAATGCTAAAAGTTCGTTCTGATTAACATATAATAAAGTGAAGAGAATAAATACTTATTCCATAATGGCTATAGCTAACTCAGTCGTTCCAGAACTGTTTTAATCAGATTCTCTACTGCTGCATGACCGTTAGCGCTGAATTTTTTTTGAATTCTGTTTGCCACTATTGCATTGAAAGAAAGAGCATTGTGCCCCAACATTCTTGACATACCATAAATACCGGATGATTCCATTTCAAAATTAGTGAGGCGGAGTGATTTATATTCAAAAGACGCCAGCCGGTCAACCCACTTGGGTATTGCGAGTTTACCGCGTACTAATCGTCCTTGTGGTCCGTAAAATCCGGATGCAGATACTGTAATACCTTTAGTCATTCCTTTCCCAAGCGCTGAAATCAGTTTTGATGAACCACGAACTGCATAAGGTGTTACAGTTGTTTGATTTTGCAGTACTTCCCTTTTAAAAGTTGTAAGAAGATTTTTTTCAAAAGAGGTATTCTTCCATTTGTAATACTGCATCAGGTTATCCATTCCGATTGCCATTTCGGAGGCAACATAGCTGTCCACTTCAATATCACCCCTCAAAGCGCCGGAAGTCCCGATACGCATAATATTCAGAGAAGTAAGATTTTTTTTTATTTCTCTTGTTTTCAGATTTACATTTACTAATGCATCCAGTTCAGTCAGTACGATGTCAATATTATCTGTGCCAATACCTGTGGAAATAACGGTCAAGTGGGTTTTTCCGACTCTTCCGGTATGTGTAACAAACTCGCGGTTTTGTTTTTTCAGTTCTATCTTGTCGAAGTGTTTCGACACTTCTTTTACTCTCCCCGGATCTCCCACTGTAATAATTGTTTTGGCAATATCATCCGGATGAAGATTCAGATGATAAACACTTCCGTCTTTGTTAATAACGAGTTCAGATTCAGCAATGTGTTTCATTTTCTTTTGGTTACTTTCGCAGCAAAATTAATGTACAATTTCCCGCTATTTTACCGATAGACGGGAGTTAAATTTAGAAAATTATGAAACTTTCGATTAAAAAAATTCTTGTTCCGGTTGACTTCTCTGATATTTCGCTTAACGCTTTGGACTATGCCGCTACTATTGCACGGGTAAGCGGAGCAGAAATTATATTGCTGCATGTGGTGGAATCTTACAGCTTCAATACTAAAATGAAACAATCAATAGCGCTGAATGATATTCTTGAAAAAGGAATTAATGATAAAATTGAAGAGATTAAGCAAACAAGCAAACATCTGGCGGGTGTTAAAATGAAATCAAAAGTTATTTCAGGAAAAATCCACGATCAGATTCAGAAAGTTGCCACACAGACGAATGCAGATATGATAGTGATGGGAACACACGGAGCTTCGGGGGTTACTAATCTCGGAAAGTATATTCTCGGTTCTAATGCTTACCGTACTATTACCAATTCACCTTGCCCGGTATTGACTATTCGCGAGCCAAAAAACAATATTCACTTTAAAGATATTGTACTTCCACTTGATAACAGTAAAGAAACCAGACAGAAAGTAGGAATGGCAATTGAATGGGCAAAGTTGTTTGAATCCACTATTCATGTGGTAGCTGTAACAGCTTTCTTTCAGGAACTGTTAGTGGAAATTAAAGACATGAAAAAATTAGTGGAGGAGGTAAATGTCATGATTGAAAAAGCAGGCGTGCCTTATACTTCAAAGTTAATTCGTGAAAAGGCAATATCCGATTCAGTAATCAGCTATTCCAAAAGAGCAAATGCAGACTTAATTTTTATAGTTAATAAAAAAGGGAGCGCCCTTTCTGATATAGTTGTCGGCTCTACTGCAAGAAATATTGTTTCTGAATCTCCTGTTCCTGTACTTACTATTAATTTTAAGAAATAATATTGTCACTGATAATTAGCGGGTTCTAAATATTCTGATAACTCAGTAGTATTGTACTGAAGTCGTGAATTAGAAAACGATTCAATTGTTAAAACTAAAATATATTTTTACATAAAAATTCTTGGCTTCACACAAATCACCGGTCAAAGCAAAAGATAAAAAAAGAGATACTTCATCCGTTCAGAGTATCAGGTTACCGGAGGTAGATATTAAGATTGCTTCTCTGCTTACAATCGGCTTCTTTGTACTTCAATTAGTTGGTATTTATCATCATGAACCGTGGCGCGATGAATATCAGGCATTTCAGATTGCATTAAACAGTCATTCTCTTACCGACTTATTTCACAATATCCGGTACGAAGGTCATCCGGCAGTATGGCATCTTTTGCTTTTCTTCTTAACCCTATTTACTGAGAATCTATTTGCTATGCAGTTATTACATATTGTGATAATAACTACCGGTATGTTTATCTTATATAGATATGCGCCCTTTTCTCTGGCAGAAAAAATATTAATCAGTATCGGATATTTCTTCTTTTATGAATATGCACAGATAAGCAGAAGTTATGCAATCGGTATTTTATGTGTCATTTGTATTTGTGCTGTTACGGGTGAAAAATATTACAGAAAGAAGTTGACAGGTAAGCAGCCGCATTTTATATCTCTGTTTCTGCTCAATGCGCTCTTCTTATCAATACTTGCCAATAGCAGTGTTTATGGTTTAGCTTTATCTCTGTTGCTGTCTTTTTACTTACTGTTTATTGTTTGGGATGAAAGAAAGCAAATACTAAAAACAGCTAAGCAAAGTATTACTTTGTTATTCGCTGTTGTTGTAATATTATTAAGTTGGATACTATGTTATATTCAGATATCTCCAAGTGATGATAGTTCGTTTGAGCTTCCGTCCTTTACCGGAACTGCCTTAGAACATATCGGCGCTGTTACAACAAAGCAATTGCTTGCCTTTTTTCCTTTTCCGCAACTTAGTATTGTTGGTTGCTGGAACACCTCTTTCTTTCTGAATGCTGCAACAACGTCCACTGCATTAGCAGGAATATCTGTTTTGGCTATTGTAATTATTTCATTCGGATTTATAAAAAGCATAAGAATATTTGCTCTTTATTTCTTGTCTGTTACAGCGATAGGTGCGCTCACTTATTACACTAATCTTAACGGACAGCGTTATGCGGGACATTTTTTTGTTGCTCTGTTTATATGCTACTGGCTTACAGGATATGTTACACCGGATAGAAAAATTTTGCCTGCTATTCCTTTGTTCATTACTAAGTGGGTTAAAAAGTTTTCATTTATCAGCATAATGTCTGTGCAGGCATTAGCAGGATTATATATGTATTACATGGATTTCAACAAGCCCTTCTCTAACTGCAAGCAAACCGGAGAATTTATATTATCAAAACACTTTGATCGTTTTCCACTGATTGGTAGTATTGATTATGTTATCACTCCTCTTTCATACTATACCGGTAAGCCGGTTTACACTTCTGAAAGGCAGGATACTTCCCGTTTTATAATTTGGGATAAGAAAAGAAATCTGAATAATGCACAAACGGTTAAACTTATGCAAGACATTATTCAACTGCAGAGCACGAGTAATGAAGATACCATTCTGTTCTGTTGTAGTTCTGCCATAGCTATTTACAAAAACGGGCAGCATGTATTATTTGAAGAGGAAGATATTGATGAATCACACCGGATGAAAAAGATAATTTCGTTTGATTCACCTTGCATGGTAAAAGATGAAAATTATTATGTCTATTTAGCGTGGAAGAAAAAATAGATTCTTTATTGAGTTAAAGTATTGCTGTTACAGCTATATTATTCTCTTCTATCCCTTTACTGATATTTATAGTAGTTTTACTACATCTAACTTACTTTTCAGATGTATATAAAGATACTCTTGTAATTCGGCGCATGTACAGGAAGTTTGGAATAGTATTCCACTCTTTATTTCTTTGCAATTAGTATCTCATAAATGGATTCCATCACTCATATCGTTATAGGCGCTGCACAAGGTGAATTGATTGCAGGAAAAAAGTTAGGCAAAAAAGCCATGTTGTGGGGAGCGATTGCCAATTCACTGCCTGATATTGATGTGCTGGTTCAGATTTTTTTGAATGTACCGGATGGTATGCTGGCACACAGAGGATTTACACATTCAATTTTGTTCGCCGTTCTAATGTCTCCGCTATCCGGTTTCTTACTCAGCCGGTGGAAATATACCATGCAGGCAGATTTCCGGCAATGGACTTTGCTTTTTGCCTTCGGACTTTTCACTCATCTTTTTATTGATTCATTAACTACTTACGGAACCGGATGGTATGAACCGTTCTGTCATCATAGAGTTTCATTCAATACCATTTTCGTTGCAGATCCGTTTTACACCTTTCCGTTGCTGATTTCTTTTGTTGCACTTTTGATTCTGAAGAAAGAGTCAACGGCAAGAAAATTATGGGCTAAGTGGGGACTGCTTTTAAGTTGCATATACCTGCTATTTACATTTTACAATAAATATGAGGTAAATAAAATATGGGAAAAGAATATAGCGGAACAAAAAATTTCCTACACGGATTATTTCACCACCCCTACGCCTCTTAATAATTTTTTATGGTATGGTGTTATAAAAGAAGACCGTCAGTTTAAAATAGGATACTATTCTGTTTTTGACAACGGCGATAAAATCTCATTTTATTCAGTTGCGTCGAATGACAGTTTACTTGATGATTTACGAAATGAGAAGTCTGTACAAAAGCTGATACGGTTTTCCGAAGGGTACTATAGTGTTACAAAAGACAGCGCCGGCGGATTAGAATTTCATGACTTGCGTTTTGGACAAATTGGCGGATGGACAAATCCGTCGGCTGATTTTGTTTTCTCTTTTCATCTGACCAACGATAAAAATAATGAAGCAATAGTCTCGCGCGGACGCTTTAAATCATTAGGAAAAGATCCTGTAAAAGGATTGATAGATAGAATTAAAGGAAAAAAGACTTCTGAAATAAGTGATTAGCTGTGTTTGTTGCTATCCGTTTTATCAATTTCTGCTGTCGTTAATAATGTAACAGAAGATTAGCTTTTGAATACTTCAATCAACTCTGTTAATCTTCCCTTCAACTGTTTTCTCTCTATGATAAAGTCAAGAAAACCATGCTCTAATAAAAATTCAGAGCGTTGAAAACCTTTAGGTAAATCTTTCTTAATGGTTTCTTTTATCACGCGCGGTCCGGCAAAGCCAATAAGCGCTCCGGGTTCAGCCATATTGATATCGCCGAGCATTGCAAAGGAAGCTGTAACACCTCCGGTAGTTGGATCAGTCATTAATGAAAAGTAAGGAAGCTTTGCATCAGCAAGTTGTGTAAGTCTTGATGCTGTTTTAGCCAACTGCATGAGTGAGAAGGCTGATTCCATCATTCGGGCTCCTCCGGATTTAGAAATAATCAGCAACGGATACTTTTTCTGAATACAGTAGCTGATAGCTTTTGAAATACGTTCGCCTACCACGCTTCCCATAGAACCGCCAATGAAATTAAAATTCATACAGCAGGTTACGAGCTTTAGCCCGTTTACTTTTCCGCAGCCAACAGTTATAGCTTCACTGACATTTGCTTTCTTCTTGGTTTCAGCTAACCGGTCAGCATAAGATTTCAAATCAGTGAAACCGAGGAAATCTTTCGGCTCCAAATCTTCAAACAGTAGTTTCACGGAACCTTCATCATAGATAATAGGGAAGTATTCTACTGAATTTATTCTTGCATGATAGCCGCAGTTGGGACATACATACATACTTGCTTCTATATCCGAAGTAGGGAAAGTCTTTTTACATGAAGGACAATTCCACCAAACACCATCCGGTACTTCTAACTTCTCTTCAGTGGAAGTGGTGATTCCTTCTTTATTTCTTTTGAACCAAGGCATTTGTGTCGTGCGTCATGCGTCGTGCGTTATGCGTCCGATTATATCTGGACTCATAATGCAGATGCAAGACTTATTTCTTTAAAGTTTTTTGCAAGTTATAAATCATTTTCCGGATATGGTTTGTTTTATCCGGAATCTGATTCGGATTTTCAAAATCATTCATAGCAGAAATTTATTTACACAATACTCAAGACGTTGGGATCAAGACAAAATCACGCGAGTGTAATCTTCTTATCCAGATAAATATCCTGAATAGTGTTGAGAAGTTCGATTCCATCTTTCATCGGCTTCTGAAATGCTTTTCTGCCTGAAATTAAACCTGTTCCACCGGCACGTTTGTTCACTACTGCTGTGTAAGCCGCCTCTGCCAAATCAGAAGCGCCTTTCGACTCACCGCCTGAGTTGATTAATCCTACACGACCCATGTAACAGTTTGCTACCTGATAACGGCACAAATCAATCGGATGATCCGTAGTGAGTTCACGATAAACTTTCGGATGAGTTTTTCCGAAGTTTAAAGCAGTGTATCCTCCGTTATTGGTTGGAAGCTTTTGTTTAATAATGTCTGCCTGAATGGTAACACCGATATGATTTGCCTGACCGGTTAAATCAGCCGATGCGTGATAATCCACACCATCCTTTTTGAAACCGGAATTACGAAGATAGCACCACAGAATGGTTGCCATACCTAATTCGTGTGCATACTCAAATGCTTCAGCTACTTCCTGAATTTGTCTGGAAGATTCATCTGATCCAAAATAAATAGTAGCGCCTACTGCAACAGCACCCAGATTCCATGCTTCTTCAACTGTACCGAACATTATCTGGTCGTACTTGTTTGGATAAGTAAGAAATTCGTTATGATTAATTTTTACAATGAATGGAATTTTGTGTGCATACTTCCTTGAAACGGAAGCAAGCACGCCATAGGTAGAAGCTACTGCATTGCAGCCGCCTTCAATAGCGAGTTTTACAATATTTCCCGGCTCGAAATATTCAGGATTTGGTGCAAAGGACGCACCTGCCGAATGTTCAATTCCCTGATCAACCGGAAGGATAGAAACATATCCTGTATTTGCCAAACGACCATGTCCGTAAATAGTTTGCAAGCTCCTTAACGTTTGTGGAGTACGGTTGGATTCCCGCCATACTTTATCAATAAAATCAGGACCGGGAGTATGCAGTGATTTTTTGTCAATTGTTCCACTCACATGTTCGAGCAGGTATTCCGCTTTATCACCTAAAAGTTCGGTAATCTTTCCTGAAGAAGCTGTAGTAGCTGTTGCTGTATTTGCCATAGTTAAATCAGTTTAGTTTGGAAAGGCAAATGTAATCAGTAATTTGTGGAAAAGGAATGATATGAGTCAGTTACCTAAATGTTGCTGAATTCGCTTGAAATATTCCGGAGCTAATTTCATTCTGCTTCCATACCATGAAAATATTTCACCATCAACTAAAATGATTTTGCTTTCAGGAAATATTTCTTTCATCTCTTTAGCGTGTTTCTCTTTAAACGGATAGGGTTCAGATGAAAGTAAAATATATTCGGGATTCAGCTTTTTGATTTCAGATTCTGTTACAACAGGATAACGGGCTAAATGATCTGCTGTATTTATAAAGCATGCAATCTTCATCATTTCATTTATAAAAGTATTGTTGGCAGCCACCATGTAAGGGTCTTTCCAGATAAAGTACAAAGCGGTCTTGTGTTTTATGGTTTGTGTCTTGAGTCCACTCTTAATTTCTGTTATTATGTTTTCTGCTTTGCTTTTTCTTTCTGTAATAATTCCAATTCGTTTTATCATGTCAAGCGCTTCATCAACAGTATTGATATCGCTTATCCATACAGGGAATTTCTTTTGCAGTTCTTTGATCTGTGCTGCTTCATTTTCCTCTTTGTTCGCAATAATTAAATCCGGTTGAAGCGAATGTATTTTATCAAAGTTAACTCCTTTGGTTCCGCCAACCCTTGTTTTCGAGCGAAACCATTCTTCAGGATGAATGCAGAACTTGGTGATGCCCACCACTTCTTCTCTCAATCCTAAATCATACAGTAATTCTGTCTGTGAAGGAACTAATGAAATAATCCTTTTAGGATTTTGAGGAAGGGAAATAATATTTCCGAGATGGTCAGTAAATAAATTCATCATTCTTTATTCCGCGGATATAAGTCCGGAGAATAAAGATGCACTGATTCTTTGCTGCAACAATTCTTCTTCTCTTTGGAAATTTGGGTTGTTTGATTTTCATTTAGCTAATGCTTGAATAATGTCGTACTTGGTAATGATGTGTAAGTTTCCTAATCCGTCTTTTGCCATCACAGCAGGATTATCTTTAGTAATCATGCCGGATAATCTTTCTATTGAAGTTCCATCTTTTACAATCGGAAAAGGTTTCTCCATTACTTCGCTCACCTTTTTGTTCTTCACTTCATGATTAGCAAGAAGCTTAACGAGCAATCCGCTTTCAGTAAGCGTACCTATACATTCACGGTTTTCAACCACAGGAACTTGTGCAATATCGTTTTCTCTCATCAACTGGATTGCGGTTGTAACAGTATCATCCGGTGTTACAGCAAGTAGTTCCCGCCCTGCTTTTATGTCCACAATATCACGAACTGTTTTTACAGACAGCCATCCGTGATCGCGCATCCAGTCATCATTGTATAACTTAGCAACATAACGGCTGCCGTGGTCATGAAAAATTACTACAACCAAGTCGGTAGGTTTTAACTTTGACTTCATCTGTAACAGTCCCTGAATGGCTGAGCCGGCAGAGTAGCCGACGAAGATTCCTTCTTTCTTGGTAATCTCACGTGCCATCAGTGCACCGTCTTTGTCTGTTACTTTTTCAAAATGGTCAATCAAATCAAAATTAACATTGGCGGGCAGAATATCCTCACCGATTCCTTCTGTGATGTAAGGGTAAATTTCCTTCTCATCCAGCACTTTCGATTCGTGATACTTTTTCAGTACCGAACCGTAAGTATCAATTGCCCAAAGTTTAATGTCCGGATTTTTCTCTTTCAGAAATTTACCTGTACCTGAAATAGTTCCTCCAGTTCCTGTGCCGACAACAAGGTGAGTAATTTTCCCTTCTGTCTGTTCCCATATTTCAGGACCTGTTGTTTCATAGTGGGCAGTGCTGTTACTCAGGTTATCATATTGATTTGG
>CAYRJA010000015.1:0-41685 GCA_964424455.1 uncultured Bifidobacteriaceae bacterium
ACTGATTAACCAGCCACCCGCGATAGCTGCCTAACGACAATTTGGTATGCACCCTGTTTCTCTTCTCTGTTTTGTGCTGTCTGATCTCTTATTATATTTTCCTATTTCACTTCCGGTCTATCTGTTGGTTAAGAAATTTAATATATGTCTCTTTATTTGCATTGAATGAATAATAGGAAGAAATTTTTTCAAATGCTCTTTTTCCAATTGATGGAAATTCTTCTCTCTGTGAGAAAACTTTTTCAAATACTGGTGTCCAGTCTGTATCCGGTTCAACAAGAAACCCATTAACTCCATCATCTACTATTTCTTTATTAACCGTCAATGCGGTTGCAATACTCACAATACCACAGCCCATATACTGAATCAGTTTAAATCCTGCTTTACCTTTTTCTTCTGCATTATTATTATCCAATGGCATAATTCCTATATCTATCATGCGGATATTTTCAACTTCCCTTTTTTCACTCCATGGTATATTCTGAATAGGAAACAATGACGGAATTATTAATGGTTGGTCACATATTATAAGAAGCCGAATTTTATACTTAGTCACCAGCATATTTAAAGCCGGGATAATCTGTAACACATTTTTTAAATTATTTCTTGCCCCTACCCAACCTATTACTAATTCTTCTTGAGATATTGAATAGTCCTTTATGGAAAAATTATCATAGTCAACACAAGTCGGTACTACTAAAATTTGTTCTTCTGTAACATCAGACTGTTTCTGTAACACCAATTGTTTTAAATATTCTGTTCCGGGAATAAAACCGCTGTAAAATTTTAATGAGGCGCTAAATTTTGTGGGATGCTCCAACAATAGTTTTCCGTATTTAGAAATTGTTCTGGGCTCTCGTTTAGCTGCAGCAATGTCATCATCAAAATCAAGTAACAGATGAGGATGTATCCAAAACATCAGTCGTTCAAAAAATAAATTGCCGTAATCATTAAACATCAGAAGTTCTCTTCTCACTATTACAATATCATATTTTACAGATTGTAAACACTGTAACAGTCGTTTCCACAAGAATTCTATATGAAAGAATACTACACTCTCCTGACTGGAAGTAAGCCTTATATATTCGTCATATTCTACAACATGTTTAACCTTTGACCTAAATCCATTCTTATTCAATACCTCTGTCCATTTGCCTGCACGATAGCGATTGCCCGCTCCTTGTGGTGAGAATACTTCAAGATATAATACTGATATTCCTTTTTTCTTTCGTTTACTGATTACCGTTTTTATTCGCCTTATCTGTAACAGTCTGAATAAAAGTGTAACAACCGAAACAATAGTAAACCAAATCCAGAAATAGAAAATGAAGTACGCCGGCAGAATGTAGTGGAATATAGAATGTTGCTTCTGTGACATTTCTTTCGTTGAAAATTACATTGATATACTATATCCCATTTTTTCTACTGCCTGCAATTGTTCCTTGCTGAATGCAGAAATTCCCTTTATGCGATACCGCCCTGATGACTGTGGCATTTTTGGAATTGTACAGAATGTCTGAAATGCTTCTTCACTTACTTTCACATCTGCAAAATCAAGTAGCGCTTTGATTTCATCTTTAGGATTAGCACAAAGTGTTTCAAAGTTGACAAGCTTAAAATTACTTCCCAGTAAAGAGCTTGCTGTATCAATTACTTTTCTGTTGGAACGGATCCAGAATTCAAGAGATGCGTATGGCAGCTTTAATATGTCAGAAGGATATTCTACACCATATCTTTTTCCAAAATTCCTTAGCTGAATCTGATTAGTACTGAATGCCATATCCAATCCATGACGAATACAGTGGATGTATTTTATACTGGGATAAAACTGTACAACCTGCTCTAAAAACAAATGGGTATTCGGCTCTTTCCAACCCCACCTGGAATATTTTTCAAGAGGAATATCCTTTGATTTTTTCAGTGATTTAAAAATTGAAATGGGCAATGACCGCCAGTCATCTCTTCGTATATAGCGTCTCCTTATATATTCTGTAACAGCTTTCAGCATAAAGATTTGTTGCTGAAATGTTGGCTTCAATCTGCCATTCATTGCTTCATCAAAAATACGGATGGCAAATTGAATGTTCTTGTCTCTCGCCTGCTCCAACCACTTAGGCCTTCTTAAAAGTAATGTAAACCAAAGGTTATCGTAAGCTTCATTCAGGTGTCCTCCCATGTAGAAGCCTGAATCATGCAGTATTTGTGCTAACACTCTTGTGCCGCTTCCTCCGACTCCTCCTATAGCAACGGGATATTTCATTTGATGTATCCGAGTTTTTTCATCCACCTGTTTTGTGAAGCATACTGTAACAGTTCTGGACTTTCGTTGTAATTATACTGTGATGCCTTTTCTTTAATTACTTTTTTTGAAATGTTCTTCTCTAGTGATTTTCCTGTGAATATTTCTAATCTTTTTACTTCTATTATATTGCATTTAAGCAGTTCTTCATACTGTACTGTCAGCATACGGTTATTCAATTGTTGCTGATAGGAAAATCCTTGTGTTACATATTTATCCCATAATAAAAATCCATTTAATTTGTCTTCAAGGGATATTTCATACCACTTATCTCCTTTTCCTAAACGAATATTTCTGTTGTACAAACTCAGAGCGACATCCATTCCGTTACGATAAATATGAATCACTTTCGCATTAGGAAAAATACTTAGCCAGTAATTCAGGGCAAATGTATTGCGGGGGTCTTTCCATCCCCACTTGCTTCCCGTTGCTAATTTTAAAAACTGTAACGGGCGACTTCTTGCTCTTAGATAATGAATAAACATTCCGGTATTGTTGAGCTTAACACCGTCTGTTACAACAGGAATTCCTGGGTTAATCCATGAAAGATTATTTTGCTGAAATAGTTGTCTGTTTAAACTTTGAAAAAACCTTGATTCCTTATCCCCGGTTAAATCGTTCCCCATAAAAATTCCTGATTCATTCAGTATTTCAGAAAGAAGCGAGGTTCCCGAACGATGCATTCCTATTATGATAAAAGGAGGAGAGAAAATTTTTTCAATCATAACCACAGCATGCAAAATACAATCTTATAGGCTCGTATAAAAATAACGGGATAAGCAACGACTCATCCTACTGTCACCTTTACTTTATCCTTCATCAGATCGCGAGCAGTTGAAACTATAGCTTCCGCATTGAAGCCACAATATTCATACTGTTGTGCCTGTGAGCCATGCTCTATAAATTTATCAGGAATTCCGAGACGACGGACTTCTACTTTGTAATTATTGTCTGCCATGAACTCAAGAATTGCGCTTCCGAATCCTCCCATCAATACTCCGTCTTCAACGGTAATTATTTTTTTGAATTGTTTGAATACTTCGTGGAGAAGCTCTTTGTCAAGTGGTTTTACAAACCGCAAATCATAATGTGCGGGAGAAATTCCATCTGTTATCAATTGCCTGCAAGCTTTTACTACAAAATTTCCCGGATGACCAATTGAAAGAATTGCTACATCCTGTCCATCACAAATCTTTTTTCCTTTTCCTATTTCAATTTCAGTAAATGGCTTTCTCCATTCAGTCATCACTCCTTCACCACGAGGATAGCGGATTGAAAAGGGAAAATTATTTTTTTCTAATTGCGCTGTGTACATCAGATTACGCAATTCTTCTTCATTCATCGGCGCAGTAACAACCAAATTGGGTAGGCAGCGGAGATAAGCAATATCAAATACCCCTTGATGTGTAACACCATCTTCCCCTACTAACCCACCACGATCAAGACAGAAAATTACATGCAGCTTCTGCAACACTACATCGTGTATCACCTGATCATAGCCACGCTGAAGGAAAGTAGAATAAATATTACAATATGGAATTAATCCTTGTGTTGCCATTCCTGCTGAAAATGTAACAGCATGTTGTTCTGCTATCCCCACATCAAAAGTCCTGTTGGGCATAACCTTCATCATGATATTCATGGATGAGCCGGAAGACATAGCCGGTGTTACACCTACGATCTTATCGTTCTTTTCAGCAAGCTCTACAATAGTTTCACCAAACACATCCTGATATTTTGGAGGTGAAGGTTCATCTGATATTTTTTTTATGTTCTTTCCTGTAGTCTTATCAAACATACCGGTAGCGTGCCACTTGGTCTGCTCTTGCTCAGCATGATAATATCCTTTGCCCTTTGTAGTAACAACATGCAGCAGTTTCGGTCCCGGAATATTTTTTAGGTCATTAAGTATTTCTACAAGGCGGCTAACATTGTGTCCATCAACAGGACCAAAGTATCTGAGATGTAACGCTTCAAAAATGTTACTGCTTTTTGAAAGTACTCCTTTAATTGAAGCTTCTACTTTTGACAATCTGTGCTGACCTGATTTACCAAGAAGTTTTCCGATAATATCCCACAACTCATCGCGTGTTCTATTGTAGGTGTGAGATGTAGTGATATCAGTTAAATATTCTTTTAACGCTCCAACATTAGGATCAATGGATATACAGTTATCATTGAGAATGGTTAGCAAGTTTGTTCCGGAAACTCCTGCATGGTTCATCGCCTCAAATGCCATACCCGCAGTCATGGCTCCATCGCCAATCACTGCAATGTGCTGCTGTTGTTTCTCCCCTTTATATTGTGAAGCCACTGCCATTCCAAGCGCCGCTGAAATAGAGGTGGAAGAATGTCCAACGCCAAAAGTGTCATACTCGCTTTCACTTCTCGATGGAAATCCTGCAATGCCTTTCCACTTGCGGTTTGTATTAAATCTTTTTCTGCGTCCTGTTAAAATCTTATGTCCGTAAGCTTGATGTCCAACATCCCAAACAAGTTGATCATAAGGAGTGTTAAATACATAATGTAATGCAACTGTAAGTTCTACAACCCCCAAACTTGCTCCAAAGTGTCCGCCATAAACAGAAACCGAATCAATTATATATTGACGCAACTCCTGACAAACCTGAAAAAGTTGCTCCTTCTTCAGTTTACGAAGGTCCGATGGAAATTCTATATGCTCCAGTAAATCGCCTGCTTTAATCTCCAATGTATGTGAATAATTTTTATGATGAACAAAGATAATGAAACCTATATTTTAGTTAAAACTAAATTTGATAGCGAATTTTTAGTTTTCCCCTTTTTTGTATTCGGCAATTCCTTCATCCAGCCATTGGATATATGCTGCGATATCTTCATCATAGCTTCGTGGAGTGTTCAGTAATTTTCCTTCATTGTCAATCAATACATAAAACGGCTGTGTATTGGTTTTATAAACAGAGGATTCAATATAGCTGTAATGATTGCCGAGTGTTACAATTTTCTTTCCGCCTGGAGTTATGTATTGCTCTTCTTTGGGAAGTTCTGTTCTGTCATCAACATACATGCTGATGAGTATGTAATCTTCTTTCAGTCTTTTTAATACCTGTGCATCGCTCCAAACAGCTACTTCCATTTTCCTGCAGTTAAAACAACTCCATCCCGTAAAATCCAGCATCACCGGTTTCTTTTGTTCACGCGCTGCTGCCATTCCTTCTTCATAATCATAGTATCCGTCAATACCGTATGGTGTGTGAAAAATATCTGAGTATTTTTTCTTTGTTGTAACAGAAGATGTCGGCGATGAACTATACATTAATCTGGATAAATTAAAGTCCTGTGTTGATTCAGGTGGCGCAAATGCACTGATGGCTTTAAGTGGCGCTCCCCATAATCCCGGAATCATATACACGGCAAATGAAAATGAAATTAATGCCATAAATAATCTTGGAATAGAAACATGGGGTATATCTGAGTCATGTGAAAACTTTAATTTGCCCAAGAGATATAAGCCGAGTAAAAAGAAAATAACTATCCATAAAGAGAGGAAGGTTTCCCGATCTAAAATTCCCCAGTGATAAGCAAGGTCTGCATTGGAAAGGAATTTCAAAGCAAGAGCTAACTCCAAAAATCCAAAAACAACTTTTATTGAATTCAGCCAGCCGCCGGATTTAGGAAGTGTATGCAGCCAACTCGGGAACATTGCAAAGAACCCGAACGGGAGCGCCAATGCAAGCGAAAAACCAAACATTCCCATCAATGGTCCACTATTGTGCCCATCCATTGCTGCTTGTACCAGTAAAGTTCCGATAATAGGTCCGGTGCAAGAAAAAGAAACGAGTGTCAGCGTAAAAGCCATAAAGAAAATTCCAATCCACCCGCCACGATCACTCATCTTTTCTGACTTATTTACCCACGAACTCGGCAGCACAATTTCAAATGCTCCCAAAAATGAAATAGCAAACACAATAAAAATGACGAAGAAGGCAAGATTGAAGTAAACATTACTTGCCATATTATTAAGCGCATCAGAGCCAAAAACCTTCGTTACAATAAAACCAAGAGCTACATATATTACAATTATAGAAAGCCCATAGGCAAGCGCATTCGCAATTCCTTTTTTTCGAGAATGACTTCGTTTAGTGAAGAAGCTAACCGTAAGAGGAACCATAGGAAATACGCAGGGTGTCAGTAATGCGAGTAGTCCTCCTAAAAATCCATAGATAAATATTTTCCATAGTTCCATACTCTCCGACTGAAGAAACTGTTGATTAACACCTGAAGCCTGCTTTGTATTATTTATATTACTGGTGTCTGTTTCCTTCTCTTGATTTGAAGATACAACAGCAGACCCTGTATCTTTAATTTCTTCTTTTACTATTGAGTTGTCATTAACTTTTTCAACCGATGACTTCTCCGTTCCTGTTAAAGTTATCTCTACTTCGTATGGATCGGGAGGCAAACATCTTTCTTCATTACAGATTTGGTAATCAACACTTGCTTTAACTGCCGCACTCTGCGAAAGCAGTTTTACTTTTTGCACCAAAGAAAACTTTCCGCTCAGCTCTATATAATGTTCTTTCAAAAGCGGCTCATAAACTTCTTTATGGTTGCCGAGTTCTTTTAAATCTCCTATAAGTTTATAATCCTTAGACGGGGTAAATGTAACAGAGCCGGGAAGCGGCGTTACATCATTGCCCATATTCTTGGAATAGGTGTGCCATCCTTTATCGAGCGTTCCGGTAAATTTTATCTCATATTCTCCATTACCTAAATCCTTTACATTATGCGACCATGTAATGTGGCTTTCAATCTGAGAAAATGCACTATTGATATTTATCAATAAAAATAAAGCCAGAAATAATTTCTTCATTGTTCTGAAAACCTGTTTTTTAAATTCTGCCAAAGATACAGGAAGCCGACGGAAATCGTGAAATATGACATAACCATAAGTAGTATAAACCTTTTCCAATTTCCTGTATAATTCATAGTAAAAATTTATTTCACCTTGCATTGATTACTTTTGTCAAAATTTTATTAACAAATGAAGAAGTATAATTTTTATTCCGGTCCTTCAATCCTTCCACAAGAGGTTTTTGAGCAATCATCCAAAGCTGTGCTTGAACTGGATAATATCGGACTTTCTTTGATTGAGATTTCACATCGCAGCAAGGAATTCATGGATATTTTGGAAGAAGCCAAAGGTTTAGTAAAGGAATTATTGGGTGTTGGAGATGAATATCAAGTGCTATTTCTACAAGGCGGTGCAAGTATGCAGTTTTGTATGATTCCTTTTAATATACTTGATGCTAACGAAACTGCCGCTTATTTAGAGACAGGTGTATGGTCAAAAAAGGCAATTAAGGAAGCAAAGATGTTTGGTAATGTAGATATCGTAGCATCTTCTGCAGACAAGAACTTTGCATATCTGCCAAAGCAATACACCATTCCAACCACAGCAAAATATTTCCACATCACTACCAACAACACAATCTACGGAAGTCAGTTACAGAAAATGCCTGAATCTCCTGTGCCTATGATTGGTGATATGTCCAGTGATATTTTCAGCCGTAAGTTTGATGCTACAAAGTTTGATATGATTTATGCGGGCGCTCAAAAAAATATGGGACCTTCAGGTGTTACATTAGTCGTGTTGAAAGAAAGTTTACTCGGAAAAGTTAAGCGGCAGATTCCAACTATGCTGGACTACAACACCCACATTAAAAACGGATCCCTTTTTAATACCCCCTGCACATTTGCTATTTATGTATCTATGCTAACTATGCGTTGGCTAAAAAGTAAAGGTGGTGTGGCTGCTATTGAAAAAATCAATGAAGAGAAAGCACAGAAACTCTATGCTGAAATTGACCGGAACCCTTTATTTGAAGGTGTAGTTGCAAAAGAAGACCGCTCAAGAATGAATATAACATGGATTTCTAAAAAAACAGAATTAGAAGAGGCATTTGCAAAGTTTGCAAAAGACAACGGTTGTATTGGTATTAAAGGACATCGTTCTACCGGAGGCTTCCGTGCATCACTTTATAACGCAATGCCGGTTGAGGGGGTGAATAAGTTGATTGAAGTAATGCAGGAATTTGAGAAGAAGAACGGATAAAAGTTTTTAATTCAATATTCCTGTTATTTATTACTATAACACTTTTTGAAATTTCAATAATCAATGAAGAGAATTTTAGCTAATGACGGATTAGACAAAGCAGCTATTGAAAAACTCCGTAACACCGGATTTGAAGTAGTTACCGAAACTATTCCGCAGGAAGAATTAGCCACAAAACTAAATGCGTTTGATGCTGTAGTAGTTCGCAGCGCTACCAAATTGAGGAAACCTGAAGTTGACGGAGCGCCAAATACAAAACTCTATATCCGTGCCGGAGTAGGCATTGATAATATTGATGCAAAATACGCTGAAGAAAAAGGTGTTACAGTAAAAAACACACCTCTTGCCTCAAGCCTGTCTGTAGCAGAATTGGTATTTTCTCATTTGTTTACCGGAGTTAGATTTCTTCATCAGTCTAATCGCGAAATGGTGCTGAGTGGGAAAACAAAATTCAAAGAACTGAAAAATTCTTTCTCAAAAGGTACAGAACTTCACGGAAAGACCCTCGGACTTATCGGTTTTGGAAACATAGGAAAAGAAGTTGCAAAGATTGCCTGGGGAGTTGGAATGAATGTTTTGGCATCTGCCAGAAGTGAAAGAAAATTCTCTTTGCCTATTGTTTTTGCAAACGGCACAAAAGTGGAAATTCCGATGGATATTATATCAAAGGATGAAGTGTTAAAGAATAGTGATTTCATTTCCATTCATATTTCCGGGAAAACCGAAATATTGACAAGTGATGATTTTGAAAAAATGAAAAGCGGTGTAGGTATTATTAACTGTGCCCGCGGCGGAGTAATCAAAGAAGAAACGCTGTTACACTTTCTGAATAATGGAAAAGTTTCTTTTGCCGGAGTAGATGTTTTTGAAAATGAACCCACTCCAAGTGAAGCTATTCTTCATCATCCGAAAATTTCTCTTACGCCGCATATCGGTGCTTCAACCAAAGAGGCACAACAGCGCATTGGCTTAGAGGTAGCAGATATTATCATCAACTTTTTCTCTAAATAGTAACACTTGCCAATGGCAGTTATCAGACCTTTTAAAGGCATACGACCGGCTCCTGCATTCGTAGAAAAAGTTGCCTTCAACCCTAACAACCTGATGAATGAGGATGAAAGGAAAGAGTCCGCTAAGAAAAATCCGCTGTCTTTTGCTCATGTAGTAAAGCCGCGTATTGACTTTCCTGAAAATATAGGTAAGGCTGATCCTGTACTTTTTGCACACGCAAAAAATTACTTTGATAAGCTATTGAAAGATGGGGTGCTGTTACAGGATGAGGAAGAATATTTTTATGTATATCGTCAGATGTTGGATGGCAGAAGTCAGACGGGGGTAATTGCTTGTTACCATGTGAAAGAATATGAAGAAGGCAGAATTAAAAAACATGAAAACACCATGGAAGAAAAAGAAAAGGAAAATGTAGAGGGGCTGCTTGTAACAGGCATGAGCAGTAATCCGATTTTTCTCGCCTATAATCCCGTAAGTGAAATTGACACCCTCGTTAATCAGGTAACCGGAACTACTCCTGATGCACACTTTAAGTCTGAACAAGGAGTTTATCACACCTTGTGGGTTATAAAGGATAAAGCGCTTGTTGAAAAGCTAAGGATGTTATTCAATGATCAGGTGAAAGAAGCTTACATCGCTGACGGGCATCACCGTGCTGCTTCTGCAGCAATTGTCGCCCGGAAAATTCGGGAAGCCAATCCATCACACACAGGAACTGAACCATACAATTACTTACTCACTTGTCTTTTCCCTGCAAACCAACTTAAAATTTATGATTACAACCGGATTGTAAAAGACCTGAATGGGCTTTCTAAAGAAAAATTTCTACAAGTGGTTGAGAAAAATTTCACTATAGAAAAAGTTGCTGACGAAAAGTTTACTCCTAAATCATTTCATGAAATAGGAATGTATTTAAATAATAAATGGTACGCTCTTCGTCCGAGAGAAAATACTTTCAAAAACGATCCTGTAGGAATTCTTGATGTTACAATCCTGCAGAATAATCTACTGGAACCTGTTCTTGGCATTCATGATCCGCGAACAGATAAAAGAATTGATTTTGTTTCAGGAGTAAAAGGATTGTCTTCATTAGAAAAGAAAGTGAATAAAGGAAAAGCTGAAGTTGCTTTTGCTTTATATCCGGTTAGTATGCATCAACTCTTTGCGGTGAGCGATATTGGAGAAATAATGCCCCCTAAGAGTACCTGGTTTGAACCTAAGTTATTGAGTGGATTAGTGATACACAAGTTCAGGTAACTTTTACTAATAGAAAAACATTCTTTCTTCTTTCTGTAATTTATCTGCCTAAGTTTCTTAAAGGTCTTAATATCAAAAGATATGATTCTGTTTTACCCTTTTAATACAGAAATATTTTTATTCTGTAATTTACATTTGCAATATGCCGCTGATTCTGAATATTGAAACATCTTCTCTTATATGTTCGGCGTGCCTTTCATCAGACGGAAAGGTTCTTGCGCACAAAGAATCTTCCGAACAGCAGAATCATGCTTCGATCATTAATATTCTAATAGAAGAGCTTTTTCAGCAGACAGGAAAAAGTCTTAACGACCTTTCTGCTGTTGCGGTCAGTTCTGGACCCGGCTCTTACACCGGTTTGCGAATTGGTGTTTCTACCGCAAAGGGTATCTGTTATGCGCTTAACCTTCCGCTTATTGCTGTTAATACTCTTGAGGCAATGGTTTGTGGCTATAAGGAGCAAAATCTTTCTTCAATAAAATCGAGTGTACAAAATAATATATTGTTTTGTCCAATAATTGACGCACGAAGGGCAGAAGTATATTATGGTTTATATAATTTTTCCGGTGGAGGTATAATAGCTCCTGAAAATGTTATTTTGAGTGATAACTTTTTGAGTGAATACAGAGATTTTAATATCCACTTTTTTGGAAGTGGCGCCGAAAAAGTAAAGAGCTTTATATCGGTTGATGAAAGATACTTATCCAATAATTTTATTCTTTCCTCTATTTTTCTTTCAGAAATTTCTTTTACCCTGTTCACTAAAAATGACTTTATTTCTTTGGCTTATTTCGAGCCAAATTATATTAAGCCGGTATATATCACTAAGTAATATCAAGAATACCGTTTAACGATGTTTTCTTTAAATTATATCTTAAAAACAAGTACTTGGCGCAATATTTGGATAATGATTATGTCAGAATAAATTCAAATTAAATCTCTCATAAAACCATGACATCTGAAATCACAGCTACAGCTTCCTTAGTGGACGCTCAAACCGTTAAAAAGAGTTCTTTGATAATCCGTTCTCTTAATCATAGACTAAGACAAGCAATCATAGACCTTATTGCAGAAAACCGTAAAATGACAGTAACTGAAATATATGTGAAGTTACGCCTTGAACAATCTGTTGCGTCTCAGCACCTTGCTATTCTTCGTCGCGCCAATATGGTTAAAACCGTGCGCGACGGTAAGTTCATTTATTATTCGTTAAACAATGAATACATCAAACATATTGGCGAACTTGCTGCTGCTATGTTAAAATAGTTTTCAATTCAATTTGTTTAGTTAGCCCTTTTGGTTTAAATAAATCGGAAGGGCTATTTTTTTATTCTTGAAACTTATAGCTGACTATCTTTGTAAATAATACCAGTAATTTTCATTTATATGCACATAGAACAACTCTATACTAACTGTCTTTCAGAGGCAGCTTATTTTATTTCTTCTGATGGTGAAGCTGCTGTAGTAGATCCCATACGCGACTATCAGGTTTACATAGAAAAAGCAAAAGAGCTTGGTGTAAAAATCAAGTATGTTTTTGAAACCCATTTTCACGCTGATTTTATTTCAGGTCATATTGATTTGGCTAAAGAATCTGGAGCTGAAATTGTTTATGGACCAACAGCTCAAACCAATTATCCTGTTACAGTTGCTAAAAACGGAGAAATATTTAAGATTGGGAAAATTACTTTAGAAGTACTTCATACTCCCGGACATACTCCGGAATCTTCCTGTTACTTACTGAAAGATGAGAATGGTAAACCGTATTGTGTTTTTACGGGAGATACTTTATTTGTGGGCGATGTAGGTCGTCCTGATTTATTTGGTGAAAAGATTTCTAAAGAAGAATTAGCCGGTCAGTTATACGATTCTCTTAATAATATAATCAAAAAACTACCTGATGATTTAATAGTATATCCTGCTCATGGTCCCGGTTCTGCTTGTGGTAAAAATTTAGGCAAAGAAACTTTCAGCACTATTGGTATTCAAAAGAAAACTAATTATGCATTAAAAGATATTTCTAAAGAGAGTTTTATTAAATCTATTACCGAAGGGCTTACTACTCCACCACAATATTTCCCTAAAAATGCACAAATAAATAAAGGTGGTTATTCACATTTAGATGATGTGATGACTCGTAATAAAAGGAATTTATCTATAGTTGAATTTGAAAGAGAAATAAAATCCGGAGCTATTGTTCTTGATTCAAGAAATCCTGATTTGTTTGAACTGGGTTTTGTTAAAGGTGCTGTAAATATTGGATTAGACGGAAGATTTGCCGAATGGGTAGGTACTCTCTTTGATATAAATCAACCGTTTGTTATTGTTACTGATAATGGGAAAGAATATGAAACAATTCTTCGCATGGCACGAGTAGGTTATGAGAATATAAAAGGATATTTAGAAGGTGGTTTTGACACTTGGAAAAATGCCGGAAAAGAAACTGATATGATTATTTCTATTGATGCCGACGAAATGATGCTTGATTTAAAGCATGAGAAAATAAAGGTAATAGATGTAAGAAAGTGTTCGGAATATGATGCCGGACATGTAGAAGACTCATTAAACTGTGTGTTACAACAATTAGATGACCAACTGCCTGATGATTTATCACATAATGACACTATTTATATTCACTGCCAGGGTGGTTATCGCAGTATGATTGCTGCTTCTTTACTCCGTAGAAAAGGATTTAAAAATATTAAAAATATTTACGGTGGTTATGTTTCTATTTCTAAAACTAAAATTCCTATCGAAATAAGTCAACCGGCTGTTAATTAAATACCATACTTAGCAGAAATTTCCAACATCCTGTCAATAGATTTTTTCGCCTGTAACCGTACTGACTCTTCTATTTTTATTTCAGGCAGTTCATATTTCATACAGAGATAAATCTTTTCTAAAGTATTGCGCTTCATGTGCGGACAATCATTACAGGCACAAGCATTATTTGGCGGCGCCGGTATAAAAGTCTTATGAGGTGATGCTTTCTGCATTTGATATAATATTCCTGTTTCTGTAGCCACTATAAATTCCTGTGATGGGTCTGATTGTGTATATTTTAATAATCCAGTTGTTGAACTGATATAGTCTGCTAAATCTAATACTGCATCTTCACATTCCGGATGAGCAATAATTTTTGCTTTTGGATGCTGCTCTTTCAATTTTATAATTTTCTCTTTAGAAAATATTTCGTGAACCATACATGCTCCATCCCACAACACCATATCACGTCCTATTTTCTTAATAAGATATTTACCTAAGTTCTTATCCGGTGCAAATATTATTTTCTTATCCGTTGGAATACTCTCCACTATTTTCTGAGCGCTGGAACTCGTACAAATAAAATCACTCAACGCTTTTATCTCTGCAGAGCAGTTTATATAACTTATAACTACATGATCCGGATGTTCTGCTTTAAACTTGCTGAACAAATCAGGCGGACAAGAGTCTGCCAAAGAACAACCTGCTTTTAAATCTGGTAGTAATACCTTTTTTTCCGGAGCTAATATCTTAGCCGTTTCTGCCATAAAATGAACGCCGGCAAAAACTATTATGTCTGCATCTGTTTTTGCTGCTTGTTGAGAAAGTCCTAATGAATCTCCGAAGTAATCAGCCACATCTTGTATATCCGGCTCTTGATAATAGTGCGCAAGTATTATTGCATTATTTTCTTTTTTTATTTTATTTATTTCTTCAAACAGATCAAGTGTAGGGTCAACTTCTATATCAAGAAATCCTAATTGGTTTAATTTTTTCTCTGCTTCAACTAATGTTTTCAACTCTATTTATTTAATTATTTAAAAAGAAAATTATTATTCTAAACTTATTAATCATGTGAATTGGTTGATAAAAAATGAAGCTATTACTTCTTATATAAGTTATGAAACTTTCATTCACTATAACTAACATTTCATTCACAAGCAAAGGTATTGAAAATCAATCAAAACATTGCTTACTAACAGCATGTTGAAAATGCAACTTCTTAATAAGTTTATGATAAAGTAATAAACAGAAGGAAGAGTTTTAAGTTGAAAGGTTAGTAAATCAATCAACAATAATTAACTCTAATCAACAAAAAAATAAAATGATTAATTGCTGACAAAATTTTAGAAGTTATCAATGCAGTTATATACAAAGTCAGTAGTTGATAAGTGGAAAAATTATTTTCTATAGTATTTCATAGTCTTTATGTATTCAAAAACTTTATCAGGTAAAAGGTAACGAACTGATTGTTTAGCTTTTATCATTTCACGAACTTTAGAAGAAGAAATATCAAGTATAGGAAAATCAAAAACTTTAACATTGGAAAGATTTAAAAACCTGCTTTTTATTTCATCAGAACGTTTATACACATAAATAGAATAGTAATTAATAATAGCCTCATAGTTTTTCCACTTATGTAAAGACTCTAAATTATCTGAACCCATGATTAATACAAACTCATGTTGAGGATAGGTTTCAGTAAAATGTAAAAGAGTATTTATAGTATAAGAAGGCTGAGATAAACTAAACTCAGCATTATTAGCAACTAAAACTGAGTTGTCTTCAACAGCAAGTTGGACTAAATGAAAACGATCATAATCATTAAGTAAAGTTTTTTTTTCCTTTAATGGATTATGAGGAGATACCACCAACCAAACTTTTTTTAAATCAGTATTTACCGCCATACAGTTGGCAATAACTAAATGACCGATAGTTATAGGATTGAAAGAGCCGAAGAAAAGACCGATTTTCATTTAAAGAAATTCAAAAATAGAGAAATTAATTTTTAGTGTAAACTGTAAGATAATTTATTAGATTTATCTGTAACAGAATAACTAATTTTGCACCATGAGCGACCCTATAAAGCACGAATGTGGAGTAGCACTTATTCGTTTGCTGAAGCCTCTTGATTATTACAAGGAAAAATACGGAACACCACTTTACGGATTAAACAAATTATACCTGCTGATGGAAAAACAGCATAACCGAGGACAAGACGGAGCAGGTGTAGGGGTTGTAAAATTAGGGACAGGCCAGCGGTCACATTTTATGAATCGTGTACGATCTAATTCACCACAGGCACTGGCAGATATTTTTAAAGAAATAGGTGACGGAATAAATAAAGTAAGAAAGAAAAATCCAGAATTATTTAACAATACCGAATGGATAAAGAAAAATGTAAATTATATAGGCGAGTTATTGATGGGGCATTTGCGCTATGGCACTCATGGAAGAAATGAGTTGGAAAGCTGTCATCCTTTTATATTAAATGAACAATCATCGCTGCGGAGTTTGCAGATGTGTGGAAATTTTAATCTTACCAATATAGAAGACCTTGGGTGGAGTGAAGAAGAAAAAGAAATAAGACCAGATACAGCGGTAGTTCTTGACAAGGTGAATAAACTCATGGAAGATGAAATTGACAGGATATTCAGAGAATTGCATATTAATGGGCAATCGCGTAACGAAATAAATGAATTATTAGCACAGCAAATAGATTTTCACAGGATATTGAAAAATGCAGTAATAGAATTTGATGGAGGTTACCACATAGCGGGATTGTCGGGTACTGGTGTGGCATTTGTGATACGCGATCCGAACGGGATTCGCCCTTCCTACTATTACAAAGATGATGAAGTAGTGGTAGCTGCATCAGAGCGACCGGCAATTCAAACTACTTTTAATATTTCTGCAACAGATATAAAAGAACTTACACCAGGTCATGCTTTGATAATTGATAGAAACGGGAAAGCAGAGGAATATAAATGTATAGAACCTAAAGAAAAGCTCAGTTGTAGTTTTGAAAGAATTTATTTCTCCAGAGGAAGTGATGTGGATATTTATACGGAGCGCAAAAAATTAGGAGGTCTTTTAATAGACCAGGTTTTGAGAGAAATTGATTATGATTTTGAGAATACGGTTTTCTCATATATTCCGAATACAGCAGAAACCGCCTTTTATGGATTAATAAAAGCAGGTGGAAACTTTTTAAACGAATGGAAGAAAAATGAAATGCGCAAACCGGGAGTGTTACAGGATGAAAAGCGCATTGATGAAATCCTTTCCAGAAGATTGAGTATAGAGAAGATTGCAATTAAAGATGTGAAGCTCCGCACTTTCATAACCCAGGATAATGCCCGCAATGAAATGGTGGAGCATGTTTATGACATCACTTATGGAAGTATCCGAAGCGGAATAGATACAATGGTGGTGATTGATGACTCTATAGTGCGCGGAACAACATTGAAAAGAAGTATTATAAAAATGCTCGACCGGTTAGGTCCTAAGAAAATTGTACTGGTATCATCTGCTCCGCAAATCCGATATCCTGATTGCTATGGAATAGATATGAGCAAGATGAAAGATTTTATTGCCTTCCGTGCTGCAGTAGAATTAGTAAATGAGCGAGGACTTGAGCTGGTATTAGATGAAATTTATGACAGGTGTCTTGCTCAGGAAAAAGTGAAAACAGAAGAAACAGTTAATGAAGTGAAAAGACTTTACGACTTGTTTACTGATGAAGAAATAGCAGACAAGATTGCACAATTAGTAAAAGATGAATCAGTGAAAACGGAAGTAAAAATTATCTTTCAAACAATAGATAACCTTCATATTGCTTGTCCGAACAATAAAGGGGATTGGTATTTCAGCGGCAACTACCCTACTGCCGGCGGTAACAAAGTAGTGAACAGGGCTTTTATAAATTATATGAAAGGAGTGGACGCAAGGGCGTATTAAATTACACCGGCTTAAACCGTTCAAACGCTTGTTTACAATCAAAACAATAATGTGTACTGCGGCAAAGTGTGGACCCGAAAATAGAATTTAAAGTAGTGTTGACGCTGCCACAATGTGGACATTTGCTGTGAGCGATTTCTTCCAAACCAAAATTTCCCCTGTGCCGCTGTGGCGAACCAAGCCCAAATTCCTCTAAAAGTTTTTTTCCTTTCTCTGTAATACGGTCGCTGTTCCATGTTACAGTTTCATCAACTACAACGGTAACATTTTCATATCCGAGCGATTCCACCTTTGTTTTCATCATATCCTTTATCACTCTCAATGCAGGGCAAGCGGTGAAAGTGGGAATCATTTTTACTGTAACAGAATCATCTTCACCCACAATTACATCGGTCACCATTCCCATATCCACAACAGACAAAGTTGGAATCTCCGGATCCATCACCGACTCCAAAGCAGATAAAATTTCTTCTTTATGATTAACACCAACTTTCATATCTAAATAGACCTTACCATTCAGTTCCGGCTGCTTCACTCTTTATTACTTCACTCATTTCATCAAGCAAAGGTTGTAAGTGTTCAGTATGATAGCATTTTCTTCCTCCGAGCCCTTCGGCATTAGTAGCAGAAGGAATTTTCAACGAAGCATCTTTCAGAATCGGAGAAATTTTTTCAAGCCACCTTTCCTGTAACACCTTTTCTCCTACAAACACCTTTTCAGCTATTAATTCCTTTTCAAAATCAGACGATTCAAAAACTCCGAACACATAATTCCACGAATCATTCAAAGCGGTCTGCATTCGTGAATGACTTTCTTCTGTTGCCTTACCTAAACGGGTAATCCAAGTATCAGCGTGTAACACATGGTATTTCAGTTCTCCTTTTATTTTTTTAGCTAACTGTGCCAACGGAGTAAAAGCAGACTCGGCAAGCATTTCATAGCGAAGAAATTCAGCATGGTCAAAAAGAAAATGACGCATCAGGATGAAATCATACTCACCATTCGGAAGTTCTGTAAATTGACAGTTAAGCATTTCATTATCCTTCCTGTAAAAAGCAAGCATATCCGGATTCTGCAACTTGAATTCTTTTTCAAGAATAAGATAGTTGGCTCGCGCATGTCCGATTTTGTCCTGTGCCATAGAAGAGAAGGCAATATCTTCTTCCAGTATAGGACCAAATCCCGTCCACTCGCTCATGCGGTGACCGATAATCAATTCATCATCAGCCATCCGGAATAACAGATTCTTTATTGCTTCATTATTCATGCTTTCTGTTTTTGCTTTTGTACTTATTGATTTTTTCCATCACTTTAAATCCGGCAGCGCCCCTATAATCTTTTTCAGGAGCTGTAGCATTATCAAACATATCAGAGTCGTCGTAGCTGAAAGAATAAACTTCAGAAGATTTTACCACCCACAAATTTTTACACTCCATTCTTCTTCCGAAACTTTCTTTTGCCAACACCAGTGCTAATTGTGCATCGGGAGCGTGAACAATACCGACATGAATATGTTGTTCTCCGCGCTTCTTCTGGTGAAAAACTTCCCACGTAATCCAATTTTCTTTTTCACCTACCTGTGATTGTCCGTAAGTGGATTCTAAATCTAAGCGTCGAACGCGCGGATCATATACCGGCTCATTGTAAGGTATCTTGCTCATGCAAAAGGTAAAACAGTTTTAGGATTAGGATTCATTAAAGCAGCGCGCACCCATTTGCCATGCTTTTCAACATACTGCCTTACGGCAAGTCGCTCTGCATTACAAGGACCATCGCCATTAATTACTCGTTTAAATTCAGCCCAGTCAGGGTCAGAAAATTCCCAGCGACCGGTTGTTTCATTCTTTTTAAGATTCGGATCAGGAATAGTTATATCCAGTTCACGGATTTTCGGAACATACATATCCAGGAACTGATTCCGCATATCATCATTCGTTGCCATTTTCACTTTCCACCTCATCAGTTTTTCTGTGTGTGCTGAAGTTTTATCTGGGGGTCCGTGAAAATGAATTATCGGTTTCCACCAGCGGTTAAGCGCATCTTGCAGCATTTCGCGCTGTGCTTTAGTGCCGATAGCCAGAGAAATAAATGCATCGTGCCCCTGTTTGAGATGAAACGATTCTTCATAACAGATTCTTTCCAGCGCACGACAATATGGACCGTAAGAACCCTTTGAATTTGCCACCTGATTTACAATAGCGCCGGCATCAATCAGAAATCCGATAACTGTAACATCTGCCCATGTCTTTGCCGGATAGTTGAACACATTACTGTACTTAGCTTTTCCGGTAAGCAAATCGTTAATCATTTGTTCGCGCGATTTGCCAAGAGTTTCTGCAGCGCTGTATAGCAAATGACCATGACCAATTTCATCCTGCACTTTTGCAATCAGCGCAAGTTTGCGATGAAATCCAGGTGCGCGGGTAATCCATGTTCCCTCAGGAAGGGCTCCGATAATTTCGCTGTTGGCGTGTTGCTCAATCATGCGAATAAGTTGTCTTCTGTATTCAGAAGGCATCCAGTCGTGTGGTTCAATTTTCTCACCACGATTAATGCGCGCCTCAAATTCGGCGAGTTTTACAGGGTCGTCATCTGTAACAGATTTATTTTGTTTATCGCTATCATCTAAATATGCGTTTCCGTACATCGTTAATTGGTTTTATCAGATAGATTTATTTTACCATCTTATTTGGAATCCAAAAGCAACAACATAAGCTCTTGCTTTGGGCTAATATACACCAAAATAATAAGTCATAGTTCAATCAATTTCTTTTTCACGGCAATAAATTCTTCCCACATTTCCTTCACAATTTCTGCTGCCGGTTTTATATCATGCAGCAGTCCGCTGATTTGACCAATTTCTAATTCTCCGTTATCCAAATCGCCTTCAAACATTCCGCGCTTGGCGCGCGCACGACCAAGCAACAGCTTTAATTCTTCCTCCGATGCTCCCCTATCCTCTGCCTGTTTTACTTCTTCGTAAAATTTATTTTTAATCAACCGTACCGGCATCAGCTTTCTCAACGCGAGCATAGTTCCGCCTTCACCGGCAGTAATAATTTTCTCCTTAAAATTTTCATGACCGGAAGCTTCTTTACTTGCAGCGAACCGGGTTCCCACCTGAACACCTTCTGCCCCGAGCGCAAAAGCAGCCAGCATACTTCTTCCTGTGGCAATTCCTCCTGCAGCAATTACAGGAATTGTAACAGCGTCTTTTACCATAGGAATCAAACACATAGTGGTTGTTTCTTCTCTTCCGTTATGTCCTCCTGCCTCAAACCCTTCGGCAACCACAGCGTCCGCTCCTGCTTCCTCACTTTTCTTAGCAAACTTAGAACTGCTTACCACATGCACAACTGTAACACCTTTCTCTTTCAGTACCGGAGTCCATGTTTTGGGGTTTCCGGCAGATGTGAAAACAATTTTTACACCTTCATCAAGAATAATCTGAATGTGCTTTTCTATATCAGGATACATCAATGGCACATTTACCCCGAATGGCTTTGATGTAGCCGCTTTGCATTTACGAATATGTTCCCGTAAAATATCGGGATACATAGAACCCGAACCAATGATACCCAAAATCCCGGCATTGCTGCATGCAGAAGCAAGCCGCCACCCTGAATTCCAAATCATTCCAGCCTGATTGATAGGATATTCAATACCAAAAAGTTTTGTAATACGGTTTTGCATCGGGTAAAAATAATTATTGACAGCTCAATAACTAATTCCCTAATTCACTAAGAAATTTGATGCGCATTAACTTAATTTCTTCAGCAGAATAATTCTCTTCACCCAGTTCATTTAAAGCGTCTTCAACGGAATCAGAATCAGCGCCCCGGAAATAGTCAAAGACCTCTTCCTGCCGGTCGTTTTCCATCATATCGTTGATGTAGTAATTAAGATTGAGTCGGGTGCCGGAAGAAACGATAGTTTCCATTTCGTGCAGCATTTCATCGCGGGTCAAACCTTTGCCACGGGCAATTTGGTCAAGTGAAATTTTCTTATCAATATTTTGGATGATGTAAACTTTCAGAGCGCTCTTGTTCGCCACTGATTTTACAATCATATCACTTGGCTTATCAATTTCATTTTCTTCTACATAGTCAGCAATCATATCTATAAATGGCTGCCCATATCTTTCTGCTTTTCCCTTGCTTACCCCCTGTATCTGCGCCAGTTCTTCCATAGTGGTCGGATATTGAGTTGCCATATCTTCCAATGACGGCTGCTGGAAAATTACAAAGGGAGGAAGTTTATGTTCTTTAGCAACACTCTTAGTTAAATCCTGTAACATTTTCAGCAATTCAGGATCAAGGGCGCCACCACCGGCACCGGACGGTTCATCAGGGTCAGCAACACCTTCAAAATCGTGGTTCAGGGACACCATGATTTTAACAGGTTTTTTCAAAAATGCTTTTCCTTTTTCACTCAAAGTGATAACACCGTAATTCTCAATATCCTTAATAATCAAATTATGTAACAGCGTTTGACGAATTACACTGTTCCAATAATGGTCATCGTGATCTTTACCAACACCGAATATTTTTAATTTATCATGACGATAAGTTGCTACTTCCTGATTCTTATGACCGCATAAAATATTTACAAGATAAGGAATGGTGAAACTTTCGTTCACGGCTTGTACTGTCAGTAATACATTCTTGATAGACTCTGTACCGTCTATCATTTCTTTAGGATGAAGGCAATTGTCACAGTTGCCGCAATTTTTGTCGGGATAATTTTCACCAAAGTAATGTAACAGAAACTTGCGACGGCAGACAGAAGTCTCAGCATAAGCCATAGTTTCCATCAGCAGATGCCCGCCCAATTCACGCTCGGAGTTGGATTTATCACGCATGAATTTTTCCAACTTCTGAATATCGTTGTAATTGTAATAGGCGATACAATTACCCTCCAACCCGTCGCGACCGGCACGACCGGTTTCCTGATAATAATTTTCCAAACTTTTCGGAATACTGTAATGAATTACAAAGCGAACATCCGGCTTGTCAATACCCATTCCGAATGCAATGGTTGCAACAATTACATCAATCGTTTCATTGATAAAAAAATCCTGACGCTCTGCCCGAACAGCTTGCTCTAATCCGGCATGATATGCAGCGGCTTTGATTCCATTTACATTCAGCGTTTCTGCAATTTCTTCTGTAGATTTCCTGCTGAGGGTATAAATGATTCCTGATTTTCCTTCTTTGGATTTAATGAACTTGATGATACTTTTCATCACAGAGTCCTTGCTTCCTTTCGGTTTTACTTCATAATATAAATTTGCACGGTTGAAGGAAGATATAAAAACCCCAGCATCTTCCATTCCCAAAGTTTTCAGAATATCTGATTGCACTTTCGGAGTTGCTGTTGCCGTTAAAGCAATTACAGGAATTTTATGACCGATTGATTTTATCATTTCCCGGATACGGCGATATTCAGGACGGAAATCATGTCCCCACTCAGAAATACAGTGTGCTTCATCCACCGCAACAAACGACACATTTATCTCGCTGAAGAATTTTATATTTTCTTCTTTCGTCAGTGTTTCAGGAGCGACATACAACATCTTTGTATTTCCCTCCATGATGTCTCTTTTCACCGCTTTTGCCTGCGTTTTGTTTAACGATGAATTCAGGAAGTGAGCAGTGTGGTCCTTTTCACTATATGAACGAATCTGGTCCACCTGATTTTTCATTAATGCAATCAGTGGAGAAATAATGATGGCTGTACCTTCGCTTAGTAATGCGGGCAACTGATAGCACAGCGACTTTCCGCCACCGGTGGGCATAATTACAAAGGTGTCATTCTTGTCCAACAGGTTTTTAATCACCTTTTCCTGATTACCCTTAAAGGTGTCAAAACCAAAATGCTTTTTCAAAGCAGCAACCAATACCGGATCCTGTTTTGCATTATCTTTTTCTTTAACTGTCTTTATCTTTTTTTCTTTTACTGCTGCCACGATTAACTCAAATTATTGATGACTTTAACAAACTATCTTTTTGAAAGGAGCACGAAATTAAGGCATAGAACCTCATCGTGCAACTATAATTGGCACCTAAAATATCTATTTTAATACTTTTACACAATCATTTTACCCATTAATTCTTAAAAACGAATCATTTGCCACCTTCTGATAAGAAAATTCTTCAATTAGCACGAGAAACACTTCAGGTTGAAGCCACAGCAATTTCACAGTTACGAAAAAAGCTAAACACAGCGTTTATTACAACAGTAAGAAAAATATTTTCTTCCCATGGACGTGTAGTAGTAACAGGGATTGGGAAGAGTGCAATTATTGCAAATAAAATAGTCGCTACATTTAATTCAACCGGCACTCCTGCTATGTATATGCACGCTGCGGATGCTATTCATGGTGATCTGGGCATGATTCAACATGATGATATTATTATATGTATCAGTAAAAGCGGCGAAAGCCCGGAGATAAAAGTGCTTGTGCCGTTATTGAAGCACTCAGACAACCTGCTGATTGCAATGTGTGGGAACAGAAACTCTTTCCTCGCTCAACAGTCTGATTTGTTGCTTGATGTTACAGTGGATAAAGAAGCATGTCCGAATAATCTGGCGCCCACTACCAGCACTACAGCACAAATGGCAATGGGAGACGCACTTGCTGTTTGTCTGTTACAATTAAGAGGATTTTCTTCTAAAGATTTTGCGCGCATTCATCCCGGCGGAGCATTAGGAAAGAAACTATATCTGAAAGTAGAAGATTTGGCGCTGCAAAATCAGAAGCCGGCTGTTTCACAGAACGATACAGTAGAAAAAGTAATTATGGAAATAACAGCAAAACGACTTGGCGCTACTGCTGTAGTTGATAAAAACGGGAAATTACAAGGCATAATTACCGATGGTGACTTACGACGGATGATTGAAAAAAGAAAAAATTATCTCTTGCTGAAAGCAAAAGACATCATGAAGACAAATCCCAAAACTATTCAGGAAGGAGAGCTTGCAGTTAATGCACTACTGCTGCTGCGGCAAAACAGCATTACTCAGATTATTGTAATGAAGAAAAACAAATATGCTGGTATGGTGCATGTGCATGATTTGTTAAAGGAGGGATTACTGTAAACTTTAGAAAAGTTGTAATAGAATTTCTTTCTTTGCGGACATTTCTGAATCATATCAAAGGGAACAATGGCTGGAAATAATTATGCAGTAATCATGGCCGGAGGAATTGGCAGCCGCTTCTGGCCCTTCAGCAAAAACAAAAAGCCAAAACAATTTTTGGATGTGCTTGATATGGGTAAAACGCTGATTCAGCAAACCTATGAACGATTTGCTCAATTCATTTTACCTGAAAATATCTTTGTAATTACGAATGAAGCGTATCAAGATTTGGTTAAAGAACAACTTCCCAAAATAAAAGATACAAATATATTGCTGGAACCAGCGCGTAAGAACACAGCCCCCTGCATTGCATATTCCATTCACAAAATTGCTTCTATTAATTCCAATGCAAATGTGATGATTGCACCATCTGATCATGTGATTCTGAATGAACAGGTGTTTGCAGATATTGCCGACAAGGCGCTGACATTAGTTTCAATGAAAGATGTGCTGATTACATTGGGTATTATGCCTACCCGTCCGGATACGGGTTATGGGTACATCCAGTATCTTGAAGACCAGGATGAAGGAGGGGCATTTAAAGTGAAGACATTTGTAGAGAAACCAACACTTGATATTGCCAAAACATTTTATCAAAGCGGCGACTTTTTGTGGAACTCCGGAATTTTTGCGGCAAATGTTAAATCATGGATTCGCGCCTTTCATCATTATATGCCGGAGATGAATGAACTTTTTGCAGAAGGAAAAACGGCATACAACACGACGAAGGAAAAAGACTTTATCACCAAAGTGTATGCACAGTGCCCGAATGTTTCGATAGATATTGGAGTTATGGAGAAAGCAAAAAATGTGTTGGTGATACCTGCAAAATTCGGATGGACAGACTTGGGTACATGGGCATCACTTTATGGCATGTATGAAAAAGATTATCTGGGCAATGCTGTAAGCGGAAAAAATACAGTGATTTACGATTCCACCAACTGTATGGTAATGGTACCGGACAGAAAATTGGTAGTGTTACAGGGATTAAAAAATTATATCATCGTAGATACAGAGGATGTTTTGCTTGTTGTAGAGAAAGATCAGGAGCAGGAGATCAAGCAAATTGTAACAGACATCAAGAGACAGAAAGGAGATAAATTCCTTTAAATATTGTGAGGTAATCCAGTACCGGAAATAAGAAGAACAAAGCAGAGAATAGTTGGTAAATTGAATATTGAATCCATTTTATAAATAAATGCCCCAATTTCCTTCTTCAATAAAATCAAAACTTCCTCAGGCGGGGACTACAATTTTTACTGTAATGTCCGCCCTTGCCAATGAATATAAAGCAGTAAATCTCGGTCAGGGTTTTCCTGATTTTATGTGTCACCCTGATTTATTGAAATACGCTGAGGAGGCAATGCGCAAAGGATTGAATCAGTATGCACCCATGCCGGGACTACTTTCACTGCGCGAACAGATAACTTTTAAAGCAGATAATCTTTATAGTGCCAAATTCAATCCTGATACAGAAGTTACTGTAACAGCCGGTGGAACAGAAGCTATCTATGCTGCAATAACAGCAGTAATTAATGAAGGAGATGAGGTAATTATTTTTGAGCCGGCATACGATTGTTATGTCCCGGCAATTGAATTAAGTAAAGGAATCCCGGTATATGTGCAGTTGGAAGCGCCTGATTTTTCTATTCCATGGGAAGCAGTAAAAAAACGTGTGAATTCGAAAACGCGGATGATAATGATTAATACGCCGCACAATCCAACAGGAACAGTTTTAACAAAAGAAGATTTAGCTGAATTAGAAAAATTAACTCGTGATACAGACATTATAATTCTAAGCGATGAAGTGTATGAGCACATTATTTTCGATAATAAAGTACATCAGAGCGTGTTACTTTATCCGCGACTGGCGGAAAGAAGTTTTGTGATTTATTCATTTGGGAAAACCTATCACAATACAGGATGGAAGATGGGCTACTGTATTGCTCCCGCTGAACTGATGAAAGAGTTTCGCAAGGTTCATCAATACATTGTGTTCTCCGCCAATACCCCGCTGCAACATGCTTTTGCGGAGATTATGAAGCGGAAAAGTCTTTACCTCGAACTGAAAGATTTTTATCAGGAGAAACGCGATTACTTTTTATTCTTGTTGAAGGGTAGCAAGTTTAAATGGAAACCTGCTTCAGGGAGTTATTTTCAGCTGCTTGATTACTCAGACATATCCAATGAAAAGGATACGGAATATGCCATCCGTTTAACTAAGGAATACGGAGTAACATCTATTCCCGTTTCGGCTTTTTATCACAATTATTTTGACCAGAAGCAGCTTCGCTTTTGTTTTGCAAAGGGGAAAGAGACTTTAGAGAAGGCTGCCGAGCGGATAATGAAAATCTGATTTCAGAAGCTCTGAAATCGAAACATAAAAGTTTGTTAAGATGAACGAACTGAAAATTACACTGATTCAATCAAAACTTCATTGGGAAAATATTGAAGCTAATCTCTCAATGTTTACAGGGAAAATTTCTTATGTTACAGAGCCAACTGATTTAATTCTTCTTCCTGAAATGTTCAGTACCGGATTTTCCACGCAACCGGAAAAACTTGCCGAAGAAGCGGGAGGAAGAACTATTAAATGGATGAGTGAGCAAGCACGGAAGAAAAATGCCGTGGTGTGTGGGAGCATTATTATAAAAGAAAACGGTAAATATTTCAACCGGCTTATCTGGATGAAACCGGATGATTCGTTTAGTATTTACGACAAGCGCCATCTCTTTCGCTATGGCGAAGAGAATAGCTATTATTCATCGGGCAGTAAAAAAGTTATAGAGGAAATAAATAGCTGGAAAATTTTACCGCTTGTGTGTTACGATTTACGATTTCCGGTTTGGTCACGCAACACAGATAACTATGATTTACTTTTTTATGTAGCCAATTGGCCAGAACGAAGAAACCATGCATGGAAATCTTTACTCACGGCAAGAGCCATAGAGAATCAATGTTATGTTGCGGGCTTAAACAGAGTTGGAGAAGACGGTAATCATATTTATCATAGCGGCGACAGTTCTGTAATTGATTTTAAAGGAGAAATTATTTTTCAGCAATCCAATGATGAGATTATTAAAACTGTAACACTCACCAAAGAGCCACTGGAGCAATATCGAAAGGAGTTTCCGGTTCTTAATGATAGAGACAAATTTGAATTAAAACCATGAATGAAATAGAAAATAAAGAAGAGGTTTTATTACGCAGAAAGAAATGGTTAGACCTGCGCTATAAACTAAAAGAACAGTTTGGTAGAATACCTGATATGAATGCTTTGCTAATGCTAATAGGCATAAGAGAGTTAGGAAGAGTTCAAGAAAAATTCAGCAAGGAAGAAAAACAGGACTTGATGCATATTGCCGTCTGTCGCCTATTGAGCGAAGATGGATATTATGCTTTGGAAGGATTGGACCAAGATGGATGGCCGCACTGGATTGCGTTAAAAAAAATGCCGGTAATGGATTTACAACAACAGGAAAATTTCCTGAAGAGAAAGATCATAAGATATTTTGAGAATCTTTAATAACAAATTCCACAATTACTTTTGTAGCCAAATAACCCGCTCATGAAGAAATTCTTACTGCTTGCTTTGTCTTTGTTTTTAATGTCTTTTACTCCAAAAGAAAAATGTCATACAGTTAAAATCAAAACAAACAAAGGGAAAATCAAAGTGCTGTTATATAATGAAACACCGCTTCATCGCGACAATATGTTGAAATTAGTTCACGAGCATTTTTATGACAGTTTGCTTTTTCACAGAGTAATAAAAAATTTTATGATCCAAGGCGGCGATCCGGATTCCAAAAGAGCGCCGGCAGGAAAGTTGCTCGGCGATGGAGATGTGGGCTACACCGTTTCTGCCGAGTTCAGACCGGAGTTATTTCATAAGAAAGGAGCGCTCGCCGCTGCACGCGAGGATAATCCCGCCAAAGCATCCAGTGGCTGTCAGTTTTACATTGTACAGGGAAAAGTTTTTACGGATGACGAACTGAATAAACTGGAAGCGAAAACCGGAAGAAAAATCCCTGCAGACCAACGAATAGTTTACAAAACCATTGGAGGCACGCCACATCTTGACCAAAGCTATACAGTTTACGGTGAAGTGGTAAAAGGTTTAAATGTAGTAGATGTCATCGCTTCGGTTCAAACGGATAAAAATGATCGTCCGCTTACTGATGTAAGAATTATTAAAATGAGTGAAGGATGGAAGATGAAACTAAAAAAATAGTTTTAGTTTTTTGAAAACCACATAGAATATCCAATTTTTTCTTCACTGTAACGGAATGGTCTGAATAACTCAGAAGAAATTGAATCCAAATAAATAAAGTGAATTTTCTATTCTTGCACAGATGAGGTTTTCGAATTACAGCTTGCGATTGTTCTTGATAGTGACGCTTATTGTCATTAATAATTCTTCATGCAGAAATTTATTCTCTAAGAATATAGCCCCTGAAACAGGCTGTATTGACTGTTTAGACAATAAGAGTTTATCAGATGCTGAAGAAATGGAGGTACGCAAAACTATTTTTGCAGATGAAAAAGCAAAAAAACTAGACTCACTATTTACTTATCGCGCAAAACACTTGGGGTTCAATGGAAATGTGATGGTAATCCAAAAAGGGGTAACACTTTATGAACACTCTTTTGGGTACGAAAACTATAAGAATAAAACGCCTCTTTCTTCAGAGTCAAAATTTCAACTTGCATCCCTGTCTAAAACCTTTACAGCGGTTGCAATTTTAAAACTGATGGAAGAAGGACTGCTGACCGTGCAGAATATGGTTACAGATTATTTCCCTGACTTTCCGTTTAGAGATGTTACAATTGAAATGTTGTTGACACATCGAAGTGGCATTCCCGATTATCGTTTTGCTTATAGCGATCTCAATGGGCTTAAGTTCAAACAATTCACTAATCAGGATTTAATGAAGCGCTTTGCTAAATCACCGCCAAGATTAAGTTTCAAGCCCGGAAAAAAATTCAGTTACTGTAATTCTAATTATGCCATTCTCGCTGCCATTATTGAGGAAATATCTGATATGCCTTTTGATGAATACATGCATAAATATATTTTCGAACCAATAGGGATGAATCATACTTACCTAATTGTTTCTGCAAATGATTCACTCCATATCAATCAGACATTGGGCTATAGCTCAAACTGGACCCAACAAAAAACAGACGCATTTGACGGAATTATGGGAGACAAAGGCATCTATTCCACAACGGGAGATTTGGCTAAATGGTACAAGGTGCTTACTTCGGAGTGTTTTCTGAAAAAAGAAACACTTGATATGGCATTTCAGCCGCATAGCTTTGAACAAGAAGGAGAGAGAAACTACGGATATGGATTCCGGATGACAAACTGTAACAGCGATTCAAAATGTATCTATCATAACGGATGGTGGCACGGATACAATACGCTTTTCTATATGCACCCGAAAAACCAGAGTGTAATAATAGTTCTTGGCAACCGGCTGAATCATTCTGTTTACAAAGTGCAAGAAGTACTCAGTATTTTACAAGCAGGAACAGAAAGCAATGCTTCCGGTATGGAATAGGAAAATAAACACTGTTGATATTCTTATTATTTCTCTATAAGTGATTTGCCCAACAATTATACCTTTGTTGCGATGATTGCCCAGACCTATGAAATCAAGCTCCCTCAGTTTGAGGGACCCTTTGATCTTCTGTTATTTTTCATTGAGCGCGACGAACTGGATGTTTATAACATTCCGATTGCACAAATAACCCAGGATTTTCTCAACTACATTCATCAGATGAATGTGATGAATATAGAGTTGGCAAGTGAATTTATCGTAGTAGCCGCCACGCTTATGCGCATCAAGGCAAAGATGTTATTACCAAGAAAAGAAATTGATGAAACAGGAAAAGAAATTGACCCTCGTGAAGAATTAGTCAACAAACTTTTGGAGTACAAGCGCTACAAAGAAACACTGGAGGAAATGCGGAAGCTCGAAGAAACACGCGCAGGAAAATTTGAACGTGGAAATCTTAAGAATGAAATAAAATCTATAGCCGACGGATTTTCTACAGAAGCAGAATTACACACTCTTTCACTTTTCAAATTGATGAAGGCATTTGAAAGAGTAATGGCACGCTATGAAGACGAAAAAAATCGTCCGGTTCATCATGTAATCAAATTTCCTTACACCATAAAAGAGAGCAGAGAAAATCTCCTGAATATTACACGAGGCGCAGATAATGTAGCTTTTGAAAAACTATTTGAACACTGTCAAAACCGCATTCATGCTATTTTTTATTTCCTTGCTATGCTCGAATTGGTTCAGGAAAAACTGTTGATAATAACAATAGGCAACGGCAATAATAATTTCTGGATTGCCTCTGCTATACCTACGGAGCCCTATCTCTAAATGTTCAGTATCTTTACCGGACCTTTTCAAATGGATTGAAGCATGATTGATAAAAGCAGATTTCTGATTCTGGCGCCACACACAGATGACGGCGAACTGGGTGTTGGGGGATCTATCTCCCGTTTTATAGAGGAAGGGAAAGAAGTTCATTATGTAGCATTTTCACTTTGCCGCCGTTCCTTAGAAAAGGAATTAGCTCCGGACACTTTAGAGAAAGAGGTAAAAGCAGCAACAAAAATATTAGGAATACCTCCGGCAAATCTTCACCTGTTTGATTACGATGTCAGAAATTTTTATGCTTTCCGGCAATCCATTCTTGAAGATATGGTTCGCATAAAAAAAGAATTACAACCGGAAGTCGTTTTTGTTCCATGCTCATCTGATTTGCATCAGGATCATCAGGTGGTTCACAATGAAGGGCTACGTGCATTTAAGGACGTTTCAGTCCTTGGCTATGAGTTACCTTGGAATAATTTAAATTTTCAGACCAGCTGCTTTATTAAACTTAAAGAGAAACATATAAAAGAAAAGGTAAAGGCGCTGAAAGAATATAAATCACAGGCAACCCGGAAATATCTGAATGAAAATTTTCTAAAAGGGTTGGCTATTGCAAGAGGGGTACAGGCAGGAACCGAATATGCCGAAGCAATGGAAGTGCTAAAAGTAATTTACTGAGTGAGAGTTGCGGTACTGTTAAACAGTTCTGTCGCTTATGACAGAAGAGCATTACTTGAAATTGAAACACTGGAAACGCTTCCGGTTCAACTCACCGTTTTCTGCAACACCGAAGAAGGCAAACCCGAAACCGAAATAATAGGCAAGACAAAATTTATCAGAATATTTACCACAGAGATTTATGAGACAAAAAAATGGCGAAAGAAAAAAGAGTTCGCTGCAAAAATCGGAGCACATAATTTTGATATTTTTCATTGCCACGACAGTTCTATGCTTTGGCTGGGAAAAATTTTAAAATCAAGAAATTCGGAAGCGGTTTTAATTTATGAATCACGGGAATTATTCCACCATTATCCGCTGAATTATTCTTCGCATAAACTTAGTATTAAAATAAAATCATGGCTTGCACTAAAAGCAGAAATATGGATGGAGAAAAGAAATGCACGGGCTATGGACTATCTTATAACGGTGAATGATTCATTAGCAGAAGTGCTTACCAGATATTTCCGATCCCACAATCCTGTAACTGTAACACGAAATATGGGCAGGCTCGAAAGTATTAGTGAGCGAAATCATGTTTTGCGCAGAAAATTTAATATACCGGATACAGATAAAATAGTTGTTTATATCGGCATACACATTTACCGCAACTCATTGCAGATGGAAAAAGTTATTGAGCAACTGGGAAACAGAACAGGAATATCCATTGTAGTTATTGCAAGAGATAATTTTCATTTACAGTGGTTTAAAGAATTTGCAAAGGAGAAAAAGATAAAAAACATTTTCTTTCATCCACCTATCCCTATAAAGGAAATCACTGCTTACCTTTCAGGATGTGATGTGGGAATTCTTACCGCATGGAATAAAAAGGATTTATCTTATTGGCTTGCACTTGACAACAAACTGTTTAGTTATATACAGGCAGAGATTCCAATTCTTACTACACAGCAACCGGAATACCGTAAGATTGTTGAAGGATATAATGTAGGAGTTTGTATTAACCCCGACGAACCCGATGCCTTCTTAATAGGGTTTAATGAAATTATTGAAAAATATAATTCATTTCTTCCCCATCTTAAAAAGGCGAAAGAAGAACTTTGTTGGGAAAAGGAAGAGCAGCGACTGATTGGCTTGTACCAAAACATAATGCAAAAAAACAATTAGATTATTCTAAATCATTTACTGTTTCTTTCTTTACACAATGATTACGATAGTGGATTATGGCATGGGCAATCTTGAGAGCATCAAAAACATGCTTCATAAAGCAGGGCACTCATCAGTAATCACAGATGACATTAATATAATTAATGAAGCAACAAAGTTAATATTGCCCGGCGTAGGTATTTTTGATGTGGGGATGAAAAATCTAAGAGAAAGAAATTTCATAGAGCTTCTTACGAAAAAAGTTTTATTGGAGAAGACTCCCGTTCTGGGTATATGTCTTGGACTGCAGTTAATGGCAAATAACAGCGAAGAGGGTATAGAAAAAGGGTTGGGGTGGATAAATACAGACGTTATTCGCTTCAAACAGGAGAAGGCGGCATCTCATATTCGGATACCACACATCGGATGGAATTTTGTGAACTGGAACAGAGCGTCGAAACTGACTGAAAATATTTCGCTGCCTTCCCGGTTCTATTTTATTCATGCCTACCACCTGAATAATCCTACAGATGACTGGATATTAGGCAATACGGATTATGGATATTCATTTATTTCAGTAATAGAAAAAGAAAACATAGTAGGCACCCAGTTTCATCCTGAAAAAAGCCATAAATACGGGATGATGTTGTTAAAGAATTTTGCAGAAAAATATTGATATGATGGTTCCTCCTCGAATTATTCCTGTGCTGCTATATAACAAAGAAAGTGAGGGACTGGTAAAAACTTTTCGTTTTAAAAAACCTGTTTATATCGGAGACGCAATTAATGCAGTAAAAATTTTCAATGAAAAAGAAGTAGATGAAATTATTTTGCTTGACATTTCTGCAACAGCCGAAAACAGAAAGCCGGAATTTCAGTTTGTCTGGGAGATTGCAGGAGAATGTTTTATGCCATTAGGATATGGCGGAGGCATTACCGCCCTGCAAGACATCGAAATTCTTATCAGGAGCGGAGTTGAAAAAGTAATACTCAATTCAGCAGCGGTGGAGAGACCCGCTTTTATCAGTGAGGCAGTAAAAAATTTTGGCACTTCTACTATTGTAGTAAGTATAGATGTAAAAAAGGATACATGGGGTAATTCAATAGTTTTCTCACAAGGAGGAACAAAAAAATCAAGGTATCGTCCTATAGAGTTTGCTACTATTGCAGAGCAAATGGGAGCCGGAGAAATTATGCTTAATGCCATAGATCGAGATGGCACTCAACAGGGATATGATTTAGAATTGATTCATAAAGTTGCCAGTGCTGTTACAGTTCCGTTGATTGCCTGCGGAGGGGCGGGTAACGTACAAGATTTATATACTGCTATAAATGCCGGTGCCAATGCGGCTGCCGCCGGCAGTATGTTTGTATTTTCAGGAAAGCAACGAGCCGTACTTATTAATTTCCCTAACCTTCAGAATTAGAAAAAATATTTCTTCATTGAAAAACGATAAGCAATATCAAATCTGCACAAGATGTATCCTCTCTACAGAAGATGACACGGATATTTCATTCGATGAACATGGCGTGTGCAACCATTGTCATTTATTCGATGAAGAGTATGCAAAGAGAATTCTTCCGGAAGAAGAGCGCAAAAAAAAATTAAATGAGTTGATAACCAATATCAGGCAGGCGGGGAAAGGAAAAAAATACGATTGTATTATTGGTGTCAGCGGCGGAGTGGATAGCACTTATGTTGCATATCTTGTAAAAGAAGTTCTCGGACTTCGTCCACTGGCGGTACATTTGGATAACGGATGGAACTCTGAGTTGTCTGTAAGCAATATCTCTTCAATCATAAAAAAACTGGATATTGATTTATTTACCCATGTAATCAACTGGCAGGAGTTCCGCGACATTCAGTTGGCTTATCTGAAAGCATCAGTAATTGATTTGGAAGCCACTACAGATAATGCGATTACTGGCATACTATATAAAACAGCAAGCAGATATGGCATAAAATATATTCTCAGTGGAGAAAACTTTATTACGGAAGGCGTTTTACCTGCTTTATGGGTTCATAATAAATTAGACTCTCAGAATCTTAAAGCCATTTACCAGAAATTCGGAACACGAAAAAAACTAAAGACATTCCCGGTAATAAGTTTATATAAGATGATTTTTTATGAAAAAATATTAGGCATAAAAAATATTCAGATCCTTAATTACGTAAACTATTCTAAAGAAGAAGCACGACGCATCAATATTGAAAAGCTTAACTGGCATCCGTATGGAGACAAGCACCACGAATCTATCATCACTCGCTTTTATCAGGCATACATTCTCCCCGTTAAATTTGGAGTGGATAAGCGGCGCGCGCACTTATCAACTTTAATTTGTTCCGGTCAGATAACAAGAGAGGAGGCGATAATAGAGGCCTCGCGCCCGCCATACAATCCTCAAAATCTTCAGGATGATAAAGAATATGTTCTCAAAAAATTCGGACTGTCGCATCAGGAATTTGACGAAATAATGACTCGCCCCATTGTTTCACACCTGGCATACTCCTCAGTGCTGAAAACGCTCGCAACAATTCGCTCCATTACCAGATTAGTTAAAAAAATGATTTACTCTGATGAAAATAAGAATAAGAAAAATAAAAAAGGAAAACGTGTGGCAATGCTACTCGACAATTCTTTTGTGTATGACAACAGGGTTTTCCTTGAGGCAAAGACCATAGCAGAACATTTTGATTTAACCATTTATGCTGTAAGGGATGCCCAGTTGCCCATTAAAGAGATTATTAATGGAATTAAAATCCACAGGATTTTTCCAGAGGGTATTTTTAAAATACAGGGGCAGAAGCTCATTAATAATCTTGCAACAAGGATAGCAAAAGAAAAATATGATGTAATTCATGCTCATGACCACCTGATGCTGAATATTGGAGCCAGGATAAAAAGACTCAATCCGGACACAACTCTTATTTATGACTCACACGAGTTATTTCATTCATGGCCCATAAATTATGCCTCAACATCACTCAGCATCAGAATCAAATCATATCTGGTAAGAAAAATACAAATTCTTTTAGAAAAAAAATCAGGCAAATACATTGATTATCTTATCACCGTCAACCAATCATTAGCCGATGTACTGAGTAAGTATTTTAAACTTAAAGAAAGTCCATTAGTAGTGCGGAACCTGCTGCCTTATGAAGAAGCAGATAAGGGGAAACACATACTCCGCAAGAAATTCAATATACCGGAGGAAAATAAAATATTAGTATTTATAGGGCGGCATATCTATCCAAGAACGCTGAATATAGAGGCGGTTATTGATCAGATGGGCAACAAAAGCAAAGTCAACTTTGTATTGATTTGTAATCGCGACGAGTATCGGAAAGCAGTAGAAGATTATGCACAGACAAAAGGGTACAATAATATTTTCTTTCACGACATTATTAGTCCACGTGATATTACATCGTATTTAATGGACTGTAGTGCAGGGATTATTTCTACGTGGAACAAAAAAGATTTGTCATATTGGTATGCACTTGACAATAAATTATTTAATTATCTGATGGCAGAAATTCCCATTCTTGCTACAGCACAGCCGGAGTATAAGGGCATTGTTGAAAAATATGGTATAGGGATTTGTGTAAACCCGGAAGAGCCGGATGCTTTTATTAATGGTTTTAATCATATTCTGCAAAATGACAAAGCGTTCAGAAAAAATATTACAGAAACAAAGAAAATCCTCAATTGGGAAAATGAAAGCAAAAAGCTAATTCAACAGTACGATTCCCTTCTTTTGCGAAACACTCAGTCGCCGGAAGATTCTATCCAATCATTTATCAAACCGCAAACCGTTATGTTGCTTGATAACCCGTTTGTAATGGATAAGCGGGTGTACCGCGAAGCAACAGCGCTTGTGAAGGCGGGATTTCCTGTAACACTTTATGCTATGAAAGATGCCTCACTTCCTTTGGAAGAAGTGATTGGCGGTATCCGGGTAAAGCGAATATTCGACACTGGAATTTTTGATATAAAGAAAATTAATAACCGTCAGCATATAGCAGAGAAATTAAGCAAAGAAAAAATTGATATACTTCATTGTCATGACTGGGTGATGCTGAATATTGGCAGCAGAATAAAAAATATTAATCCGCAAATCGTTTTGATTTATGATTCACATGAACTATTTTATAGCTGGCCTCTTAATTATTCAAACAGAAACAGTTTATGGATACAAATAAAATCAATCATAGTAAGGAAATTAGAGATTTTCAAAGAGAAAAAGTGTGCATCATCTATTGATCACCTGATAACAGTAAGTAATTCGTTCGGAAAGAAATTAAAACAACATTTCCGATTTTATAGTGAACCGTTGATTGTTAAAAATATTGCAGAATATGAAAAAGTGCCACCACAATCAGATTATCTTCGACAGCGGTTTAATATTCCTGCAACGACAAAAATAATTGTTAACTTTTCACTCTACATTTATTTAGAAAGCCGAAATATAGAGGAAGTAATTGAGCAATTTGCAAATGTGGAAGAGGTTGCGTTGGTTTTTATATGTAAAGAAGAGGGACATAAAAAAGAAATCATGCAAATGGTAAATGACAGAAAGATAAAAAACATATTTTTCCATGAACCCATCTATGATAAAGACATTATGAGAATACTGTCATCTGCGGACATCGGTTTGGTAAGCACTTGGAACAAGAAACGACTTTCATATTGGCTTGGATTAGAGAATAAAGTTTTTCAATATGTTATTGCAGAACTTCCTATTCTTGCCACAGCACAACCGGAAAATCTTCAGGTGATAGAGAAATATAATTTAGGGGTTTGTGTAAATGCCGACGAGGATAATGCATATATAAAAGGGTTTTATGATATTATGAACCACTATAATGAACACAAGAAAAATATAATAGAAGCCAAGCAATTTCTACACTGGGATAATGAAAAAACAAAATTATTACAACTGTATCAGTCTATACAAAATGAGTTGAACGGCACAAAATCATGAGTGCAGAAGAGAGACTGATTATTAATGAAGGTAAGCCGACGGATATCGAAAGGTGGAATACCCTGGCAGAAAAATGCGACAACTTATTACAAAGCACATTTTATGACGAAGAACAGAAATGGTTCAATCAGCGCCCTATTTATATAGAGGTGTTACAACAACAGAAATTAATTGCCGGATTAAAAGTATATCATTACAGGAGTAAGAAATTGGGAGGAATACTTTCATCCATTAGTGCCTCTCTTGCCCAGTTTGGGGAGATTCTTTTTGATGAAACAAGTGGAATAAAATTCGACGACATAAAGAAACAAATCAATAGAACAGTTCAAGAGATAATTAAAGCAAAAAGAATAACTTCATTTTATTGTACAGGATTTTATGGTGGGCAAGAAAAACTTGCCGATCCAGAGAGGTATAAAGTCTGTAACAGCCGTAAATTTTCTGTTGCTGTCTTAAATCTGGAAAACTCAGAAGAACAACTATGGAATCAATTGCATGGTACGCATCAGAAGAACATTATCATAGCACAAAAAAAGAAACTTACGGTTTCTAAAAATACTGACATTAATCTGTTCCTCTCTTTGCTGGAGGCAACTTATCAAAGACAAAACAAGGAAACGCCACCGGCAAAATATATTTCACGATATTTTTTGTTATGGTCATCACAAAACATCTGTGACCTTTATTTCACCAAACAGGAAGACAAAGTATTATCAGGGGCGGTTATTCAGAAATTTGGCAAAGCAGCTTATTACGCATTCGGAGGAAGTATTCCTAATAAAGTCAATGCCGGACATTTTCTTCTTTGGAATATTATACTCCGCTATAAGAAAGAAGGGGCATCAAAATTTATTTTAGGTGAAGTGGCAGATGAAACAGACGAGGAAAACCTGAAGTTTTCAAAGGGGATTACACAATTTAAGAATCGTTTTGGAGCCAAAAATGTTTCTTCCGGAACCTATACCTATGTTATACACACTTTCCGATACCGTATTTGGAATTTTATACAGAAAAGATTTCAATTCTTAGTAAAGAAGAATAAATAAAAAGGGAGTTGTGTTACTTTTAGGCAATTCATAAAAGTGGAGAAAACAAAAGTACTATACATTACTTACGACGGGCTAACAGATCCTCTTGGACAATCTCAAATTATACCATACCTCGCAGGACTTAGCCAGAAGGGGTATTCAATTACTATAATCAGTTGTGAAAAAAAGCAAAGGAAAAATCAATTAGAAACTGTAAAACAGATTCTTACTGCAAATAATATAAAATGGCTGCCGGTTTCTTACACAAAAAAACCACCGGTATTATCAACCATTTATGATATCTGGAGAGTTACCCGAACCGCACAAAGAGAGAATAAGAAAACCGTATTTAATATTGTGCATTGCCGAAGCTATATCCCTGCATTAATCGGACTGAGAATGAAGAAAAGAAAAGGGGTAAAATTTATTTTTGATATGCGGGGTTTCTGGGCAGACGAACGTGTAGAAGGAAATATATGGAATCTGCGTAACCCGGTTTTTAAAGCCATCTATTCTTATTTTAAGAAAAAGGAGATAGATTTTTTTAAGAATGCAGATGCCATCGTTTCTCTCACTCAAAATGCAAAAAATGAAATTTTGTCTTGGAAAAGTTTACCCAAATCCATTGCAAACATTGATGTGATTCCTTGTTGTGTGGATATGGAATTATTTAACCCTGACAGAATAACACCCCAACAAGTCGCATCGTTGAAAAATCAGTTAGGGGTTAGTCAAGATGAATTTATACTCTCTTATGTTGGCTCTTTAGGAACCTGGTACTTATTGGACGAAATGCTCGATTTTTTTAGAGAGTTACTTAATAGCAAACCATCAGCAAAATTTTTATTCATTACCAATGACCCGTCTGAAAATATTTTAAATAAAGCCAAAGGAAAAGGAATTCCCACTTCTAATGTTTTAATCAGAAGAGCAAACAGAAATGAGATGCCGTTGTTCATTAAGACCAGCAATCTTTCATTGTTTTTTATAAAACAAAGTTTTTCAAAAAAGGCATCATCTCCTGTTAAGCAAGGTGAAATTATGAGCATGGGAGTCCCATTGATATGTAACACAGGAGTAGGCGATACGGATAAGATAGTAGAAAATTCAGGGTCAGGATTTTGTATTACAAAATTTACAAATGAACAGTACATAGAAGCAATTAGTAAAATTCCAACACTCTCAGAAATATCACCGAAAAAAATAAGAGAAGGCGCAGCAAAATACTACTCGCTTCAAAACGGAGTTAGTTCTTACACCAGTATATACAAGAGACTTACAGACAAATGAAAGTTCTTTTTATAGTACCATATCCTCAAGGAGAAGCGCCAAGCCAAAGATTCCGGTTCGAACAATATATTTCTATATTAGAGAAGGAGAATATCCATTGCAGAATTGAATCATTTTGGAGCTTGAAATATTGGAATATCCTTTATCACAAAGGAAAAAGCTTTCAGAAAGTAACAGGACTAATAGCAGGATTTGTAAGAAGAGTTTTTATTCTTTTTAGTTCTTTAAAATTTGATTTCGTTTTCATTCACAGAGAAGCGACGCCTGTCGGTCCCCCTATATTTGAATTCATCTTAGCTAAAGTGTTACGAAAAAAAATTATTTACGATTTTGATGATGCTATTTGGTTGCCGAATGTTTCCGAAGTAAACAAAAAAATAGGAGGGCTGAAATGGCATAGTAAAGTAAAGCACATTTGCAGGTGGGCATATAAAGTTACATGTGGAAATGAATATTTGTGTGACTTTGCAAAAAATTATAATAAAAATGTAGAACTAATTCCAACAACTATTGACACGAACTATCATAAGCAGTCAGGCGAGAAACCCGAAAAACTGGTAATAGGATGGACGGGCTCGCAATCAACAGTTAACTATTTGATACAATTGATACCGGTTTTATCTCAGTTAGAAAAACAATTTCAATTTGAGGTTAGGGTTATATCCAATAAAAATCCGGATTTAAAGATCAAATCCTTTCGGTTTATTCCGTGGCGCAGAAACACAGAAATAATTGAATTACAACAATTTGCGATTGGAATCATGCCCTTACCTGATGACAAATGGGCGAAGGGGAAATGTGGCTTCAAGGGACTGCAATATATGTCATTAGGGATACCTACAATTATGTCGCCTGTCGGAGTGAACAATCAGATTATACAGCACGGGGTAAATGGCTTTCTGGCATCAAAAGAAGAAGAATGGATTAAATATCTTACTGACTTACTAATGTCAGAAGAGATAAGAAAGGAAATAGGGGATGAGGGCAGAAAGACGGTTGAAGAGAGATATTCAGTAAATGCTCTTTCTTCAAAGTATATAAATCTGTTCTCGTAGAATCTTTTTCTAACAACAGAATTGTATTTCTATCAATTCAGGCCCAGTGTCCGATACTAAGGCGGCAAAATACGGTAGTACAAAATTATATAATACCAGTTAGCTTTCTTATACCATTTTTATTCCATAAGTAGAGTATAATTTCATCTGAAAAAATCATTTATGCAATACGACTGTTACAGCAATCATCAAATAGGATTCGAAAATAGTGCAACACTACCCAAGCAAAAGATACCAAAACCCCACCCATGTCCACAACAAAACAATAATTTACTTGACATTGCCTGTTCATAGTATTAGATTTACTCACGCAACAGATAAATTTATGAACGAGCAGTGTTACAGTAATACCGCCGAGTCCTGCGCACCCGCACAAGGCACGGCAGCAGTGACTCGGCGTGGAAGGAATACGGTAATAGCCACTCCTTTAGAAACCACTACCTATTATGTTACGAGTGAAAATATCAATAGCAACAGCTATGGCTGCTGCGGATTTGATAAAATATTGGTAAGAGTAATAGATGCAAATACTCTCTGCACAAATTGCGGGAACACCTATGTACCCTGCCTCAATGTGTTTTCATCCAA
>CAYRJA010000016.1:0-27334 GCA_964424455.1 uncultured Bifidobacteriaceae bacterium
ATGGTTACCGTTCCGGAGTTGCTAACGGTAGTTACATCCTGATAAAGATAAGAACCTTGTATAGTCACTTCACGGTAAAAAACACGATAGGATCCCGCCGACCCTGTCCAGTCCACTTTCAATTGTTTGTTTGCAGGAGAACTGAGGGATATGCCTATGGGCATAGCACACAAAGTGGTTACTCCCAATGTATCACCGCTTGCCGGGCATCCTGTTAATGCTGCTCCTGTCTGAGTAATGGTAATGTTGTAAGTTCCATTAGCTAACAATCCTGAAATAGTCTTAGGTGGAGTAACAGAACTGATAGAACCGGACGAGCTTCCGTTATACACAATGCTATAATTACCAGTACCAACCGGGTTCCAATTTAATGTAACGCTGTTATCCGTTTTTTCCACAACATTAATTGCAAATGAAGCACCGGAGCTGTGTTCAACAATAACAGTGTTACTTGCAACATCCCAACATTCAGTTGCATGGGCTACAAAGCGATAGTACACCTTTGAGGTTAACGGTGTGGCAGTATAGCTGAATGTATTGTTTATCCCGGGAGCAGAACTCCATACAACATTATCCGTTGACTGCTGCCATTCATAACTACGACCTTTTGCACCTGTTACAGAAAGAGCAACTGAATTACCTGAACATATAATAGTTGATAGAGGAGTCACATTTCCGCCTAATGGGAAAGGAGCTGTTGTGGTATATGCTCCAAGAGTCTGCTGACCATTCATGGTTAGTTTATTATTAACTACATCAACTGGTCCTGTTTGAGCTGACCAGTTTATACCACCATCTGTTGATTTGTAAGCGATGTAGTAATTTTCAACGAACCCGTTTAATTCATATGGAGTATCATAATAATTAAATGTAACGACTGCATTTAATCCTGAATTCACAGTTGGAGAAAGTGTGAAGTATCTGAGTGCACTGCCGTTGGCACAACCAATAGGAATTTCAGAACCGATTACTCTTGAGCATAAAGTATTACCGGGAGAATTACCCTGTGCTTTTACCTCAATTCCTAATCCGCCGAAAGTATTATTTACATTAATAGGCAGGTTTCTGCTCGTTTCAATTTTCCCAAGAACAAATGTAGTCGGTGTTTCAGACAATGTAGCAGTTGAAGACATTACTATCTTATTCGATCCCGTATTTATAATTCCAGCACTAACTGTTACAGAATTACTTACATTAACATCTCCATTGAGATTTCTGTTACCTGTTCCGGTTGCTACAACAAGATGCTTGTAATTACCTGCGAGTAAAGTCTGGTCGCTATTGCTGTAATATGTAACTGTTCCGAAGAAATTTAATGTTCCAAATCCGCTGATAGCTTCCGGTTGTGGAGAGGATATACTACTTTTTGTAATTGTAATAACATTATTATCATTATTTCCCATTGTGAAAATACCGCTCCCCGCATTTCTGAGGACAGCACTATTCAACTGGAGATTTACCCCGGGAGAAACACTACCCAGTGTGAAATCACCTCCAACTGTAACAGTATTTACAACTAATGCGGTTCCGCCTACAGTTCCTGGATTCTGTATATCCAGATTGTTGCAACTTAAATCAGCACCATTTCCAATCGTCGCCGTAAAACCATTATTGGTTCTTATTTTAAGATTGTAATAGTTCACAGAGGGAATAACCTGATTACCCGCCGGGAACTGAGTGCCTAAACAGAAATAAGTGGTTCCGGTTCCGGCATTGTATGTAGCAGCAGCTAAATTAGAGTTGCCACCATTATCTTCAATATATAAGGTGCCTGAACTCTGATTAAAGTTTCCCAGTTGATCTATTTTCTTAACGGTCAAATCGTAGCCAGCCATATTAAACACGCCGCTGGCAGCTACTGCCAATTCCTTTAGTGAGGCAGCCCCTGAAATCGAGTTTCCTAAAGAGTATGTTCCTCCGGCATTTATTCTTATTCTGCTGTCTCCAAAATTTCCGTTTCCGTTAATAATATTTGAAATTCCATTTAAAGTAATCAGAGAGCTTCCACTGTTAGAAATACTTCCGCTATTGGATAAATCACCTGAAACATTTATCTGTGAATTACCGCTCGCAGAAACAGTTCCGCCCACAATAAAGTTACCGCTTATGTTCATTTGAGAATTACCTTGTGTATTTATTGTACCATTTCCTGTAACATTCCCGCCAACGTAAACCTGAGTAGTACCGTTAGTATTAATAGTACCGCTATTCGAAATATTTTGAATTACATGAAGGTTATTGTTATATCCGGAGGTAATATCTAACTGCGCACCATTGTTAATGGTTAAGTTCTTACAATATGCATCACTTATTGACGAGGCATCCAGTTGAGGATAATTTCCGCTTCCCACAATAGGAATAATTACATCTGCACAAGCCGTAGGGTAATTTGCAGGATTCCAATTGGAATTGTTAAACCAATCAGTACCTGCAGTACCTAACCATGTATGTAATGAACAGTCAGGAATAGTTGCATACGCTATCCTGTTGGAATTACTGCTGGTAAAACAACTATTATTGGATCTTACTCGGTAGTAATAAGTTGTATTTGCCACAAGGCCTGTTACAGTCTTTGAAGTGGTATTGCCTACATTCAGGTTATTGTGTCCTGATACAAAATTTGTAAATAAAGAATCAGTCGCTACATCAAGGAAGTAGCTGGTAGCTCCAGAAGCAGCATTCCAGTTTACCGTAATATCACTGATAGTGGCTCCTGAACCCGCAATTGCAACAGGAGTTGCTGTCAAAGGTGTTACAGTTACGGTTACTGAAGCACATGTAGTATTAAAATTGCACGGAGTCCCGTTCTCGTAGCGTCCGTAATAAGCGGTAGTTATTGTGGGGGTTACTGATAAATTATTGCCTGTTCCAACTAAAGATACTCCGCAAGAAGAGGAATACCATTTAATAACTTCTCCGGTACCACCGCCACCGCCATTCAGAGTCAGTGTAACATTATCCCCGTAGCAGATTGTTGTAGCAGATGCAGTTGCAGAAACCGGATTGGCAGATTTCTGGTTCACTGTAATAGTCACCGGACTGCTTGTAATAGTACACCCTTCGCCATTTAGTGTTGTAGTAGCTGTATAGTTATTTGATCCGACTGGAGGTGTAACAGTTGCTGTTGCTGTTGTATTATTTGCACCGGAATATCCAACTGATCCGATTGTAGCAGGACCGGCGAATGAGGTGGTATAACCTGATTTAGTAATTGATAAAGCCCAGTTAGTTAATGTCCCAGTTGAGCTATTAGCATCATCAAATACCATTAGTGTCCATGTGCCGTCAATAGGTGCTCCGTTAAGTGCGTTTGCGGGAACCACAGCGGTATAATCTCCACCGCTTGCCCCTGACCGGTCAGGTGTGGTTAATATTGTTCCTTCAGGTCTGTAAGTATTTGTAAATGGCGCTGTTCCGGATGTAATATTTGTGGATGCGTCTGTTCTTAAAATTGTATTTGTATAATTATTACCGCTGCTGCCATTATCGGAAGATAAAAGCATCGCTCTTGTCCCACTCGGATCAACCAGGAAGATATCCAGATGATTGTCATCGCCGTGAGCAATATTAAGTGTAACCTGAATAACATCGCTAGAAGATAAGGTTGCAGCACCACTTCCATTTAATTTAATTGTGGAATAGGGATAAGCATAATTAGCATTATCTGGAATACTTACTGAAATAGCACCTGAAGTACCGGAAAAGGTTTGACTAACTACGCCTCCTGAGTTTGTTGCTGTCAGTACAGAACTTAAAGGACTGCACAATAATGATGAAGAAGGTGTCACAGTTACAGATGGAAGGTCGCTTATATTAATGGATGTTGACCCAGTTGATGCACAACCATAAGCATCTGTGATGGTGACATGATAAGTGCCACTCATTGCAATTGATGCGGCAGATATATTTGGATTCTCCTGAGAAGAATTAAATGAGTTTGGACCAGACCATGAATATATAAATGGACTTGTACCGCCTGTTCTGTTAGCATTCAGATTAATATTGCTTCCTACACAAACAACTGAATTAAATCCATAGGGAACTACAGAAAAAGTAAGTGGTGCAAGAGAACTGCATGATATATCATCCAATCCAAAATCATTACCTCCCAGTGATGTTTGCAAGTCTACAATTGAAAGAACGACAGAAGTAGATGCACCGGAGTTCCATGTTCCATAAAACCTTTGCCATATAAATGGTCCTGAATTGCTGTTAACCCCGGCAGTCAGAACAGCCCCTGTTCCTATAACATTTCCATCAACTGCAAACTGAAGTTGTGCAAACGGGCTTGAGTTATTCAGACTTCTTGCAAATGCCGAGAAGTAATAAACAGTATTTGGCTGAACTGTAACAGTCTGTGACCACACAACAGGTGACCCTGCTGCACCATTTACCATCATAAATTTACCGGATCCGCTGGTATGATCATCGCCATAAAAATTGGGATGATAATCATTTGCATCATCACCAATTGCATATTTTCCTTCAAGCCATAAACCAGTCGTAGAACCGGTATAGGTAGTAGGAGAAAAGGTGTATGAACTGGAAAATCCAGTATTCCCTGACTCAAAATTCCCATTAGTTACTAACTCTACAGCAACAGTTACCGCGTTCAAACCGGTACATCCATTTACATCTGTTACTGTAACTGCATATATTCCTGCTAAATCTACTGATAACGGATTAGTTGTTCCGCCATTGCTCCATAAGAAAGTATTTGGGGTTGTAGTAGAACTCGCCGTCAGCTGAACATTTCCGTTTGTTCCGCAATAATTTGTTGAGATAGAAACTGTCGGTAATGGATTAACTGTTACAGTAATGCTGTTGGTTGAATAACATCCGGTTGCATTAATAGTTTCTGTCAATGTATAAGTAATATTACTTGTAGGATTTGCTGAAGGATTTGAAACTGTCGTACTTGTCAGTGCTGTGGATGGACTCCATACATAAGTGCGTCCTCCGGGATTTGTTCCGCCGAGTTGAACACTTGAACCATAACAAACTGATTTATTTCCGCCTGTATTATTTCCGGGTAGTGGATTTACTGTTACAGTAACAGTATTAGCCGAAGTACATCCTGTGGCTGTAATAGTTTCAGTAAGGGTGTAAGTGATAGTTGTGGTCGGATTCGCAGTCGGTTGGGAAGAGTTGGTACTGCTCAATGCAGTTGAAGGACTCCAACTGTAAGTATTTCCACCTGTACTTGCTGCACCAATTGTAGTACTTGATCCGTTACAATATATCTTATCAGAACCTGCATTATCACTGGGAACTGGATTTACTGTTACAGTTTTTACAGTGGCGGAACTGCTGCAGCCCATTCCATCAACAGTAACAACATTATAATTGTTTGCTCCTAATGCTATAGGATTAATACTTGAAATACCGGTAGTATTAGTTGTTCCTGAATAGGTTATCGAACCTATTGTTGATGGACCGGTAATTACATTTGAATAAACCCCCATCGGTCTCTTAATAGTTAAAGTCCAACTGTCTATTGTACCTCCGCTACCTGAGTTATTATCATCCCATACTCTTAAAGACCATACTCCATCAAATGAAGCGCCTGTTAGTGCATTGGAGGGAACTACGGAATTATAGTTTCCTGATCCGTTATATGCTGCATCACTTCTTTCAGAAGATGAAGTGCCTGATGTTATAGTACCCTCAGGTTTATAGGTTCCTGTTACAGGAGCAGAAGATACAGTATTAATATTAGTTGAAGCATCTGTACTCAGTACAACTCCATTATAGTCGCTGCCCGAACCTCCGTTATCTGAAGATAAGAGCATGGCACGGGTTCCGGATGGGTCAACCAAGAATATGTCCAGGTCATTGGCGTTATCATCGTCAATATACAAAGTTACACTTATAACATCTGTAGGTTGAAGTGTAAGACCCCCACTTCCACTTATAGTATTTGTTGAATAAGTATAGGAAGTATTACTATTATCAACAACAGAAATATTAGAGTTATTCGTACTTGAAAAAATTTTATCAACTGTTCCTCCTGAATTAGTTGCTGTAAATACAGCGCTTGTTCCGCTGCATATAGTAGCAGGAGAGGGAGAAGTGGTAACAGTAGGAGCATTTGGCAATGCATGAACAGTTACAACTGCTGAATTAGAAGTAACTGAAGGTGTACAGGTGCCGCTTACCACCACATCATAACTTCCGGCATCACCCACTACCGCACTCGAGATACTGTAACCCGAATTGGTTGCACCTGAAATATTTGATCCGCCTTCTCTCCATTGGTAAGTTAATCCTAATCCTGATGCTGTAACACTTAAATTAATTGAACTTCCTGCACAAACTGCTGCATCTGTTGGGTGGCTGCTTATTGAAGGAGCTTCGTTCACTGTAATTTGTATTGCAGTAGAAACATCCGATATATTTCCTGAATAAACAGTTCTCCTGTACCATGTATCTTGTGTGAGTGAACCTGGAGCATAGTTCTGCGTGTTGTTGATTCCGCTTGCAGAAGTGAATCCTGATGTTGCATTTATAATACTACTTTCCCACAAATAGGTATAGGTTCCATTTCCGCCACTTGGAAATGACCCTGTTAAACCTGCAGGAGTTTGTCCGCTACAAATAGTTTGATCTGCAGTAACCGAATTTGTAGCAATTGCAGGAATCTGATTTCCTATTTGAAAATCTCCAAAGGCAGTTAATCCTGTAACCTGAGTGTTAAGAGAATTTAATGTTCCCATTGTATTAGTAGTCCATGTGGAGCCATTGCGGTTATTTGAAATGAAAGTGGAAGTATTAACACCTCCATCTTTATCTCCTGCCACATAATTAAATACTGTTGAAGCGGTGTTACCGCTATTAGTAAAAACAATTCCCGAGTTGGTTAGTGTCCAGTATCTGTTCACGCTTAATGTAGGATTAACACCTGAGGTTAGAATATTCGGATGATCAGAAGAAACAGTGCTTCCTGTTAAGGTACCGCCCGTAGAAACATTAGTAAATGTTACAGAGACATTTGTATAATTGGTTGCGTCGCCCACAAAGAAATTTCTTGAGACACCGGCGCCTGTCGGGATATTCCATCTCAGGTTACCGATAACCCAACCTGTACCTGCACCTGTAACACTTACACCCGACGCAAGAATCAGTACATTTGAATTAGTAGTGATTTTGCCATTTGTGAAAGTAAGACCTGTATTGACAGTTGTGTTAACGCTATTACCTAAAACAAGTCCGTTGGTATTGTTTAGTGCAAGAGTTCCGAAAGTGGTAGCTGATGTACCGAGAATATTGTTTGCCACACTCTGCCCATTGGTAAAAGTAAGTGTGCCTGTTCCCTGGTTAAAAGTACCGCTGTTGGAGAAATCTCCCCCAATATTAAGCGCCGGATTGTTGGCTGTACCGTTATAAGTAGCTCCCGAATTAATAGTTAAATCTCCCGAAAGAGTAATCGTTCCTGCAGTAATCGTTTTTGAAGCGCCTGTCAAGGTAACATTGGCATAATCTGCTCTGGCTGTTACAGGCTGTGTTCCTGCTGCGTTATATTCAATGGTTGATGCGCTGCCAAGAGTAATAGTAGGAGAGTTAGTCGAACTAATTGCACCTGTTGCACTTCCGGTAAATGCAACTGTATTTGCCGTCTTGAAAGTCCCATTTATGGTAACTACAGCACTTGTTCCCATAGAGATTACACTCGTACCTGCGTTCATGGTGGAACCGGCTGTTACTGTCAGAGATTTAGAATTTGCCATTCCCACCGCTGTATTAGAAGTAGTCAGTAAGCTTAATGTATTTGCACTCCCTACAACAATATTTCCTGTAACATTTGATGATGTGATAGACCCGCTCAGAGTGGCGCCGGTTGCACTCGTATTATCAATGTAAAGATTATTGTAAGCACCCGAACTGAAAAAGTTTACAGACTGAGCTGAATTACCCGTATAAGAGAACGTACTTGTTGTTCCTGCTGTGAGCGTTTGCTGACCACCAAGTGTCAATGTTCCTTTAAGGTTTAGATTACCTGCACCTCCACTCATGACGATTCTTCTTCCTGTATTATTAACAGTGGCAAAAGTGATTCCTCCATTAGCATTTAATGTTCCTGTTGTAATAACAATTTCCTGAACACGGCTTGTGGTTGTACTTGTTGTTCCTGCTAAAGAAATTAATCCGCCCACTGTTGCTGTCCCTCCGTTAATATTCCATGAAGCATTTACGCTGTTAGAAGTAGGTTGGTTAATAGTAACCCCGCCACTAACTGTAAGAGCGCTGGTACCACTGTGAGTGAGCATAGTAGGTGTTCCGCTGGCATTAAAGGTCAGCGAAGTTGCTGAATTGCTGTTATTCATCGTGTAGGATGATGCCGTGGAAGTAAGAATAATATTGGGGAATGTAGTAGTACCTGAACCACCAATCGTTCCTGTACCGGTGAACGAAACATCACTTGAACCGCCTGAGAATGTGGCTCCGTTATTAGTCCAGTTTCCGGCAATACTAATATCATAATTACTTCCGCTGGTGCTTATAGTTCCGGTAGAAAGTGTCATGTTTCCGTTAATAGTTAAGTTCCCGCCAAGTGTAGCGGTACCTGAACCGGCAAGAATCAAATGATGATAAGTTGCACTCCTGATAATTTGTCCGGCACCGTTGTAGTTAACCGTTGAATTTGTAGCTGTAGTAAAACCACCCCCTGTAATGTCGCCTCCGATATTTAATGTACCCGCGCCTGAGATAGTAACCTGGTTTCTCGCTGAGCTGCCATTCATTGTAATGTCCCCTGTAACATTAACAGTACCGCTTGAAATGGTTAATCGGCAATCGCGGTCATCACTTGAAGTATTTTGCATAATAATTGAACCGCAGATAAGCGTTCCTGTTGCCACATCCAGTATTTTATTATCGTTTGAACCGGTTCCTGCATTGATAGTCACAGCATTAGTTACAGTCAGAGAATTGCCTGCACTGATTGTAACTGTATTAGCAGAGCTTCCTCCATTCATGGTAAGACTATTACATACAGCGGCTGTGTTAATCGTTATAGTTCCTGTAACCCCGTTAGGAATTACTACATTATGTGCTGATGTCGGAACCTGATTAAGTGACCAGTTTGCAGCAGTGTTCCAGTTCGAACTGCTGGATCCGTCCCATGTGTTGGTTTGTGCTGAAGCAGCAAGAGCCACAAGTGTAATGCCTAATGCAAGGATTGACCACTTGGTAGATTTTACAATTTTTTTCATAACAATAGAAGTTTTTGAGGATGTTCCTTTCTCATAAGAGTTTGAAGAGAACACTATTGTGCTTAATAAAATATCAGTATGAGAATAGTTAAAAGAAGTACTCATTGGTGTTTTACAATTTATTTTGAGAACCCTTTTCGATTCCAAATCGTCTTTGTTTCATATTATCGTTTTTCATTAATATTATTTTTTACTAACCAATATTGAACAGAAAGAATAAATTGATATTGATTATCTCAAATCATTAATAATAAATCTGTTATATAACAACAGAAGATATAATAGTATGTAGTAATCTAAAGATTGAGATTTGTAAAGTTTATTCCATTCTTTATTGATTTTAATATCATTTTTATTAATTGATTTTTAGTTAATTAAATCTGAATTAATTTATAATATTAATTATTTACTCTATTCGTATGAGGATTGCAAAAATATACTCATACTATCTGTGACTTCTAAATATTTAGATAGGTTACATATATTTATCGTTTGAAATGATATTTTAATCGTTAATCTTTCTTCAATCAAAGTCTTATAAAATAATGCTTCTCATAAATCTGTTAAATGGGTAGCCTGAATTAACAATCATATAATCTTGTAATTGAATGTATATCTTCAATAAAAATATAAAGACTAAACTGTAATAATATTTCTTTCTATAAAGTTTAAATGAAGCAGCAATTATCGCACGTACTATGTCCTTAATTACTGTTTTTCTGATTAGCCTGAATATGTAGTGTTAGTTTTCCAATTTTCATTATATAAAGCAGTATAACAACAGTCAATTTGGAAGTTGGGAATTAAGTAAAATCATATACAAGTCACATTGTTAGTAAATTTCAGAATAGAATTTCGCTAAGCAGGAAACTATTTAAAGTTGAGGTATGCTATTTGATTATCAGGATGTAGTTCTTTTTTGGAATCTCAGCGTAAATAGGAAGCGATATGACAAAACTTTTTGTCATACGATTGTCAAAGTTTATCAGGATGAAACCAAAAATTAATTCAGGCGTTTAAAAAGTACATAGCAACACATGAGACAATTAAAAATAACACAACAGATAACCGCCCGCGAAAACGATTCGCTGGAGCGCTATCTATCAGACATTGCAAAGGAACCTATGATTACGCCCGACGAAGAAGTTCGTTTGGCAAAACTGATTAAGACCGGCGATACAGATGCACTCGAAAAAATGACGAAGGCAAACCTTCGTTTCGTGGTATCAGTAGCCAAACAGTATCAGAATCAGGGATTATCTCTTGCCGACTTAATTAATGAAGGAAACATCGGATTAATTAAAGCAGCACAGCGCTTTGACGAATCACGGGGATTCAAATTCATTTCGTATGCCGTTTGGTGGATTCGTCAATCCATTCTTCAGGCATTAGTAGAACACTCAAGAATGGTGCGTCTTCCGCTTAATAAAATTGGTTCTTACAGCAAAATCAGTAAAATGATGATGAAGTTTGAGCAGAAGTTTGAGCGTGAACCTACCAAAGAAGAACTTGCCGAATTGATGGATGTAGGCGTTAAAGATGTGGAAGAAATGCTCAAAGGATTAAGCCGCCATGTTTCAATTGATGCCCCGATCAATGATCAGGACGATACTTCTATGGCAGATTTCTTTGAAGATGCGGACCAGAAGGATGGAGCAGAAGATACCCTTCACAAAGAATCGCTGCGCAAGGATATTCAAAGTATTCTGAGAACAATGAACCACCGTGATGCAGAGATTTTGAGTTGTTACTTCGGTATTAATGGAGAACAAGAAATTGGGTTAGACGAAATCGGTGTCCGGTTCAATCTCACTCGTGAGAGAGTACGCCAGATAAAAGAAAAAGCCATTCGCAGATTGCGCAAAACTACGCATAGCAAAACTTTAAAAACTTATCTTGGAAGATAACAAAATTTGAGTTGTAGCCATTTGTTATATATCAATAGCAAACAAAAGGGACGGTTGTCGTACAGCCGTCCCTTTTTAATTATTTCTTCCAGAAAAAAACGGATTGATTAGAATTTCAGAATAAGTCCTCCAATCAAATTAAATCCATAACCCGGATAGCGGTACCAGCGTTGGTATTTTGTAGCAGCTATGTTATTGAAATTAATGAAAGCGCCAAAATTTCTTTTATAGTTGTACTGGATTGAAATATTTGCATCTACAACCCCTTTCAGCGCTGTTTTAAAATTGTCCTGCGGAAGTTGTGTATATGATTTGGAATAAGCAAAAACATTAGCGCCAACAATTATTTTATCCTTGATATTGTAATCTGCCTGCACGGATAGTTTTGAATTCGGATAACCGATAGCAGTGTCGTTGAAGTCAAGCTGGTAGCCGTAGTAATCACCTCCAAGTATCACATTGATATGTTCTGATTCGCGATAACTAACTTCAGCGTGTACATTAAACACTCCTGCATTCTGATAATAATTGACATCAAAGCGTGTTACAGCATTGCTGTCCGGCAGAAAGTAGGGAAGAAAGTCATACAGGTTTTCACCAATTTTCAATAGATAGGATACATGATTTCCCATGCTGCCTTTTACACCACCATAAATGCTGTAAGTCTTGCTGTAATTCTGTGGTTGATATTTATTGATGAATGGGTTTTGGGAAGTTAAGCCAAGAAAATTGCTTTTATTAACTTCTCCGTTCCAGCCGGCAAACGGGATAAGATAATTCTCCGCCAGTTTGTATTCACCTTCAATCTTAGGAAAGAAAAGGACATTGCCTTTATCAGGTATCACTACATTAAATCCGCCTGTTACAGTCCAGTTATCCTGCACAATTTTGTAATAGGGATTAATATGGAATAGGTTTGTAGTGTATTTGAGTAAATCCTGTTTGAATGAGAAATTATCATTGAAAAGTTTAAGATGAATATGATGTATCTTCTTAACTTCCTTTTCCAAATCCAATGAAGTGTAAAGATTTGTTTCTTCTGCATGAAACAAATCCTGCAGATTGTAAAATCCAAAATTGAAATTATAGTCGAACCTGGATTTATTCTTTTTTGTACTGCCAAAATTCAACTCTCCTGAAAATTTAGAGAAACGCTGGTGCATATCCCGGGTAATTGCATCCAGTGTGGCTTGTGCGGTATCCTTATGGTCATATCCGTAGTAGTTGAGAGCATTATTATCATACCGGGCTACTAAAGAAACCGCATTACTTTTAAAAAACTTTTTCCCGTTAATCTGAACAATATTATCTGAGAACTTTTGATATTTTAAATCTCCCGAGCTTGAAAGATGATAAGCATATAAACCGGCATCGTACTTTTCAGATGGTTTAGTGTTCAGATATATTTCACCAAGCGGCGACCATTGCGTGCCAAATCCCGCTTTCAGATAATTATTCAGTGAATTACTCTTATCCTCCTTTACCATAGCTAAAGAACGGATATCCGGCGGGACAAACGGCAGATTCAAAAGTTTAGGTGTTACAGCGTACTGCATCTTCGGCTTGGATGAATCCGCAGCAACAGTTGAAGCAGGAAAGTCCATCTTCATCGGGTCAGCAAGGATGGGGGAGTAGCTTTTTATCACATCTACATCTAATCCTTTTAGCTCATCCTTTTGCTGCGCAATTGCAGAATGAGAAGCAATGAATGAAATTAAAACTGCCGGTAAAATTCTAAGTGCAGAAAATTTTATTCTACTGAAACAGCCGGAATTCTTCCTGCTTATTGACTGACAATAATTGTTTTTAGTTTGTTTGTTCATCGTCATTATTTCTTTATCAAAGTATCAACAGGGGTTAAAATTTCCAGAGTATCCATTTGAAAATTATGTTGAATGCTGTCCTGCATCAGCTTTGAAGTTGAGTTTTCCTTTTCTGTCAGTACCTTCATTTTTTCCTGTGCTGTCGGCACTATATCATCGTTGCTCTTGTAATTGTCAATGATACCTTGCAGTGCAGCTTTTGCATTAAACAAATCATCTTCTGCTGAATAAATATCGGAGAGCAGGAGATAACTCTTACCAATCCAGTAGTTGTACTGAGGTTTTTGATTAATCACTTTGAATGATTGCTCCTCAGCAGATTTTAAATCATTTTGTTTGAAACTGATTAATGCAATTGAGTAGAGCGCTTCGGCGCTTTTTTCTGACTGTAACAGTTGGTTTACCTTCTTAAACTCACTTGCAGCAGTTGCATAATCACTTGTATTCATAGCAACTTTTGCCAAATAGTAATGAGCATCAGCTATACTTTCGGTCTTAGAAATATCAGAAGATAAAATCTTATCTGCTGCCATTTTCACATCTTCATTCTTATTCAGTTTATAAGCAGTGAACATAATTCCCTGCCATGCCTCAATCATATTACTTTTAATATTAGTTATCTCGCTTAACTGTTTATAATATTTATATGCTGAAGAGTAATCTTTCTTTGTTGTGTAATTAATTCTTGCCGCCTGAAGTACTGCTTTCTCTGTGAATGAGCTTGAGCTTTTGCCTGCTACCCACTGGTAATCCTCCAATGCATGGTCGTAATCTTTATTCCTGAACAGACATTCTGCACGATAGTAATGTGCCTGTAAAGCAAAAGCTCCATTCGGAAAAGTATTCAGATAATCGGTGAATCCGTCCAACGCCTTATCAAAACTTTCATCTGAGAAATTTTGCTCGGCAGCAAGATAAACAAGCGAATCCTGTGTGGTAGCCCCGATATTTACATTCGGAATCTGTTTTACAAAATCGTTGAATCCCTTTGCATCTCCTTTTGCAATAAATACCTGTTTAATACTGTTCACTGCTTCTTTTGCTTCCGGCGAGTTCGGATATTTTGAAGCTACAACCTTGTATTCGTCGAGTGCATTTTCATACTTACTGTCGTTGAAATAAATCAATCCTAATTTCAGGTGTGCTCTTTTAACATAGTTACTGTTCGGGAAATCTGTAATCATCCGGTTAAAAATCAACATGCCTTTATTATTCTCACCCATTACAAGATAGGTGCTGCCGGTCTCAAACAGGGCATCATCTAAGTAAATCGAAAATGGAAATTCGCTGTTGATGCGCTGAAGTGTTTTTACTTTTTCATCATTTTTTCCCTGCAATCCGAGAATCATTCCTTTTTGAAAGAGTGCATAATCAACACCTGATCCTTTTGTAGAGATAACTTGCTGGTAATCTGTAAGCGCCCCACTGTAATTTTTTAATATGAAATGACAATCACCGCTGCGCAGATAAATATCATTACTGATTTTTAAAGCTAAGTTTTTATTCAGGGTTGAATTTTTTAATTGTGATTTTGCATTATCAAAGTAAGCAATGGCTTGTGCATAGTTCGCTTGCTTCAAGTAACTATACCCAATACCGTAATTTGCCTGTAACACTGAAGCGCCTGATTTAGAATCGTCGGATACTTTTGAAAGGTTTGTGTATTTTACAAAGTTGACGATAGCCGTTTTATATTCTTTCCGATCAAAAGCAATTTCTCCTTTCCAGTAATAAGCATCTGCCTCAAGTGATCTGTCAATCGGATTTTGCAATGATTCATCCATCAACTTATCAGCAGTACTGTAATCATTATCAGCATATACTTGCATGGCGCGGTTGAACGCTACTTTCTGGTATGCTGCTTTTAATTGAGGATTTTTGTTTTCAACTATTTTAATAATTGAAAGTGCATCACGGTAGTTATTTGTATTCAGAAACAAGTGAACAAGATATTCTCTTGCTTCAGCAGCATTGGATGATTTAGGAAACTCTGTAACAAAGTCATTGAATGCTTTAATTGCCACATCCTGATAGCCCAATTCATAAGAAAGCTTTGCATAATTATACATTGAAACTTCCTTGGCTTTCATATCAAAATCATACTTAGCCGCATTCTGAAAGGCACGGCGTGCACTCTGCTTGTCATTTGTTTTTAAATAACAATCACCAAGAAGGTACTGAACATTTTGTCCCACTGAATCACTAAGCAAACTCAATTGCAGAAAATGAGTAATAGCTTGAGAATATTTTTTCAGTTTGTATTCACAGTAAGCAATCTGATAAATATCTGTTTTAGTACTTTGCTGGGTTTTGTCATAAAACTCCTGTAAGAAGGGAAGAGAGGTGGCATAATCACCGGTGTTGAAATATGACTTACCAATAAGTTGACGCATTTCATTGGTATATTTCAAATCACTTCGCTGTAACAGCGGTACGGCATACATCAGTACATCATCATATTGTCCGCTCATAAAATATATCTGAGTGATATAGTAAGGAACAATAGGAGCATACAACTGGCTTTCCTGTATCAGTTTGAAACCCGATAGCGCTTCGCCGTAATTTTTGTCTAAGTAAGAGAGATAACCATAGTAATAATTAGCAGGATAGTAATATTTGTTTTTTATGTTTTTTATTGCTTCGAAATAGGTTTTTGCTTCAGTAAACTTTTGTTTATAAAAGTAACAGTATCCAATCCGGAATTTAAACTCAGAAGTTTCCTGAATACTTAAATCATAAATATCCACCTTCTTGTACTGCTCCAGCGCCTGAGAAAATTTTTTGTTATTAAAATAAATATTGCCGAGATGAAAATAAGCAAGACGGGTAGTTGGGTTTTCACCATATTCATCCAGCAGATCTGTAAAATATTTTTCAGCGGAAGGGTTTGATGTTTCGTCAGCACAAACTGCACGATAGTAGAGTGAATTCAACAAAGTATTGTCGCGGTGGTCAACTTTGCCTTCATACATTTCAATTATTCTCTGAAATTTTTTCTCTGCTGCGCCAAATTTTTTCTGCTCAAACAGTTCTACTCCTTTTTTGTAATCCGATTCAATATCAGTGTAGATTTGAGTCTTTTGAGCAAAAGAAAATTGAGAGAGGAAGAGAGAGAAGAATAAAAATATTCCGCATAAAGCAAATTGCAGTCTGCAGGTTTTAAACGGTAAGTTTTGTTTTGTCATTCTGATTGAAGTGAAAATTCTATTTAAGAAATCAGATTTAATCGTGTAAACTTACCATGTCATTTATTCACTTACATTTCTTTGCCTAACGACTTTTCAACAGGAATATTTTAGAGTGTGTAGCAGGAACTTTGTATAATTTCCGGAGTTGTATTAAAAACATTGCCTGTTAAGGTAACAGCAATGTATAGCTTTTGGTTTCTTACCGTTTATGATACTATCGTAATGTCATTACCGTGACACCTGCAAATGATTAATTACTACATTTGCTCAATAATGAGAAAAACGACAAAAAATAAATTCGGACAGTATTTTACGCCTGATATCGTTGCAGACTTTATGATTGACCTTTCAACTGTCAGACACGATGCGGAAGTGCTTGAGCCATGTTGTGGTGAAGGGGTTTTCTTGCGACATCTTGCAGATAAAGGATTTAAAAATATAACCGCTTTTGAAATTGACGATTCACTTTCAAACCTATTTTTCACCAAAGTAAATTTCAGAAGTTTTATTTCAGAAAACTTTGACAAAAAATTTGACCTGATAATCGGAAATCCGCCATATATACGCTGGCAACATCTTGAAGACGATTTGAAAAACGAGTTGATGAAGAATCATCTTTGGAACAAACACTTTAATTCACTTTGCGACTACCTCTACATTTTTATTCTCAAATCAATAGAGTTACTGAATGAAAAAGGTGAACTCATTTTTATTTGTCCTGAATACTGGTTAAACACTACTCATTCATTGACCTTGAGAAATTACATGATGACTCATGGTTACTTTGAAAAGATTTACCACTTCAATGAAACACCAATTTTTGACAAGGTTACAGTTTCAATCATCATTTTCAAGTTTGTAAAAAAAAAGAATCATAGCCGACACAAAATTTCGTTGGCTAAGTATTATTCAGTTCAAAAACTAACAAAGAATTTTCTCACTGCACTTCAAAATAAACAACCACAACCCGATTTAGAATATTCAGAAATTGAACAATTCAAAATTGGTGAGCGATGGATTTTAGCACCAGATGAAATCAAAAGTGAATTAAAAGTTTTTGAAAAGCAGTGTGCTGTCAATGGAATCACTAAGCACAACCTGTTTGAAGAAGTTCAATCATATCACACCATTGGAGAAATCTGCGACATTGGAAATGGTTTGGTTAGTGGACTTGACAGAGTATTTCAGTTGAACGGACATAAACTCAACAGTGCCGAGAAGAAAGCAACAATCAAAGTTGTAAAGGCGAAAGACCTGAAACCATTCTACCATGAGAATATTACTCCATACATTTTCCTGACGGAAAATTTATCAGAGAAACAAGTGCAAACTGATTTCCCGAACTTCTACGAACATCTTTCAGAGTTCAAGAACGAATTACTTTCACGATACAATTACAATAGAGAAATAAAGTTTTGGGAATGGGTTTTCCTTCGCAACTTTAATTTATTCAGCAAAAATGAGTCGAGAATATTTGTTCCATGTAAAGAAAGAATCTCAAACAAAAATCATTTCCGTTTTGCATTTGTTGAACCGAAAATTTTTCCGACACAAGATGTAACTGCAATTTTCAAAAAGGATAAAGTGAGAGAAAGCATTTACTACATTCTTGCAATGCTCAACAATCACAGGACTTTTAACTGGCTTAAACATAACGGCATTGTGAAAGGCAACATAGTTGAGTTTTCAGAGAAACCCATTGCAAGCATTCCGATAAAACTGATTAACTGGAATACCGAAAAAGAAATTATAATTCACGATGCTATTTCAGAGTATTGCAAAACTTATGTTGAAGAAAAAAGTGCAGACGCACTTTCAAAAATGGAATCAGAGATTGACAAACTATTTTAAATACTTCTCAAACGGCTTCACGAATTTGTCAATCATTGTTTTTGCCCTGCCTCTTGCTTCGCCAACAAAATGACGGAGATAATCTTTAGCCCAATTCTCTAAATTCTTTTTGTAATTCTGTTCTAAATCCGAAACATGAAATTGAATCTGCATTGCAGCAGCCCAGTTGATGTAAAGGTTTGCAGGGTTTTCAATAAATAAATTTCCGTGATGTGCATCTTCACAAACGAGATTGTTTCCAACGAGTTTCCAATCAATTTCAATGTAGTTTACTCCAAGCGTGTTAAATTCTTTGTTGTCCAACATTACTGCACACATTTGAGCAAGTTTGTAAGCAGAAATAATATTCGGTTGCTGTGCCTTCTTTGAAATGTTGCGAGTTTTGACATCAATAATTTCGTAGTAGTTTTTATCCACAACTAAAATATCAGCCGTATCATTTTGCTTTTCTTCAAACTGATTGTCCACTTCCCATTTCGTTGTGGCATCCTTACCTCTACTTAGCAAAAACAAAACAGTTGGTGAACTTAAAAGTTGCTGTCTTTCAGCAAACGATATATACTTTGGGTTTTTTAAATACAAGTCGTTCAGATATTCATATTGCCGAAAAGTTTTTCCTGGACATTGCTTTTTAATCGCTGCATAAACAAACTTATCAAATGGCTCTCCAGCCGCATGACCTGAAAGCGTTCCTGAAACTGGTTTTTGAACCTTTGAGCCAATCAAAGATTTATTAAGTGATTTGTAGTTAATGATATTCATAACTGCAAATTTACATTATAGAGAATAGATGTATAATAAAGCAAAAGAATTACTCTGTATTAGAATTTCTGTTTTTTCAGATTAAATTTGCAGCATAAACGGTGGCTATAGCTCAGTTGGTTAGAGCATTAGTTTGTGGCACTAAGGGTCGTGAGTTCGAATCTCATTAGCCACCCGGAATAAAGTGATTGTCATACAGTATCTTGACAATCACTTTTTTATTAGTATCAGGTGGGTTCTCAATATTGAGTATCCGGTAATCTATCGTAACAAAGAGTATGAAATCGTGCCCTTCTGCTTTAGTATAATTGTCAAAGCATACACCGTTCGTTAATTTCCTGAGCGGGAAACGGGACTCGGACCCGCGACCCTCAGCTTGGGAAGCTGATGCTCTACCAACTGAGCTACTCCCGCTTGGTTAATTCTCTATCAGGCAGTAATCATTTTTCTGAATCGTGAAGCTACAATTAATTCTTTCGAGCCGGCAATGTATTCATAAAATCCTTTACTGCTTTTTACTCCCAAATGTCCTGCTGTAACCATATTCACCAGCAGCGGGCAAGGAGCATATTTAGGATTGCCGAATCCATCCTGGAGTACTCTCAAAATGGATAAGCAAACATCCAAACCTATAAAGTCAGCTAATTGCAGTGGTCCCATCGGATGAGCCATTCCTAATTTCATCACTGTATCAATTTCTTCCACTCCGGCAACTCCTTCATACAAAGAATAGACAGCTTCGTTAATCATAGGCATCAGTATCCGGTTGGCAATAAAACCGGGATAGTCGTTTACTTCAACCGGCACTTTGTTCAGTTGCTTTGATAAACTGAGAATGATTTCTGTTACAGTATCGGATGTGGAATATCCGCGAATCACTTCAATCAGTTTCATTACAGGAACAGGATTCATAAAATGCATTCCTATCACTTTGTCCGGTCGCTTAGTAACAGATGCTATTTTTGTAATTGAAATAGAAGAGGTGTTAGAGGCAAGTATGGTTTCGGTAGTACAAACCTCATCTAACTGTTTAAAAATTTTCAACTTCAAATCTATATTTTCAGTAGTGGCTTCAACAACCAAATCTGCATTTGCCGCACCGGATTCTACAGATGTATGAGTGGTTAAATTAGCCAGAGCTTCTTTTTTATTTTGCTCAGTGATGGCTCCTTTTGAAACCTGCCGGTCAAGATTTTTAGTGATTGTATTTATTGCCTTCTCCAAAGCTGGTGCAGAAACATCAACGAGATTGACATTAAATCCGTGTGTGGCAAAAACATGAGCAATGCCGTTTCCCATAGTACCTGCTCCGATTACTGTAATGTTTTTCATTTAAGTTCTAAATTTATTATTCTATTACTAATAGTTTTTTTACAATTGAAACATTTCGTCCGTCTGAAATTTTTACCATAAACAAATTTGTGCCAAATGTTCCTATATTAATTCTTCTGTGCAAATGACCTTTGTAAAGTTTTGTGCTGTAAACACTTTGACCATTGATATTGAAAATTTCAAGATTGCAATCTTCCTTTAGCCAGCCGTCGAGAATAAAATCCTCCTTTGCCGGATTAGGGTACAAGGAAATATCATTTTGGTTAGAAATAATATTTCGTGATGAAGCATAAAGGTGACAAGTGTCGGGCGTTACCATGAACAGTGAATCCACTTTATTATATTGATAAATACCGAGTGTATATTCTCCTTTCTTCAGATGGTTGATAGTAAAGGTGCCTTTCTTGTCTGTTTTAATTCCACCCGCAACTGTAACATCATTTTCTATAGTCCAGTCAGATGAGAATGATGGGCGATATAATACTACCAGGCTGTCTTCGGAATTTGTAACAAGATAATTATCAAGATAATAAGAACCACCGCTGGTAGGAAGGAAAGGAGTAGATCCATTAAAATCAATATCAGCGCTGGCATCAAATCCTGCTGGGATAATTCCATCTACTTTCCAATAGCGTTGCTGGGAGATGTGTAAGTTTTTTATCCGGTGTTTGAATGTGTCAGGAGCAGCAAAGTTGTGTTCGATTCTCAGAAAAGCCGAGTCACTGATACTTTTTACTTTCACTTTCATTTTTCCATAAGTGAAATTGAAGGTGCCGGTATTCTTAATCGTCATGTAGTTATCAGTAATGGCATCAGAAATTTTTTCTTTTAAATCAAGACAGGCAAAGGAGGGATTAAATGACAGTGAAGTGGTATAAATGGTGCAAGGTCCGCTAACGACTACTTTTTCTGTTACAGTGTTCCATTGGTTATCCATAAAAGTAATATCAATAGGCACATTGTTGTAATAATGTGGAGCGTAATTCAGTTTCTGACGAATATCAACTGTAACACTAAAATCAGCGCCGCTTTGTTCTACTGTAAATGTATCAATTGAAAACTGAGCAAAGCCCGGGGAAAAGACCCAATCATCAAAAAAATCAGTAAGGTCTATGCCTGAACAATTGGTCAGATAATCACGGAAGGAATAACTGCTTTGGTCAGAATAAGCATTGTCCGTAAGATAATTTTCCAGACAAGAGAAAAATTTATCGTCCTCATCGAAATATCCTCTGAGTGTATGCGCTACATCTGCACCGTTTGTGTAGGTGGTTTTTCCATAAGTAATAGTCTGCGGAATCGGATATAGCGGAATATATCCACCATCGAAAATATGTGTACAACGAAGAACCTGCTCATGATTTGCCGCCACTTCGGAAGTGTAACGAGTTTTTCCATACAACTCCCCTAAAAAGATTTTTTCTGAGTAGGTAGCCCATCCTTCTTTCAGCCAATAGTCTTCTGCTGAATGTGGCGTTACCTGATTGCCAAACCAGTGATGAGCCAGTTCGTGAGCCATCAAACTTTCATAAGCAGTAGTGCCTGTTACAGCTGTAATGGGATAAATGATATTAGTGGAATGTTCCATCGCCACCATACTTTGCGGCACCATCGTATAACCCACTTTGTTCCAGCGGTAAGGTCCATAATGCTTTTCAAATAAGTTAAAAGCATCCGGCAGATGAACAAACGATTTCTTAACATTGGTAGTATCGCCTGCTAATGCGCTAAGCATAACAGGTACAGCTCCATTTTTCCCATTAATTGTAAAATGAACAGGTGCATAAGCGCCCACAGCTATACAGGATAAATAGGATGGAATAGTTTCTTTAATAGACCAGTTCCATGTTATAGTACTGTCATCATTGCGAGTTGAATCTGAAAATTCACCATCACATACTGCCATTTTGTTTGATGAAGTAGTGATGTGATAATCATAAGTGGCTCTTTCTACAAAATTATCGAAACAGGGGTACCATGATCTGCCGAACATGTGAGGGTAATAATTAGCGCCAACTCCAATATTGAAAGCTATACCATTCTGAAAATAAAAACCGCCAAAGCTGAAAGCATCAGAAACCGGCTTGCCGTGATAGTAAACTGTAACAGCGCCTGAATCACCGGACTGCAATGAGTGAAGCAGATTAATATGAAGCGTTACCTGATCGGTATAAGAGTAGGAGAGGAGCGTATCATTTTGTTTAATGGAATCAATACTAAATTTTAATAAATCAAGAAGAAGAACATTAATATCATTCATTTTTGATTTGAAATGCACTCTGCAATTACCGCGAATAGTATCTGTGGTGAAATCTGTTACAGTAAGAGAAACATCGAAATGTAGAATATCAATTGTATCGCTGCGCAGAATAGTTGCTCTTGAAATGGCCGGTAATTTAATACTGTCTTTTGCAGCATTGTGAATCATCATGTATTCAGGAATTTCGCCTGTATAAATAATGGGCTGTGCTTTCAGAAGTGTAACAGACAAAAAGAATACAGAGAGTAGAGCTACAAAACGCATTGGTAGAATTTTAAAGATGCTGAGCACTGATGATGAGAAACCGGCAAAGATTAATACTGCTCATTTTCATTTGGGAAATCTTTACTTTTAACATCCTCTACATAATGCTCTATTGCTGATTTTATTTCATCATATAAATTAAGATAACGGCGCAGAAAGCGTGGCTTGAATTCTTTATTTATGCCGAGCATATCATGAATCACTAAAACCTGACCATCTACATTTCCACCGGCGCCAATTCCGATAATAGGAATTTTTACTGACTTGGCTACTTCTGTTGCAAGCTGAGCAGGAATTTTTTCAAGAACAATTGCAAAACAACCGGCTTCTTCCAGAGTTTTTGCATCGGACAATAATTTTTCAGCTTCTTGCTTCTCAGTAGCTCTTACCACATAAGTACCGAACTTATAAATAGATTGTGGAGTCAGACCCAGATGCCCCATTACCGGTACACCTGCAGAAATTATTCTTTCCACTGATTCTTTAACCTCTTTTCCTCCTTCTAATTTTACTCCATGTGCACCGGATTCTTTCATAATCCGGATAGCAGAATTAAGCGCTTCTTTTGAGTTTCCCTGATAAGAGCCAAAAGGTAAATCCACAACAATCAACGCCCTGCTGACTGCACGAACCACTGATGATGCATGGTAAATCATCTGATCGAGCGTAATCGGCAAAGTGGTTTCATGCCCCGCCATTACGTTACTTGCCGAATCGCCCACAAGAATTACATCAATGCCGCTGTCATCCACAATTTTTGCAAGAGAGTAATCGTAAGAAGTGAGCATGGAAATACGCACTCCTGCTTCCTTCATCTCCTGTAAAGTGTTTGTAGTTATCTTTTTAGCTTTCGCAAAGTCTGTCATAAAATTGTCTTTGTTTCGTCAAACATAATCATAATCCTCGATTTGTGAGTTGCGTTTTTTACTTTTGCTGCAATGAAAAGAATCATTCTGTTCTTAGTTGTTTTTTCGGCATTATTTTATTCCTGCTCTACTGATTTTAATTTGGTATCTGATTGGAAGGATATTACAATTGTCTATGGCATTTTGGATAAAGGCGATGATACTACTTTCATAAAAATATCAAAAGCGTTTCTTGATCCTAAAACGAATGCTTTATCCATAGCTAAAATCCCTGATTCACTTTACTACAAACATCTGACTGTTCAGTTGAAAGAACTCGATAACACTTTTGCCCAAACTGTTACATTAGAAAGGGTGGATGGTAATAAAATTGGTCATATAAAAGAAGATGGAACCTTTGCCACTGCCGACAATATCCTCTACATTACTTCAATTCCTCTGAATTCTGACCGTGTTTACAAACTGACTATTTCTGACAGTGATAATGGAAAATCAGTTGAAGCCACCACTCGTGTGATAGGCAGCATAAGCATTGCAGCGCCAACAACAGGGCAGAAAATCAGCATGTTGCCCGGAAGAAATTTTCTTGCCCGATGGAAAACTGCCAACAACGGAAAGGTTTACAGCATTAAGCTGACTTTCAGTTTTAAAGAATACGATGAGTTCACCAATACACTGCTGCGCGATACCTCTGTGAACTGGACAGTAGTGAACCAGATAATTGCCGGAAGAGCAACAGGGGGAGAAGATATGAGCTATAGTATTTCAGGAACAGATTTTTTTAATTTTCTGAAATCATCTATTCCCGTTAATTCTAATGTTTACAGAGTAGCCGGGGAAATTAAATTAACTGTTACAGCAGGTGGTGAAGAATATTACACTTACACTCAAGTTGCCAAGGCGCACAACGGGCTGACATCAGGGCAAGTTTTATCTGACTATACCAATGTAAATAACGGAATGGGATTATTTTCCTCCCGGTCTGTTCAGGTACACGATAAAATTACTCTCCAGAATATTACCATTGATTCACTCGCCTGCGGACTAATGACAAAGAATCTGAATTTCAGAAATGCAAGCGGAGTAAATTGTCCGTAGCAGGATGATTATTCTTTTGGTCTTGTCTATTTTTTCCTCTCCCGCAGGGTTAATTCCCGCGATGCCTTTTTGCTTTGGGGAATAACCCTGCGGTAATCAATACGAGTATGGTAATCAACCGGAAACACTACTGTCTCGTCCTAAAATAAGTTTACAGGTAAAATGATTAACCCTGCGGGAGAGGAAATTATCTCCTTGAAGATTTAACTATTCAGATTTAATTACCTTGATTATTTGTTCACTTTCTCCGAACCTTATAACTAAGTAATACATGCCTGATGGGAGAGATGAAGTGTTCAGTTCAAACGATTTTTCTGAGTTCTGCTTTATAGTGAAATGTACTTGCTGTCCAAGAACATTCAGCAGTTGAATAGAATAATCAACCGGTAATAGTTGATAACTGTTAATCATCAGTCTGTCTGAATACGGATTGGGATAAACGCTTATTTTCCCATCTTGCGAACATGTTGACATTCCTGTTGCAAGCCGGATAGTTTGCGAAATAGTGTCACAGCATCCATCGTTACACGCAGTAAGTGTTACAACATAAGGATTGTTGTCGAAATAGGAATGAACCGGATTGGTGGAGATGTCAGGTAAAGAGCCGTCACCGAAGTCCCATGAATAATTACTTGCACCTATGGAAGTATTGTTGAAAGTAGCATCGCTTCCTGAATTCAAGTAACCAAAAGATGCAACCGGAGGATTTGTTTGTCTGATAATAACTGCATCCGAAGTATCAGGGCAACTTCCTGAAAGAGTTTGAATAATACTATAATCACCTGGAGTACTCACGGTAATACTTTTGGTCGTTTCACCATTAGACCATTTATAGGTATTGCCGCCACCCATTGCTGTAAGTGTTACAGAATCTCCCGGGCATAATGAAACAGTACCTAAAGGTTCAATAGCAGCATCCACATTGCCGATATAGGCATTTACAGCCACGCGTTTGCTGACACAGGCATACGGTTGCAATTTCCAGTTGTAGAAATAATAGTAATAACCCTGATTATCGTTGCCGGCATTAGAGCCGGTGATAGAGATGTATCCGGGTGTGATATATGGGAAGGTTGCTCCTCCGTTATTTCTGAAAAGATTAGAGGGTCCTTTTATAGCCATTTGATAACCTGTACCAGGCACTAAATCCCAGTTTAGTGTGATAGTTGATTTTACCGGCGAATAAGTTCCTCCGGCAATATTGATAGTCGTGTCCTTAATAGGCACTCCGGAAGAGGTACGCCATTCAATAGTTCTTGTAGTAGTACCATAAGCGTAAACATCCATGCTTACTAATTTGACTGCCTGATACACATCAAAATAAATGTACCTGTTGGCTAACCCATTATCGAAATTGCTGCCGCTGCCTGAGTTAGAGGGTTTGCCACCGCTTTGCAGCGGATCTTGTAAAACACTTTCAACATAATAGGTTTTTGAATTGTTGAGTGAAGGAGTAGTATAGGTAGCGCCTGTATTGATAACAGTGCCTCCGGAAGGATTGTTATACCAGTTTAGTGTACCGGCGCCTGATGCATGAAGTGTTACAGAGGACGGAACAGTACAACTTGTTGCATTGGTAGTGGTTGGCGCTGTTGGTCTGTTAATGGTAATATAATCTACTTTCCGGACAGAGTCTTTCCCTTTGGTATTATAAGCGACTAACTTTACACTATATGTACCGTTCTTGTTGTATGTGTGAACGGGATTTTGAGAAGTGGAAGCAGTTCCATCACCAAAATCCCAATTCCACTTATTGGGAGTAAAAATGGTCAGGTCGCGGAATGAAATTGTTCCGGAACAGGACTGGTCAAAATCGGTTGTAAAATTGGCAGAAGGAGGAACCTGGAGACATTCCCATGTCATTTCAAATCCGAGTGAATCTGCTGCGGGGTCAGATTTTAACCTGATAGTCGCAGACGAACCTTTGGTATAAATGATTCCGCCATTGGGCAACTGAGTTCCGGTAAATCTTCCTATAAGAGGGCTGTTTGAATCAGGTCCATCATATATATACAGAAAATCATACTGGTCTTCCATTTTAAAGGCATTGAATGTTAGTTTTAACCCATTTGCATTAGGCGGAGAAACAGTTATCCATGCATCACTGTTATCTCTGTAATTTCCATTGGGTCCCCCATTATCATACAGAGTTCCTGTGCAAGAAGTTTGTTTTAGTCCACCACCATTTGGCGGTAACATAATAGCACATGGGATAGTGGGACTGATTGTAATAATATTTGTTTTGGTAATGGAATCAGCGCCGCATCCGCCTGTTACAACAAGCTTAACTGTGAATTTTCCTGTATCATAATAAACATGCGATGGACTTGCTGCATTGCTTGTGGTTTTATCTCCAAAATACCATTTAAAGGAAGATCCATTTGAACTCATATTCTGGAATATTACACTAACTGGGGCTGTACATGCTGTTACAGGTGTAGCAGAAAAATCGGCTGTTACAATAGCACTGTATGCGGCACCGATACCCACCGCCCGCCATGCATTTGTAACCGTTTCTACTTCAGGGGTACAGGCACCGTATAAATCAATGGTTGCCTGAATGGTATATAGTCTTGCATCCGCATACTGAGAAGTAGATGTCAAATAAACAGACCATGCACGGTATAAAATTTTTGCAGCTTTATTCATTGTAATACCGGTTATATTGTAAGATGCTCCTTTATCATTTGTTCCCGAGCCACCCATTGAAACCAAATAGAACCAGTAGTTCAGCACACCGCTATTGGTATGCACTCCTCCATTGTCTGCAC
>CAYRJA010000016.1:27344-27599 GCA_964424455.1 uncultured Bifidobacteriaceae bacterium
TCTGCACTGCCGGCATACCAGTATGTTCCTTTATAAGTATTAGGCTGTCCGTAATTCTTCGGTTTGGATAAACTCCTGAAAGGAGTTCCAATGGCTTCAGCAATTGTCCAGTTGGCTTGTGAACCGGCTCCATAAAATTCAACAGCAGTTCCCATACAATCACTAAATCCCTCATTCAGCGCACCGGGCTCATTGGAATAATTGAGATTGCATGTGTATTCTGTTACACCATGAGATATTTCATGTCCTGTAATG
>CAYRJA010000016.1:27609-41047 GCA_964424455.1 uncultured Bifidobacteriaceae bacterium
ATCGCCATCGCCATAAGTCATTCGTGAACCATCCCAAAATGCATTTACATAAGAAGTGCTGTAATGAACATAACTTTTCAGTTTCATGCCTGTATTATTCACACTGTTACGGTTATGAATCAACTTGTAATAATCATAAGTCATTTCTGCGCCATAGTGAGCGTCAGTGGCATACTGGTCTTTAGCTGTATTTACGTTATTCCAGTAGTTGTCTGTATCAGTAAAGTCAACAGCAGAAGCATAGCTTGTTCCTTGTTTCAGATTATAGGTTTCAATTCCGCCGCCTCTTCCTGTTTCCCGAAGACGGTACCCGCCCGCATAACTGTCGGTAATTATAGTCTTTGTACCAAGATAAGCTGTAACAGCAGTTGCCGGAACATCTGCTTCCCATATTCTGTTGAGAGAATGAATTACTTCACCTGTAACAGCATCCACAAAAACATATTCGCGCTTTAGCGGCTTTTCAGCATATACATCAAACCGCCAACACAAACGGTAACGGTTACTTGTATATTCTCCGTCAACCGGTGCAAACCATAATTCACCTTTCGGGTAATATGTTGCCATCACATCTTCTTCTTCATGTTTCAACTGATTTTCCATGAATTTTTCCTGCCACCGGTAAACATCTGCTTTCATAAAGTTCAAAGCCAGTCCGAGAGAAGCAGATTCAGAAAGTGAAGGTGTAACAGGGCAGGAGAGGTTCGGATAAATATTGCCGTTGCATGAAATTATTTTACCATTTTTTACATGCACTAACCACATGGTTCCCTGAACAGGCAGCCCGTTCCAGTTTTGTTGATAGCGGTAAGTGGTAACCCCCAGCTCATCAGTATTCACATCTAATACTGAAAGTGAAAATTTTTCGTTTGTATGAAAGATAGCATACATCCACTTGTTCAATCCGGTTAGAGGAATTTCTTCACCCTCTCTGAAACTTACAAAAGTGTTTACATCATCATCGTTTGGTTTTGTATTTAACACAGAGTTGGCAAATGAAAAATTGCAAACTATAAAAAGAGTGATAATCAGCGTAAAGGAAGGTTTCCTCATTGAAAAAATTGGCGTTTGTTTTATAGTAAAAAAATTACAAGTGAGTGGCTAATTTATCATTTTTTTCATTCACTGATTTACCCTGTAAAGAATTATTAATAACAGAATATTACCAATAACCGGAGCAGATTTATCTTTACCAAAATTTTGCTTATGCATTTCGACTTTAAAGAGATAGCAACTATAACAATGGTTCTTTTTGCAGTAATAGATGTAATCGGTTCTATTCCTATTATTATAGCATTGAGGGATAAGGGAAGTAAAATAAATTCAATTCAGGCAACCATAGTTTCAGGTTTAATCATGATTGTTTTCCTTTTTTTAGGAAACTCAATTCTCGATTTGATTGGAATAGATATTCAGTCGTTTGCTATTGCAGGGGCTTTTATTCTGTTTATTATTTCAATTGAAATGATTCTGGGTATTCGAATCAGCAAAGATGAATCTACTTCCACGGTATCAGTCATTCCGGTTGCATTTCCTTTAATTGCCGGCGCAGGAACTCTTACTACTTTGCTAGCACTTCGCTCAGAATTTATCTATGTAGAAAATATCATTGTAGGAATCTTAATTAATCTTGTAGTGGTTTATATAGTGCTTCGCAACACTAACAGGATAGAGAAGTTTATTGGTGCAGCAGGTATAAATTTATTGAAAAAGGTATTTGGAGTAATACTTCTTGCACTTGCTGTAAAACTTTTCAAATCAAACGCTTAGCAATTAAATGTAAACAGAGACATGAGTAAGGACGAACAATTTATGCAGCGTTGTATAGACCTTGCTAAAAGAGGTTTTGGGAAAGTAGCACCCAATCCGATGGTGGGAAGCGTAATTGTTTATAATGAAAAAATAATAGGAGAGGGCTATCATCAAAAATATGGCGAACCACATGCTGAGGTGAATGCAATAAACAGTGTAGCTGATGCTGATTCCGGTTTATTAAGTCAGTCTACATTATATGTAAATCTTGAACCTTGTTCGCATTATGGTAAAACTCCGCCTTGTGCAGATTTAATTATCGCTAAAAAAATTCAACAGGTGGTTATCGGCTTAAAAGACCCGAATCCTTTGGTAGCCGGTAGAGGAATCCAACGATTGAAAGATGCAGGAATATCTGTTACAATAAATGTTCTTGAAAAGGAATGTCGTGATTTAAACAAACGCTATCTCTCTCATTTTGAAAAAGAAAGATCCTATATAATTTTAAAATGGGCACAAACCAATGATGGATTTATAGCTTCTGAGGATAAAGTCAGAAAACAAATCAGTAATGAAATTAGCCGCGAACTGGTTCACAAATGGAGAAGCGAGGAGCAGGCGATTCTTGTAGGATACAATACCGCATTAACAGATAATCCGGAACTGACGGTCAGATCATGGAAAGGTAAAGCTCCATTACGTTGTGTAGTTGACCAACAACTTCAACTGCCTGTAACACTTCATTTATTCGACAAAACCATCCCGTCAATTGTCTTTAATTCAAAGAAAGATGAAGGACATAACAATCTTGAATATGTAAAACTCGATTTTACAAAGAATTGGTTAAATCAATTGTTACAATATCTTTATCATAGAAAAATACAGTCTTTGATAGTAGAAGGAGGCGCTAAAACATTACAACTATTTATTGATTCATCACTTTGGGATGAAGCCAGAGTTTTTATTTCATCAGAAAATTGGGGAAGAGGCGTGAAAGCGCCTATACTAAGTCAAACAATAGCTGAAACTGTAACACTTCAGGATAACAAGCTGAAAATATTCTATCGCTAATTTACATGTTGAACCTTATTATATGTATCCTGCTGAATACTTATCTGGTGATATGTCTTAAAGCATTTGGAAAATTTAATGTGAATACTTTTCAGGCAATCGTAGTTAATTATTTTGTGTGTGTTGTAACAGGTATTTACTACGAAGGTAAGGTTCCTGACTATTCAGAAGCAATTCATCAACCATGGTTTTACTATGCAGTATATATGGGCGCTGCATTTTTTATTCTATTTATTTTGATGGGACATATCACCCAGACAATGAGTGCAACAGTAACAAGCGTAGCCGGAAAACTCTCTATGGTTATACCTGTTACAGCAGCTTTTTTCTTATATAATGATCCTGTTACAGCAATTAAAATTATAGCTGTTGTTTTGGCAATAGTGTCTGTGGTGTTATCATCTTTAAAAGAGGATAAGGCAACCCATTTTCAGTCGGGGAAATATCTGTTGCTTCCGGTTATTTTGTTTATCGGTAGCGGTATTAACGATACGCTCAGTAAATATTGTCAGGAAACATATCTGACCGATAACGAATTTTCCACTTTTAATATAATCGTATTTAGCGTAGCAGCTTTTGTTGGACTTATCACTTTAAGTATTCAATTGTTAAATGGAAGAAAGTTTGAAATGAGAAGTATTGTGGCAGGAATTGTTCTTGGTGTACCTAATTTTTTTTCACTTCAGTTTTTACTGATAACATTAGACACAGAAGGATGGGACAGCTCAGTTATTTTTACTTTAAACAATATAGGCATCTTAGTCGCAACAGTTCTTTTTGCTTTCATTCTTTTCCGGGAAAAACTTTCAAAACTAAATTGGATTGGCTTAGCCCTGGGGTTAGTTGCAATAGGGATAATGATTTAGGAGATAATACCAAATGACAGAGTAGCTATTTTAATTTAGTTATTTAACATAATATTAATTATAGGACAAAAATATGGTTATTTTGTTAAAATTATCGTTACCTATAATTAAATTACATTTAAACTTGTTTCAACACTTTGTAGGATGAACAGTCACAAATTTTTAACATTGCAATTCTAAATTCAAATTTCACCAATGTTTATTGAACCTTATATCGGACGTTTTCGCACCGGATGGATTGAAGTTGTTTGCGGTTGTATGTTTTCAGGAAAGACTGAGGAGTTGATTCGCCGTTTGAAACGGGCAAAGATTGCCAATCAGAAAGTGGAAATTTTTAAACCGCAACTTGATACACGCTACCACGAAACTAAAATTGTGTCTCACGATGAGAATGCCATTCCCTCCACTCCTGTAGCCAACTCACAGAATATTCTGCTGATGGTAAAAGATATTGAGGTGGTAGGAATTGATGAAGCGCAATTTTTTGATGCCGAGCTTCCAATGGTTTGCGAGAAGCTTACTGAGAATGGTGTGCGTGTAATTATTGCGGGCTTGGATATGGATTTTCAGGCAAAACCTTTTGGACCAATGCCTCAATTGCTTGCTTGTGCCGAATATGTAACAAAGGTTCATGCTATCTGCGTGAAATGCGGAAATCTTGCTTCTTATTCTTTTCGCAAAACAAAAAATGACAATACAGTTCTGTTGGGTGAAAAAGACCATTACGAACCACGCTGCCGTTCCTGTTACAATGAAGGAATGAAAAACTCAGGTAATTCTGCAGCGTAAAATACTTGTGGAACTTTTAGTTCATCCGAAATTGTTCATAAATAAGCAATGTACTTTTTCTTATGAACCAATTGTTCATCTTATCTCTTGTCTGTATTTTTTCTACTTCCTGCACACAACAATCCAATTCAACTTCTATGAGTACTAAAGAACTTTCACATTCACTTTCATCCGATTCTGTAAAAGAAACTGACACAGCCATTTTTGCTATGGGATGTTTCTGGTGTACCGATGCAGTATTTGAACAATTAGAAGGAGTGGTTTCTGTAACACCCGGTTACACGGGAGGGGCAGACACCTCTCCTACTTATAAGAAAGTCTGTACCGGAACTACCGGTCATGCCGAAGCATCAGAGATTGTTTTTAATCCTGCAGAAATTTCATACTCTGAACTACTGGAAGTTTTCTGGAAAGCACATGACCCGACTACCCTGAACCAGCAAGGCGCTGATGTAGGAACGCAATATCGCTCTGCCATATTCTATCGTAATGAAGAACAAAGAAAACTTGCAGAAGAATATAAAGACAAATTAATATCAGCAGGTATTTTCGACCAACCCATTGTAACAGAGATTACTCCATTGAAAATTTTTTATAAAGCAGAAGATTATCATCAGTCTTATTACGACTTAAACGGCAATGCTCCTTATTGCAGGTTTGTAATTACTCCCAAAGTCGAAAAAGTCAGAAAACAGTTTGGCGATAAACTGAAAAAGGACTGATAATCTTTTCAACCTTATAAATCAATTAGCAACAAACTGTAACAGAGTTCTGTCCTTGATTAGCTGCTCTTAGGTTCGTACAATTTCTTTTCGTGCAGCCATTTGCCGCTACGGTGTTCTCCCCATATAATGATATTCTTGGTGCCTTCATAGTTTTTAATATTACGCATCATTTCTTCATGGCTGATGGAGTTTATCTTAATCCCGCTCTTCGAATTGTGGTCACAAACTTCTATGTAGAAGCCATCTCTGTATTGCTTGGGTGTTGATGGTTGTCTTCCCATAAATCAAAATTTAGAATACAAATTTATCAACTCAATTATTGAAACTGAAAATGTCAGGAGGAAAATTTCATAACAATGTGTAGTTGAAAAAATAAATTATAAGTGGAGTGAAATACTTCCAAAGCTAATGAGTTGCTTCTCTGCATTATGACTGTGATGAACTGATTCTGCCCTCATTAATTTCAATTTGCCGTTTTAAAAAAATTACATTTGTCGTTCAATGAAAATGAATTCATACTGCTTCATATATGGCTGATAAGAAATCGCAATCCGCTGTTACTTCTTCTCAATATAAAGTTTCACTTGTTATACCCTGTTACAACGAAGAAAACAGGATTCAGAAAATGCTGGATGGATTACAGGAATTTACTAAAAGCTGGAACAGAGATTATGAAATTATAGTGGTAGATGACGGCAGCAAAGATGCAACGGTTAAAAAAATTCAGGAGAGTCCGCTTTACAATCTGTTACAACCCGAAGGAAAATTTAAAATCCTAAGTCCCGGTAAAAATCAAGGAAAAGGATTTGCATTAAAGGAAGGAGTGCTGGCATCAAGCGGTACTCACATTCTTACTCTGGATGCGGATATGTCGAGCAGACCGGCTGAACTGAATAAATGGCTTGCTTCACATCAACATAAATTTTCAGATAAAGAAATATGGATTGGCTCACGCGAGTTGAGTGATTCAAAAGTTAAAGACCTGAAAGGAAGACATATCGCAGGTAAACTTTTTAATTATGCCATCCGCCTCCTGACACCACTTGATATTCAGGACACACAGTGCGGATTTAAATTATATCCTGCTGCTGTTGCAAAAGAAATTTTTTCCCAACTGAAGACTGCGGGATGGGCGCATGATGTAGAATTATTATACCGTGCAAAATTTTTGGGGGTAAAATCCAGAGAACTTCCTGTTACATGGACTACTATGGATGGGAGTAAAATTTCAGTCCTTTCAGATGGAATTAAAATGTTCATCCAACTGATGCTGATTTCTTTGAGGATAAAATTTGAATGGTTTTTTATTACTCCGTTTAAGGAAATGAAGAATAAAAGTTCTGTTAAAGGTAATCAGCCACTGTTCAGATTTTTATTTGCAGCGTTTGCTGTTTTCTTATTTGCTTTAATGACAACCGTAAGTTTTCATTATGGAATCACCGGTGATGATTTAGACCAGAAGATTTACGGCGAAAAGGTTCTTGATTTTTATACAACTTTAGGTAAAGATACTTCCTGCCTTCATGTTGCTGTCGGTAATAAAGATAATCTGTATCTGTATGGCGGTATGTTCAACATGATTTCTGCTGCTGCCAATCGCTATATCGGTGGAATAGATGAGTATGATATGCGCCATCTTATCAATTCCATGACAGGATTTTTAGCCATACTTATTACAGGTTTGTTAGCTATGCGAATCGGCAATTGGATGACCGGATTTTTTGCGCTGGTACTGCTTGCCACATATCCTCAATTTTTCGGACAGTCCATGAACAATCCGAAAGACATTCCTTTTGCACTTGGTTTTGTTTTCAGTATTTACTTTTTCATAAAACTGGTTAAAGAGTTACCGCGACCCTCTGCAAGAACATGGATTATGAGCGCCATAGGAATTGCTCTTACAATCAATATGCGTATCGGTGGATTGATGCTTATCGGAATTCTGATTGCTTTTGTAACAGGCACTTATATTCTTTCTGCTGAAACAAGAAAGCAAATCACACAGACAAAATCCGTATCCTACCTTGTCACCAGAATATTCTTTGTTACAGTTGCCGGATATTTCGGAGGGCTAATTTTCTGGCCCTATGGATTGCTCTCTCCTCTCTCCCACCCGCTTGAAGCATTGAAAGAACAATCGAATTTTTCTATCGGAATAGGTTTGCTATTCGATGGAAAATATATGTCATCTAAAGAAATTCCGTGGTATTATATTCCTAAATGGATATGGATAACCGCTCCTTTGGTGGTATTAATTCCTGCAATGATTCAACCGGTGATTTGTTTTTTCAAAAGAAAGGAAAAATCATTTGTACTCACGCTATTGATTCTTTTTGCAGTTCTGTTTCCTTGGGTATATATGGTTTACAACAAATCTCCGCTCTATGATGGAATGCGTCAGTTTTTGTTTGTTGTTCCATTGATAGCAGTACTTGCTGCTTTGACATGGCAATTTCTTATTACAAACTTCTCTCAGAAAATAATTTCATACTCAGCTATTTCTTTACTTCTTATAGGTGTTACACTTCCGCTGCGTTTCTGCTTTGCCAATCATCCGAATGAGTATGTTTACTTTAATGAAATGATTGGAGGTATTAAAGGCGCTTACGGAAAATTTGATACTGATTACTACATGAACAGTATTCGTAAAACTTCAGAATGGTTTCGTCATTCAGATATATTCTCTAAAGCATCATCTCAGCATAAAATATTATTAGCCACTAATACAACCGATCCTGTGAACTGGTATTTCAGAAATGATACCGGCAAAGTAAAGATTGTCTATGTAAAATGGGATGCAATCGGTAATCCGAAAACGCGAGGCGCCCGTGATTGGGATTACGGGATTTTCTTTTCGCGCGACATTATGCCGGGTATGTTGAAAGCAGGAACATGGCCATCCAATAAAGCAATATATAAAAATGCTGCCGATGGTGTTCCACTGTCAGTTGTTATTGAGCGAACAAATAAATCAGATTTATATGGATTACAAGCATTACAGAAAGACAGTCTTATGCTTGCTGAAAAATATTTTGATGAAGCATTAAAGTATAATCCACAAAATGAAGAAGCCGCTTATTATATGACACAGATAAAACTTCAGCTTAAAAAATATAATGAAGCTGTTTCTTATGCTGCGCAGTATTTGCAGCTTTTTCCTGACAACAGCGAGGGTTATTCATTGCTTGGAATTTGTTATGCTTACAATGGTGACTTCCAACAATCTGCAACATCACTCAGCAAAGCGATTGAACTGAATCCAATGAATTATCAGGCATATATGGTGCTTGGTCAGCTTTATCAGCAGCGGGGAGATAATCAGACGGCTCAGCAATATTTGCAACAAGGAAAGCAAATACAGCAAATGCTTCAGGAGCAGTAGAACTGTTACTGTAACAGTTGGTAATAGCTTAATGCTTTCTTTATATTTTCTTTATCAACAAATTGGTTAATTGCCATTTCTCCTTTGTTCTTCATCAGCACAAAGCCAATTTTTCCTGAACTATTTTTCTTATCCTGTTCCATTAGATTGATTATTTCAGGAATATCATTTTCAGAGAAATTTACTTTAGGGAAGATATTCTTAATAAGGTTGACAGCTTCTTCTTTGTCCTTTGCAGAAAGCTTAGCTTGTTGTTCTGACAAGTGTAATTCAGCAATCATTCCTGCTGCCACACAATGACCATGAAATGTCTTCTCCCCTTTTTTTATTTGCCATGATTCCAGTGCATGACCAACAGTATGTCCGAAGTTTAGAGTACGACGGATATTTTTCTCTTCTGGATCTTGTTGTACTATGGCAAGCTTTGTTTTCAGAGTGGCTGCAATTTGTTCTGAAGATAGCATCGAAGCATCAGTAGTATTCAGTGTTTGAACTAAATCTTTCCATATTTTCTTCCCTGCAATTAATCCGTGTTTGATAATTTCAGCCAGTCCGCTTTTGTATTCATCCGGTGAAAGAGTTCTTAGAAATTCAGGATAAATAAAAACTGCCTGTGGATTTTTGAAAACACCAATTGCATTTTTTACACTATTGAAATCAATTCCCGTTTTCCCGCCGATGCAGGCATCTGCCATGCAGAGTAATGTGGTAGGAACATGAATGAAATCAATTCCGCGCTTGTAGGTGGCAGCAGCAAATCCACCCATGTCTGTTGTAACACCTCCGCCAAGATTTATCAGAACGGAGTTTCTATCTGCTTTTCCTTCAAATAATTTCTGCCAGATGTTTTCAACCGTTTGCAGTGTTTTGTTTTGTTCACCGGAAGAAACACAGATAACTTTTGCATCCTGAAATTTTGGCCCCGACTTTTTCAGAGCAGGAATACAGAATTTGTTTGTGTTTTCATCAGTAAGAATAAACAAGGATGAATACTTCCTCGCTGTAACACAATCATACAGTTTATCTAAAACATCTCCTATAAAAATAGGATATTCTGTATTTCTGATTCTTATCACTGATAAAAAGTTATTTATTTTAAAACATATTTTCTGTAACAGTTCGGTATTACTAAATGAATCTTTGCAGTTTATTAACCTTATTTGTCTGACAGTGTAAGTGTTTTCTTTCTGAGGTTAATAGTGGCTTTATACTTCAGCAGCAAATCACAGCCGATAACTCCATTGATAACCGGCATATCAATCTGCCTGTAGGTTTCATTAACCTGACTGAGGTCGAGAATATGAGAGGTATAATATTTTATTTTCATTTTACCGATTCTGAGATCGCTGATTTCTGTAAAATGACTTTCAATATTATTGGCGCCAAGTCCTGTGGTGAGTTGCTCGGAAGTATTTAGCGGAAGATCTTTGAAATGCTCTGTAAGAAATGATTTGTCTAAAACGGTTTTAGACGCACCTGTATCAAGCAATAATCTAAGTTTTGTTCTTCCTATTTTAGCAGGTATAAAAACATGAAAACCATCTTCCTGAATGGAAGTAATTTCTAAAGGTATCTTTATTCGCTTCGACATCTTTTCGTTTAAAAAACTCAGGCGCTCTTTACAAGAACGCCTGAATAAAAATCAAATTTAGTTTAAGAATGTATTATGATACTACCTGCATTCCATCCAACACACTCATTACTTCCTTCACAGCAGTTGCAGATGCTTTCAACAAAGCAGTTTCATCTGCGTTTAGTTTCAGTTCAATAATTTCTTCAATTCCGTTCTTACCCAATTTCACAGGAACACCTAAATAAATATCTTTCATTCCGTACTCGCCTTTCAGCCATGCACAGCAGGGATATATTCTTTTTTCATCTTTTGCAACTGCTTCTACCATTTGAGCAGCGGCAGCGCCAGGAGCATACCATGCTGAAGTTCCCATTAGGTTCACTAATTCGCCTCCACCCTTTTTTGTACGCTCTATAATAGCATTGAGTTTATCCATATCAATCAGTTCTGTAACAGGAATTCCACCTACAGTTGTATAACGCGGCAATGGAACCATCGTATCGCCATGACCGCCCATCAGCACTGCCTGAATATCTTTTGGAGAACAATCCAGTGCCTCAGCAAGAAAAGCTTTATAGCGTGCAGTATCAAGTATTCCTGCCATGCCAAATACTCTCTTCGAATCAATATTTGCAGTGAGGTAAGCACAATAAGTCATAACATCTAACGGATTAGATACTATGATAATGATACAGTTCGGGGAATATTTGATTACATTTTGTGTAACACTGCGAACGATATTGGCATTGGTTGAAATCAAATCGTCGCGACTCATTCCCGGTTTGCGCGGAAGACCGGATGTAATAACCACTATATCAGAATTAGCGGTGCGTGCATAATCATTTGTAACACCTGTCAGTCGGGTGTTTGACATATTAATCGGCGATGATTGCCACATATCCAGCGCCTTTCCTTCGGCTATACCTTCTTTAATATCAAGAATGACAACTTCTTTGGCATAATCGCCCTGAGCGATAACATTAGCGCAGGTTGCTCCAACATTTCCAGCGCCTATTACAGTAACTTTCATGATGATGATTTAAAATTTACGCCCAAAGTTAGAAATGAAAATGACATTTTAGAAATGATGTTTATCATAGCGTAAATAGAACTACAATAATCTGGTCTCATCAGTAAGAGATATTCAACCAGAGGGTATTAAATCGGCAGGTCAAGATTAGATGCGGATACTGATAACAGTTTGGATAGATACTTCTACATACATAAAAACAGTAGTAGTAGTTGTGTTCTATATAATTGTATTACAATATGATATACCGAATAGACTATATTTATATAATAATAGTTATCTATATAATTTGGCATATCAAATTTTATTTTACATTTGAAACCATCATTTAAATCAACTAAAAGAAAATTAACAAGTTAGATTCAAGAAACTATGGGACGACCAGCTACCGCACCCCGAAAACTTAAAGACGGTTTTTATATAGAGGTTTGCCAAAAAGGTGCAAGAAACGGAATTAAAATTTGGTGCCAGAATGAAGAACGCATGCTGAGGGCAGCGGAGGATTACAGGCGCAGTAAAGATGTAATTGTACTCGGTGAGCACATTAACGGAAAATGGGTAAGTGAACTGAAACCCAAAAAATTAGAACGCGAGAAAGCTGCACAAGAAAGAAAATTGATGGCATCAGGAATTATTCATCCTGTAGAAAAGAAGACAGATGCAGAAAAACAGAAAACTAAAATAGATAAAGCTGAGAAGAAAATAAAAAGTAAAAAAGCTGTACTGAAAAAACCGGTATCAAAGAAATCAATAGCCAAAAAGCCAAAAGAAAAAAAGCAACCAGCAAAACCTAAAGCTAAAACTAAAATTCATCCGGCTAAGAAGAAAAAGAAATAATCACCGGATAGATATAAACGAAAAAAATTGCAAAAAATGAAAGCAAAAATATTTTTCTCGTTATTTCTTATTGCCTTTAGTACACGGGCACAAGTTCAATTCCAGCGGACTTACGGAGGAAACAATCTCGACGAAGCACATGATGTAATACAAACAGCTGATGAAGGTTACCTCGTCGTTGGGTTTACAACAAGCGTAGGCGCCGGAAACCATGATGTGTATTTGATAAAAACCAATAATACCGGCGACACGCTCTGGACAAAAACTTACGGCGGAATTGATTACGACTATGGCTTTTCAATTATACCGGCAACAGGCGGCGGATACATTATTGCCGGAAGAAGTAATCATTTAACAGATTATTATTCCGCTTACCTGCTTAGGATTGATAGCAAAGGTGACACGCTGTGGACAAAATCTTTTGGCGGATATAAACCAAATTCTGCTTCTGCTTTTTCCGTTCAGCAAACATTTGACAAAGGATTCGTTTTTGCAGGCGATGTTACAATTAATGGTGATGTCGGCTTATTCAAAACCGACAGTACTGGTAAACTGCTCTGGGCAAAAGCTTATGGCGGATCTTCTTCTTACGATATTGCTTATTCCGTTCAGCAAACGTCCTCCGACAGCGGATTTATTCTTGGTGGGTACACGAATAGCTTCGGTGCAGGTTATTACGATTTTTATTTAATTAAGACCGATAAAAACGGCGATACACTTTGGACAAGAACCTTTGGCAGCAAGGGGGCTCAAACCGGTTGGTCAGTTCTCGAAACCCGCGATCATGGTTATATCATAGCAGGGAGCGCTACAACTGCAGGTACATCAGGAGGAGATGCTATCTTAATAAAAACTGATACTAAAGGTGACACTTTGTGGACGAAAACTTATGGTGGTACAGGTGATGAAATTGCGTATTATGTCAGCCAAACACATGATGGTGGATTTATTGTAACGGGAGCAATTAGCGATAACGGATTGCGTTATGATGTTTTATTAATGAAAACAGACAGCATGGGGAAATGGAAGTGGTCAAAAAGCTTCGGAGGACCTAACTTTGATGTGGGTTGGTCTGTTAAACAAACTGCTGACAATGGATATATTATTGCAGGATATTCAAACAGTTTCACATCAGGTAATAGTGATTTTTATTTGATAAAAACAGATGAAAACGGTAACAGCAAATGTAATGAAGGTAACCCTGTAAATGCCCCGGATACATTCTTTGTAAAGGTGGGAAAGCCGGCTACAATAGTTTCTTCAGGTGTTCCGCTCACATCCACTTCCACCACTATTGGCAACGGAAGTACCGGTGTAAAAACCAGTACACTTTGTCTTTCAACCATTGTGAATGAAGTTGTAATACCAATTTTATTTCATAAATAGTCTAAAAGTATTATATTTGCCGCATGG
>CAYRJA010000017.1:0-39153 GCA_964424455.1 uncultured Bifidobacteriaceae bacterium
AGGTTACCAGCGAAGATGTATTAGATTATATATTTAGTAAATTCTGTATCGGAAAATAACTATTTTTCATTTGTTTGCTAAGTGCTTGTTATTCATTGACTTAATTTCAATTATTCTTCTCTTATTTGTTGCCTATCTCTACTTTTTTACCTATTTTTGTTGCTCACCTGTTGCCCTGAATTGTTGCCCTTGTTGTCGGGCAACAAGATTTCAGTAAAAGGGAAAAGATGCTACATATAGCAACACCCTGCAACAGCAAACAACAAAGAGCAACAAAATGAGTAGCAACATTCGATTAGAAAAAACCTGCCAGCACTGCGGAAAAAACTTCACTGCAAAGACAACTGTAACTCAATTCTGTTCTGACAACTGTGCAAAGAGAGCATACAAAGCACGGCTCAGAGCTGTCAAAGTTGAGCAAGCAATTCAGAAAGAGAATGAGTTGAAGCCGTTCAACCCTATTGTCAATCAAAAAGAATTTCTCAGCATCAAAGAAACTTGCCAGTTAATCGGAGCAAGCAGATGGACCATTTACAGAATGATTGATGCAGGTAATATCAAAGCTGCGAAGTTGGGCAGCAGAACAATCATTGCACGGAAAGAAATCAATAACCTCTTTAAATAACTGAAAGATGAAAGTAACACTTCGCAACCGCATGAAGAATGATAAGGTCAGTTTGTATCTCGACTATTATCACCAAGGCAAGCGCAACTATGAGTATTTGCAACTCTACCTGATACCGGAGCCGGAGAAAGGTAAACTCACAAAGGAACAGAAAGAAGAAAATCGTAAGACACTTGCGTTGGCTGAATCCATCCGCAGCAAGCGCCATCTTGAATTGCAAAATGGTATTTACGGTTTTCAAGACCAGGGAAAAATGAAAGGGAGTTTCCTACGCTATGTAGAATACCTTGCAGAGAAAAGAAAAGACAGCGAAGGCAATTACGGAAATTGGGATAGTGCATTGAAGCATCTGAAAAAGTTTGCGAAGGTTGATGTTGTTTTTTCTCAGATTGATAAACGCTGGTTAGAAAGTTTCAAAGAGTATTTACAGAAGGAAGCAAAAACACCTTCGCATACTTTGCTTTCGCAAAACTCAGCATCATCTTACTACAATAAAATCCGTGCAGCTTTGCGGGAAGCATACAAAGAAGGAATCCTGCAAAGAAATCCGGCTGATGAAACAGACGGAATAAAGCCAGGGGAATCAGAAAGGGAATTTCTTACCTATGAAGAATTGCAAGCCATTGCAAAATTGGATTGCGAAATACCAATTTTGAAAAGAGCATTTCTTTTTTCTGCTCTCACCGGGTTGCGTTGGAGTGATGTAAATAAATTAGTGTGGGCAGAAGTTCAACACTCAAAAGAAGTTGGTCATTATATCCGTTTCCGTCAGCAGAAAACAAAAGGTGCAGAAACATTGCCCATTTCAGAACAGGCAATTTCTTTATTAGGTGAGAGAGGAGAAAACGAAGAAAGAGTTTTCATTGGTTTGAAATATTCTGCATGGCACAATCTGAAATTACAGCAATGGGTAATGAAAGCCGGTATCAGCAAGACAATTACCTTTCACTGTGCAAGGCATACTTACGCAACTTTGCAGCTTACACTTGGAACTGACATTTACACCGTTTCAAAATTGTTAGGTCATAAAGATTTAAAAACAACTCAGGTGTATGCAAAAATTATTGACGAGAAAAAGAAAGATGCAGCAAACAAAATCAAACTTGATATTTTTTAAACTTCATTTGAATAAATCTAAATCATAACTGAAATGGAAACCTTACAATCGTTATCAGATATATTCCACAAAAAGATTTTCAGAATACCCGACTATCAGCGTGGATTTGCCTGGGGTGAAAAGCAATTGCTTGAATTTTGGGAAGACATTATGAATCTTGATGAACACCGTTCACATTACACTGGTGTGCTTTCATTGAAAGCAGTCGAAAAAGAAAAGTGGTCTAAATGGAATGATGAGCATTGGCTTGTTCAGGACAGAACTTACAAACCGTTTTTCATTGTTGATGGTCAGCAAAGATTAACCACCTCAGTGATCCTGATACATTCATTGATTGAAGCAGTTAAATCATTGCCGGAAAATAAAACGAAGGAAGATGATTCGGTTTATCTCGGAACTTTCAAATTGAAAGACATCAAAGAGAACTACATCATCATTTCAAAACCTCCGCAACATATCATCAACACTTATTTATTCGGTTACGAATCAGACAATCCAAGTTTCAATTTTCTTCGTCATAAAATTTTCAATGAACCCAATAGCGGCACTATCGAAGAAACATTTTACACTCTTAATCTTGAAAACGCTAAGATATTTTTCAGGAAGAATTTGTCGGCTCTGTTACAGAATCAGGGTATCGCAGCCATCGAAAATTTATACAAAAAGCTAACGCTTAAAATGATGTTCAATGTTTATGAGATAAGCGATGACTTTGATGTGTATGTTGCTTTTGAAACAATGAACAATCGTGGTAAGAAATTATCAGACCTCGAACTTTTGAAGAACCGCTTAATCTACCTCACGACTCTTTATTCTCCCGCTGAAGTAAAAGATGATGTAAGAAAATCCGTAAGGGACAATGTAAACAAAGCATGGAAAGAAATTTATCACCAGTTAGGCAGAAATAAAAACAAACCGTTAAACGATGATGATTTTTTATATGCTCACTGGATCATGTATTTTAAATACTCCCGTAAGAAAGGAAGCGATTACATAACCTTTCTGCTTGACGAGCAATTCACACCAAAAAATGTTCTTCAAAAAATCACTGTTGATTTATCAGCCCTTGAATCTGTTGAAGAGGTAAAAGAAGATTGGGATGAAAATGATAACGAAGAACAAAGTTCAGAAGGTAACTCAACCCTAAAAGAAGTTTCTAAACTTGGCATTGAAGAAATCAACGACTATGTAGATTCACTGAAAGAAGTTGCAAGACACTGGTATAATTCTCATTATCCCGGCAGTAATCCAGACTTGCAACCCGAAGAACAACTGTGGATTGATAAACTCAATCGTATTGGCATTGGTTATTTCCGACCACTTGTTGTAAGTTCATTTGTTGCGCCAAATGTCACTACTGCTGACCGAATTGAACTTTTTAAGGCAATAGAGAGATTTATTTTCCTTGCCTTCAGGTTAGGCAGGGCACAGGCGAACTTCAAGAGCAGTGTTTATTACAACTATTCAAGAGAATTATACAGCGGTGAAACAAAAATCCCTGCTATCATTAGTCAGCTTTCAGAAGATTTAAACTGGACCTTCAATGAAGATGGCTCTTTCAAATATTCGTTCTTCAAGGATTACATCTACAAAAAGTTTAAGACCGGAGGAGATGGATTTTACGGATGGAACGGCATCAGGTATTTTCTCTTTGAATACGAAGAACGGGTTATGCAATCCAGGAACATTCCGAAAATATCATGGGACTACTTTGTAAAGAGTGAAAAGGATAAAGTTTCTATTGAACATATTTTCCCGCAAACACCAACCAATTCCTGTTGGGTCTCAGCTTTTGCCAGTCAATCAGACGAGGAAAAAGCATTTCTAAGCGGATCCCTTGGTAATCTATTGCCGTTATCACAAAGCATAAACTCCAGTTTGCAAAATGATTGCTTTGATGATAAAAAAACAATTAGGAAAGATGCAAAGGGTAATGTTCAGCGCAACGGGTATGAGAACGGTTCTTATTCGGAAATTGAAGTATCAAATTATAAACAATGGACAGCAGAGGAAATTAAAGCAAGAGGGATTATGCTATTAAATTTTTTAGAAACAAGATGGAATGTTACACTGGGAAATGAATCCAATCAACTGGAATTATTAAACATTTCATTTTTGAATCCTCCTCCTCCACCTGCGCCTGTTTCGTAAATTAATGTATGAATATGGATATAAAAATTTTAGACGGCATCATTCACGGCACATTAAAGCCGTGGAAAATTGATGCAACAAATACCAGGCGATTCACTGAATTGTTGAAAGCCGCTAAAGCAGCTTCAACAAAAACAAACAGTGAATTGCAGTCACAACTTTTTGCACTCCTCAACGATTTTCCTGACTTGCAAAAAGTGTTGTCAGCAGCAACTCCGGCAAATGTTCCTGTGCAGCAACTTCTATTCAATTCACCGTTGCCCAAATACAAAGATTCAGCAACGCAATTTTATTATTTCGTCATTACAACAGAAACACTTCGTGTGTTCAATTCAGTTTTGCAGCAAGCTGCAAACTGGACTGACTTAGTTGACATTCGTTATCAAATCGGAAAGACACTTACCAATATCAGAGTTTTAGCAAAGCAGGTAACAACGGAATTAAAGGAGCAAGGATTTGCTGCCGTTCCCGATGAAAATAGTAATCATGTTCATTACGCTTTACATTATCTCAAACATTGCCTGATACATCTTTATTTCAGTTTGCAAAAAAGTTTTGAAAGCAGCTTACAACAACTTACAACACTCGATGATTTTTATGTTTTAGATTTGGAATTACCTCTATCAGCAGTTCAGCAAATTGAGTTCATTGCACCACTTGTAACTGATGCAGTTGATAGTAACGAATACAACAGCAGCCAGGAAGGAATTTGCTTTGGCTTCAAAGATGATTTGCAAAAACTAAAGACAGTAGTAAATCAGCTTTGTTTTCAAATTACTTTGTTGAATGAAGATGTATGCACCGCTGATGATTTTATCAAAGTGCTTACAGCAAAAAATATTTTACCCGGTGCAACAAAAATTCAGATAGGTTGCGAAACAAAACACTTCCGTTATTGCATTGATAAGCTCCAGCCCTACTTCAATCAGTTGACTTTATCCAACATCGAAAAGTCGCAAGTATTCTATTCCAAAAAAGACACACTCTTGAAAGCAAACAATCTTTCTGCAAGTGGTTCAAAAAATAAACTTGAACCAAAAGAGAAAGCAACCATTGACAAAATCTTTAAGCATCTGCAATAAAAAACATTCAGATTATTCATTTATCTGAGTAAGGGGTTAATGCCTTAACCTTTTCCCTTTATGTGTTCGTGAGGTTTGCACCATCATTTTAAAAATATAAAACGATGGCTCACGAAGAATTAATATTAGAAAAGCTCACCGAGATTGCAAGCAAACTCAACGAGCAAAACATACTGCAAAAAGCAGTATTGAATTTTGATGAGGCGTGTAAATACCTTGATGTTTCACCCTCACATCTCTACAAACTTACAAGCCAAAAGCAAATTCCGCATTTCTGTCCGCAGGGAAAGAAGCTCTACTTCAGGCGTGATGAAATTGACACCTGGTTGCAGCGCAATCGGCAGTCAGCAGCCGATGAAATTGACAAGATGGCTACTGATTACATCATCCGCAACAAGAGAGGGAAGTAGAATTTTCTAATGCAAACAGAAAGATTGAAAGATGGCATCCTGCACAATATTCAGGAACTTTACAGTTCCGGTAGAGAATAAATCACTAATCGTGATTTCTAATTGGATTGCTTCCGACAAATACAAAGCGGAGGTTGACGAAATCCAATTACTCATTGCCAATGGCAAAGAGGAAGAAGCGAAAGCCAAGAAGCAAAAACTTCTTGCCTTCACACCTTCAGCAACTTTCAAAGATCAAAGATTGCTTCCCAACATGGAGCAATACAGCGGTTTCATTCACCTGGACTTTGACAAACTCACACCGGAGCAGCTTACAGAAGCATTCAAAGTCATTTGCTCCATTCCTTACACCTTTCTTTGCTTTCGCAGCCCAAGTGGTAACGGCTTAAAAGTTTTTGTAGAAGTAAATACAGGTGCAGAGCATCACGAAATTGCTTACAAGCAGGTGCAGCATTTCTATGAAGAAAAAGTAAGAATTGTAACAGACCCAAAATGTAAAGACATCACACGGCTTTGCTTCATGAGCCACGACCCGGGACTTTACAAAAACCTCAACTGTGAAAAGTTTGAAATCAAACTTTCCTCTGCTCCACCTCCACCCAAACCGCCAGTGGATGAACCGCAACAAGAGCCGGAAGAAAATGACTGGTCAGAAGCATTGAATGATTGTTTGCGTTTCACAGAGCAGAAAGCAACATACACAGAAGGCAATCGTAACGATTTCATTTATCGCTTCGCTTCAAACGCAAACCGCAAAGGCATTCCGCAAGAAATTGCTTTGCAATTTTGCTTGCAGAAATTTGACCTGCCTGAAAAAGAAATTCGTTCCTCCTTCCGCAGCGCATACACACACCATTCAAACGAGTTTGCAAAGTTTGCAAACTCTGCAAAGCTGCAAGATCACCCCTTTGAGGACTTCTTAAAGCAAACACCGCTTGTTCCTGATGAACTCTTCTCAAAAATGCCTGACATCATTCGCAACGGTGCGATAGCATTTTCACAACTCAGGGAACGGGATGTTTTTCTCACAGGTGCATTGCCAATCCTGAGCGGATGTTTGCCCGGTGTGAAAGGAGTTTATGACGGACAGGAAGTCTTTCCAAACCTTTATTCCTTCGCTATCGCTCCGGCTGCCAGTGGCAAGGGAGCAATGAAGTTTGCAAAGATGCTGGCAGATGTTTACCACCAGTCAGTTGTTCAGTCAAGCAAGGATGCAGAAACACAATTCAAAACAGAAATGTCCGAGCACAAGGCAAGAGAAAAAGCCAAGAACAAAAAAGACACATCCGTTGAAGAACCACCGGAGCAGCCAGCTTTCAAAGTCATATTCATTCCTGCAAATACCAGTTACGCAAAAATTCTATCACACTTAGAACAGAATGAAGGTTTCGGAATCATTTGCGAAACGGAAGCCGACACAATGGGTAATGTTTTTAAACAAGATTGGGGTGGTTACAGTGATATGCTTCGCAAAGCATTTCACCATGAAAGGATTTCAAGTTCCCGAAAAGCAAACAATGAATTTATTGAAGTGAACGACCCCCGCTTATCAGTTACCTTGACAGGCACTCCGGGACAGGTAATCGGTTTAATCGCTTCATCGGAAGACGGCTTATTCAGCCGCTTCCTCTTTTACGCTTTTAAAGTTGAGCAGAACTGGAAGGATGTTTCACCCTATGCACAACGATTAAACCTTACAGAGCACTTCAAACAACTTTCACAGCAGGTGTTTCAGTTGGTTCAGTTTCTTCAGAGGGAAGAAACAAACATTGAACTAACCCGTGAGCAATGGCAGCAGTTAAATGAAACTTGTGAATCATGGCTCCATGATGTAACCATGTTCACAGCAGAAGAAGCAGCAAGCATTGTAAAGCGGTTGGGCTTGATCATTTACCGCATCGCCATGTTGTTTACAGCCCTGCGAAAATTTGAGAATGCAGAAGTTACAAACCAAATGGTTTGCACCGATGAAGATTTCAGCACCGCTTTGCGGTTGGCTGAAATTTATTTACAGCATTCAATTCTCATGTTCAACAACCTGCCGAAGCAAACAGAAGAAACCCATTTCAGGGGCAGCGACAACAAACGCAAATTCCTTGCGGCTTTGCCTCAGGAATTTTCAAGGCAACAGGCAGTTGCCTTAGGTTCTCAATTCCACATGTCCCCACGGTCCGTTGACGGACTTCTCAGCAGCTTGTTAGGCAAGCATCTTACACAGCCCAAGACCGGGCATTACAGCAAGCCGTAATTTGCATCCTTTGCAAAGTTTGCAACTTTGCAACTGCCTGCCAATCAACCAAAAGCCAGTCATTCTTTAGCAAATCTGCCCATTTTCTATTTTTTGGCAGCTTTTTCCATTTGCTGCCGTTTTATAGATTTACTATATTTGTCCCCGAAATACTTAAAGCCATCGCAAACGATAAATTAAATATTCAGAAGCTCCGGCAGCATTTCAAAGGGCATAGCATCTTTGGAAGCAGGGACATTGTGCAGTTCTACAGGGAGTTTGAGCCCAATGTAAAGGAAACAACCGTCAATTGGAGGGTTTACACCTTGGTGCAAACAGGTGTGCTTTCAAGGGTTGGCAGGGGCAAATTTGCCTTGGGAGAAGGCAGAAATTTTGTTCCGCAGGTTTCTTCAAAAATCAAAACCCTATACAACAAACTGCACAGGCAGTTTCCTTACCTGCAAATCTGCTTATGGAACACATCCGTTCTGAACGAGCTGATGATTCACCAGCCCGGCAGGTTTTACACACTCGTTGAAGCTGAAAAAGACACCATCGAATCCGTTTTTTATTTTTTGAAAGACACTTATAAAAATGTTTTTCTTGACCCCACTTCCGACATCCTCAGTCGCTACGCTTCTTCGGAAAAAGAAGCAATGATCATTAAACCCCTTGTTTCGGAAGCACCAATGCAAAATGTGCAAGGTGTGCAAACCGTAACCCTCGAAAAAATCCTGGTTGACATTTTCAGTGACGAAACAATTTTTGCAGCGCAGCAGGGAGGCGAAATGCAAACCATTTTCAAAAATGCTTTTGAAAAATATACTGTGAACGAAAATAAAATGCTTCGATATGCTGACAGGAGAAGAAAGAAAGAAGCATTCAATAATTACTTAAACAAGGTTTCAAAATTCCGGCAGCAGATAATGTAATGCTGCCGCTTTATAGTTCGATATGATAAGCAAAGAAACACTAACACCCGAATGGATTGAAAAAGTATCCAGAGCCAACCGGAATGCGGATAAAATTCTCGTGGAGAAAGTTATTCGTGCATTGCTGCTTTTAGAGGGATTGTCCAAATCAGGGTTGCCTTTTGTATTCAAAGGAGGAACAGCATTGATGCTTTTGACAAACTCAGCCAAGCGGTTGTCAATTGACATTGACATCATCATTTCAGAAAACAGGAAAGACCTTGATGAAATCTTTGCAGCATTTGCAAAACAGCAGGGCTTCAACCGGGTGGAGATGCAACACCGCACGGCTGCTTCATCCATTGAAAAGGCACACTACAAATTTTTCTACACACCTGTTCACAAAACCAATGCAGGAGAGGAAGCGGTTTTGCTCGACATTCTTTTTGAAGCCAACAACTACAAGAATATTTCACAGCACGAAATCAAATCCGGCTTTCTTGTAACCACGGCAAAACTCGCTCAGGTAAATATTCCATCCTTTGAAGATTTGCTTGGCGATAAGCTCACTGCGTTCGCTCCCAATACCACCGGCATTCCTTATTTCAAGAAGGACGACAGCATGAGCATGGAAATCATCAAGCAGCTTTACGACATCGGCAACATCTTCGATGTAGCCGAAGATTTGGAAGTGATAAAAACCACTTTCGGCAAAATTGTAAAAACAGAAATGGTTTACCGTGAACTGAAAGATGCGCAACCTTCTGATGTGCTGGACGATATTTACCAAACCTCCCTTTGTCTTTCACTTCGGGGAGCAGTGGACAAAGAAAATTTTGACCAGTTGCAGCAGGGCATACAGCGGGTGGAACGATTTATTTTTTCTGAATCCTACCATATTGATAAAGCGATTCCGCATTCTGCAAAGGCGGCTTATTTATCCCGCCTCATCGCAACGGATCAGAAAACATTTGAGAAGTTCAAAGATCCCAAACAAGTTGCTGATGCAGTGATTGAACAGCCACACAATACAAAACTGAATAAGTTGAAGAAGTCAAGCCCGGAAGCATTTTTCTATTGGTGGAAAGCAACTCAATTGGTTAAATAAAAACGATAAATAAAAAAGCGAATGGCAAAAAATAACGAAAAAGAAAAATCATTGGAGCAGTGGCTATGGGATGCTGCCTGTGCCATTCGTGGCGCTCAGGATGCTCCCAAATTCAAAGATTACATTCTCCCTTTGGTGTTCACCAAACGATTGTGTGATGTATTTGACGATGAAGTAAACCGTGTGGCAGAAAAAGTCTCAAGTCGCACCCGTGCATTGCAATTGATAGAGAAGGACCATAAATTAGTTCGCTTCTATTTACCGCTTCGTGCAAAAGATTTGGAGAAAGACCGCACCTGGGAAGTTGTTCGTTTGTTGGTGGCAAAAGAAAATGAAAGTGTAGGTCAACAACTCACCGACATCATGCGGAGCATTGCCCGTGAAAACAAACCGCTGGATGGAATCATTAACCGTATTGACTTTAACGCAACCACACACGGGCAACGGGATATTGATGATGATTCTCTCAACCGCCTCATTACAAAAATTTCAGAAAAAGGATTAGGGCTGCATGATGTAGAACCCGACATCATTGGCAGAAGTTACGAATACCTCATACGCAAGTTTGCTGAAGGCGGTGGACAATCCGCAGGTGAGTTTTACACCCCGAAAGAAGTAGGGATGATTATGGCTCGTATTCTTAACCCCGAACCGGGCATGGAAGCATACGACCCCAACACAGGCAGTGCAGGTTTGCTTATTAAAATGCAATTGGTATTGCAGGAAAAAATGCAAGCCGCTGCGAATGACAAATACGCACCGCTAAAACTTTTCGGACAGGAGTTCAACCCTGCTACATGGGCAATGGCAAACATGAACATGGTAATACATGATATTGAAGGACAAATTTCCATTGGCAATACCATGACCAACCCAAGCCGTTTTGATGCACCCGGCAACGCATTGAAAAAGTTTGACCTTGTTACTGCAAACCCAATGTGGAACCAGGACAGCTTTAGCAAATCCACTTATGATAATGATGAACTCAACCGCTTCGGGCATACACACCCTGACGGAACAGTTGTTGATTTCCCTCCTCCGGGCACTGCTGACTGGGCTTGGGCACAGCACATTTTAGCAAGCATGAAAGACAACGGCAGGGCAGCTATTATTCTCGATACAGGTGCGGTAAGTCGTGGCAGTGGCAGCACAAGTAAAAGTTCAGAGAAGGACATTCGCAAATGGTTTATAGAAAATGATTTGATTGAGGGAGTAATTTATTTACCCGACAATCTTTTCTACAACACATCTGCACCAGGCATCATTTTGTTTTTGAATAAAGCTAAAAGTGGAACAGATAAAGCAGGGAAAATATTTCTGTTGAATGCTACCCGTCATTTCATCAAGGGCAACCCGAAAAATTATATTGATGAAGACAGCGCAGATGTAATTGCAGATACTTTCATCAATTGGCGTGAAGTGGAAAAACTCAGCCGGATTGTGAATCGTGCTGAAATTGAAAAGCACGATTTCAACCTTAGCCCTAATAAATACATTCATACTGCTGATGATATTAACCATCGTGACATTAGTGAATTGGTTGCCGAGCTTCACGACCTTGAAGAAGAAGCACAACTGATAGATTCAGAATTGAACAACTCATTACTGAAAATTCTTTCTGACGGCACTCAAAGTGATTCAACTCAGCAAACAGACATTGGTGAAATTCCTGCTGATTGGGAACCTGTTACTATAGGAAGTGAATTTGACATACAGCAGGGGAAACAGGTTTCCGCTAAAACCAAAGATGGAGATAATCAAAAACCATTTCTACGCACTTCAAATGTTTTTTGGAACAAGATTGATTTAACTGTTTTGGATGAAATGAATTTCACAGCAGCAGAGGAATTGAGAATGAAACTACAGGTGAATGATGTGTTGGTTTGTGAAGGTGGTGATGTGGGAAGAACTGCTTTAGTTACAACTGAAATGGAAGGTATTTACTATCAAAACCACTTGCACCGTTTACGAGCTAAGAATGATTCCACTAATCCATTATACTTTGTTTACTGGATGATGTATTGCTTAAAACTTACTGAGTATTACAATGGTGCAGGAAACAAAACCACAATACCCAACTTATCACAGGCAAGAGTGAAGGCATTGTTATTTCCAAAACCTGAAAGAGTAGAACAGGATTCTATTGCAAAAATTCTTTCGTTAATTCAATCAGCAATAGAGATAAGGGAACAGATAAATAAAGTGCTGTCAAGTTTATTTCAATCAATGCAATTTAATCTTTTAACAGGTAACATACGCTTGCCAAATGCAGAGCAAAAAACGGAATCAGAAATGGAAACCAAAACTGAAAAAGTATAAGCAATGAGTAAATCAACTGCACCGGATATAACCCCAAACCCCACAGAGCAACTTTCTGTGCAGGATAGAATGTTGCTGTATGCAACACAAATAGGTTGGCAATTAGTTACCCGTGCAGAGGCAGAAGCATTCCGCAGTTTTGATAATACCGCAGCCACACCAAGAGACCGTGCTATCAGTGCCTCATGGTTCTTTAACGATATTTTATTTCAGAAAGTAAAAGAGTTCAATCCTGCTTACGAATACAGCAAAGAAGAATTAGTCCGCACACTTTCCCAATTGCAGGGCAGCGTTTCAGGCAACCGTGAATTTCTTGCTTACCTCAGGGGAGAAAAAACATATTATGTATCAGCAGAAAAAAGAGAACGCAATCTTAAACTGATTGACTACACCAATCAGGGAGCAAACATTTATCAGGTTACAAAGGAATATTATGGAACCAACGGCACTTATGCCAACCGTGAGGATATTGTTTTTCTTATCAATGGTATTCCCGTTTTAGTAATTGAATGTAAGAACGCAACAAAAGATGAAGCCATCGCCATAGGCATTGACCAGCTACGCAGGTATCACAACGAAACACCGGAAATGATGATGCCACAGCAAATATTTACAGTAACGGAATCGCTTGGTTTCTCCTACGGAGTAACCTGGAACATGAGCCGCAGAAATATTTTCACCTGGAAACACAATGAGATTGGAAACCTTGAGGCGAAAACAAAAACATTCTGCACCATTCCGCAGGTGCTGATGTTCCTCAAAAACTTTATCCTGTTTGCCGAAAAAGATGAGCAGTTAGAAAAATTCATTCTTAAACAACACCAAACCGAAGCAGTTGATTTGGTTGTTGACCGGGCACAGGACACACAAAAACGCAGAGGGTTGATTTGGCATACACAGGGCAGCGGAAAAACTTTTACCATCATCAAGAGTGCAGAGATGCTTTACAAAGCACCGTCAGCAGAAAAGCCCACCATTCTGCTGATGATTGACCGCAACGAATTGCAAGACCAGATGATGCGGAACTTAGAAGCATTAGGCATTGCCGCAGTTACCAAAGCAGAAACCATCCGTGATTTAAACAAGCTGCTGAAAGAAGATTATCGTGGAATCATTGTAACAATGATTCACAAGTTCCGTGGCATGGACAAAGACATCAATCAGCGAAAAAATATTTTCATTCTCATTGACGAAGCACACCGAACCACAGGAGGAGATTTAGGAACTTACCTGATGGCAGCCATACCAAACGCTTCGCTTATTGGTTTCACCGGAACACCAGTTGACAAAATACAGTATGGCAAAGGCACATTCAAAATTTTTGGAGTGGATGATGCAAAAGGGTATTTACATAAATACTCAATTGCCGATTCTATTAAAGACGGAACAACACTCCCGCTTTTCTATGCTCTTGCACCCAATGAAATGAGAGTTCCTGCGGAACTTTTGGAACAGGAATTTTTTGCATTGGCAAAAGAAGAAGGCATTACCGACATTGAAGAACTGAATAAAATTTTAGAGAAGGCAGTCCGCACAAAAACATTTTTGAAAGCCACACAACGGGTGGAAGTTGTAGGAAAATATGTAGCAGAACACTTTCAGAAAAATGTAGAACCAATGGGTTACAAAGCTTTTTTGGTTGCAGTGGACAGGGAAGCATGTGCCTTATACAAACAGGAATTGGATAAACACTTGCCGCCTGCATATTCAAAAGTGGTTTACACAGCCGGAGAAAATGACAGTGTGGCAATGAAGGAATACTACATGAGTCCTGAACAGGAAAAGCAAATCAGAAAAGATTTTGCCAACCTTGATAAGCAACCGAAGATTTTAATTGTAACAGAAAAATTACTCACCGGCTATGATGCTCCATGTCTTTACGCAATGTATCTCGATAAACCCATGCGTGACCACACATTGCTTCAGGCAATTGCACGGGTAAACAGACCTTATGAGAATGAGGAAAAGGAAATGAAAAAACCTCACGGTTTTGTTCTTGACTTCATTGGCATTTTTGATAAGCTGGAAAAGGCGCTTTCGTTTGATAGTGATGAAGTAAGCTCAGTAGTAAAGGATATTGATTTGCTGAAAGACCTTTTCAAAAAACTGATGGAGAAGGAAGGAAAAATGTATCTCTCCTTAGTGAGCCATCCGTTTACAGATAAGGAAACCGACAAACTGATTGAACACTTCAAAGACAAATCCAAACGCACCGAGTTCTTTAAAGTTTACAAGCAGTTGGAAATGCTTTATGAAATCATTTCCCCTGATGCTTTCTTAGGTCCTTACATTGATAGTTACACACTGCTATCAAAAATTTATGCAATTGTTCGTAATGCCTTTATGAAAAGGATATATGCTGACCGTGAGTTCATGCGTAAAACAGAGAATTTGGTAAAAGAAAATGTGGAGATATACGGACTGACAGAAACCACGGAGTTTTTTGAAATCAATGAACACACCTTAAAACAGATTAAAGAAGACAACACACCGGACAATGTAAAAATCATCAACCTTGTTAAGAGCATTGAGAAAGCGGTAGATGATGAAGAAAATAATCTGATGCTATTGTCAATGAGGCAAAAGGCAGAGGAAATTCAGGAGAGGTATGAAGATACTCAGCAAACAACAAAAGAAACACTTACTGCATTGGAAGCATTAATGCAGCAAACAGTGGAGCAGAAAAAAGAACAGGCAGAAAAACAGTTTGATGATATTACCTACTTCGTGTTTCGGAAGTTGCAGGAAAAAAAATATAAAGACCCGGATGGAATTGCAAGAGTAATCAAACAGGCATTTGTAAAACATCCTTACTGGAAAGAAAGTGAGAAAGACCTTCGTTCACTTCGTGAACAGGTTTACTATGCCATACTTGGTATTGATACAGCCGTGAGCATGGATGATGCTGTGGCATTCGTAGATGATTTTTTCAGTCAGTTATTCAAAGCATTTAAAATGTAAGTGATGAAAACTTGGGAGGATAAAACAGAGTTCAAAGAAAGAGTGCATCACTTTGCTGATAAAATCAAAGTGGATGTAAAAGCAGTTTACATCAGACCAATGAAAAATAAATGGGCATCGTGTTCTTCCAATGGCATTTTATCCTTCAATGATGAACTGCTTACAATGGAAAAAAAATTGGGTGATTATGTAATGGTTCACGAACTGTTACACATTCATGTTCCCAATCACGGGAAACTTTGGAAATCTTTAATGACAGCTTATGTCGGTGATTATGAAAAAATAGAACAAAAACTAAAAACAAAAGTAATGTGAAAGAATGCAGCAATCTCTACTCTTAAATATCATCCCGTTCAATCCACCGGCAGGCAAAAAAACTTTTGCATTATATCGGCAAAGGCAGCCTGCCTTTGTTCCGGTATTTAAGGATGATTTGGAAGGGTTGCTGGAAGATAAATTCACAGAAGAAGAATTACAACAACTGCAAAAACTCTACACCGATTTTCAACCAGCCAAAGAAGGCGCAATCGAACTGGACATTGACTTGTCAGTTTCCACCCGGTTTGCAAATCATTACTACCGTTACCTCATCAGAAAATATTTTGAAGGCATTGCAGACATTATGCACCAAAACTTCACAAGCGAAACGGAGGTATGGTTTCACAATGCTGAAAAGAGCACAAATAAATTCAATGTTTACAACCAGTTTACTTTAAAGGTGCAGCACGGCAGAGTTACGGATAATCCTGAATTGGTGCTTTCATTCGATGGAACAACAAAGGTTCTGAAAACTCCTGTTTCAAAAATTTACAACTTCAATACAAATCTCTACAATTGGGTTGTTTGCAATGGTCGTTTATACAAATGGAAATACCGACCTGAAGAAGTAATCAATCAACCTGAGAACTGTTATCCGGTATTAAGCAATCAAATCAAACCGCATTTTGAAATTGCTTTTGACATACCGGATTTAAAAAACAGGTATCCCAAATACCTGAATTTTTTGCAGGACTTTTACACCACTTATTTACGAACAGATCCTTTCCGCCAGATAATTGATTTATCGCAGGATGGTTTTTACAAACCTTCTGTGGAGCAGGTTCGCATTATCAATCCCACCTCCAACGACTTGTTGTATTCCAAGCTGCCGGATGGCTCAGGGCATAGAAAAGGAAAGGAACCAAAGAAAGATTTTAAAAGTAAAGGTCCTTATCGCTTACCGCAGCATCCAAGCAACTTCAAGTTCTTTTTTATTTACCAGGCATCCGATAAAGCAGGAGCAGTAACTGAGCTATACAAATACCTGAACACCGGATATAAAGACGACAGGTTTCCATTTCCAAAGATGCAGGATTACATCAAAATGCCTTTTGAACTTGACATCTCAAAAAATATAGAGTTCGATACCGTTCAAAATGCAGTGGCAGCCGTGAAGAATGCCGTGCGGAATACTGATTGGTTGCCTGATACGCAATACATGGCACTGTTTGTAAATCCCGTTCCGAAGTTAGAGAAAGATGAAACGAGAAAAAACATTTACTACAAGATCAAAGAGATCCTTTTGTATGAAGGAGTGCTTTCGCAGGTAATCAAAAGCGAACACCTTTACAAAAATGGAAAACCAAATTCCTACTTCAATACTTTTTTACCGCACATTGAAATTGCAATGCTTGCAAAGTTCGGAGGCATCCCTTGGAAACTCGATAGACCACCCGTTGATGAATTGATTGTTGGCGTTGGTGCATTTTATTCCGTTACAAGAAAAACAAGGTTTGTAGGTTCAGCTTTCTGCTTCAACAATGAAGGAATTTTTAAAGGGTTTGACTGCTTCCGCAGTGATGATACAACAAGCATTGCAGGTTCAATCAGAGAAGCTGTAGGAAAGTTTATCGTTACCAATCACACCGTAAAACGGTTGATCATTCATTTCTACAAAGACATTGGCAAAAAAGAATTGGAGCCAATCATGCGAACGCTCCATACATTGGGATTGAACATTCCTGTAATTGTTGTTACCATCAATAAAACCGAAAGCAAAGAACTGTTGGGCTTTGATTACAGCGATGCACAAAACTTAATGCCATACAGCGGAACAATCGCAAAAGTGGGAAAGGCAGAATACCTTTTATTCAATAATACCCGCTATGATGCAGCATCAAAACCGGCACAAAAAGAATATCACTTTCCGGTAAAGATTGCCCTGTCCTCCACTGTCGAAGGAATGTTGGACGACATGAACTTAGTGGAACAGTTAATTGACCAGGTGTATCAGTTCAGCCGCATGTATTGGAAAAGCACCAATCAGCAGAGCTTGCCTGTTACCATCAAATACCCGGAAATGGTAGCTGAGATTTACCCCCATTTCCAGCATGACAAGTTGCCGGATTTTGGAAAGGAAAATCTTTGGTTTTTGTGAGAGAAAACCGGAGAAAACCCAAAATAAAATTGTTTTGTAAAATTTATGTTTCTACAGCTTCTCTTTAATAGCATTATTTCAGGATTACTCCTTGCTCTTGTAGCTGTAGGATTCAATTTGATTTTTAATACTACCAAAGTTTTTCATTTAGCCCATGCGGGAATATATGTGTTCGGTTCATACCTCCTGATGATGTTTCTGAATTATTTTAATGCAGAACAATCTTTGGCAACTTGGCTGGTTTCAATAGTCTTATGCTTCTTGGTAATTATTCTTTTGTCATCTCTTATTGAACGATTGGTCTATTATACTCTTGCCAAAAAAAATTCAGGTCAGGCTATTACCCTCATTTCTTCAATGGGGGTTTATATCTTACTGGTAAACTTCATTGCATTGAAGTTTGGCAATGAAGCTAAATTTATGAATGTAGATTTAGGCAAAAGCATAACTCTTATCAATCTGACTATCGTTCCTATTCAGTTACTTCAACTTGCAATCGCTTTTTTAATACTCACATCTATCCTTCTATTTCAAAAGTCAAAAGTATTTCTTCGTGTAAGAGCAGTAATGAGCGAACAAACGGTTGCCTCTGTTTTGGGGGTTAATACAAAGAGAATAAGGTTACTTGCAATAATAATCGGTGGCTTACTTGCTGCAATCGCTTCAATCCTTAAACTGTATGATACTGGAATTACTCCCTACTCTGGAATGACAATCACATTAACTGCATCAGCAGCCGTTATTATAGGAGGTAGTAATTCATTGAAGGGGACCATCATTGCTTCACTCTTAATTGCGGCACTTCAAACTGCTACAGAATGGTTTCTTTCGTCACAATGGAAGGACGGAATGACTTTCATGCTTTTGATATTTATTCTCCTTTGGAGAACTGAAGGAATTGTATCATTTAAAATGCGTGTAGAAGAAAAATGAACTACCTACTTCACATACTTATTATGTGCGAGATATATCTCATTCTTGCTTTAGCAATGAATTTATTGGCAGGCTATTCAGGACTGCTCTCTCTTTCTCAGGCAGCATTTTATGGTATTGGTGCTTACACTACTTCCCTTCTGGTTACAAAATCAGGTGTAAATTTTTCAATCGCTTTAGCTGGTGCAGTTCTTTTTAATCTTGTGGCTTGCCTTCCTGTAATTTGGTTTGCTATCCGACTTCGGGATTTGTTTTTCACTTTGGCAACCTTAGCGTGGCAGGTTATTGTTTTTACCACACTTTACAATTGGGTTTCTGTTACCAACGGTCCATTTGGAATATCAGCTATTCCAAAACCAGTCTTATTCGGCTTCCAACTTAATTCAATCCCTCAGTTTGCTTTGTTTGGCGGAATCGTATGCATTTTAGTTTGCGTATTCTTTTACCTATTACATCGAACTCCTATGTCTCGATACTTTCAGGGTGTTCGTGATGATCAACTTGCTTTGATGTCATTCGGTAAAAACCCAAGTTATTACAAGGCAATTGCAATTCTTATTTCAAGCGGCATATCTGCAATTGCAGGAGCTTTGTTTGCCTCATATTTCAATTACATTGACCCCACCTCTTTTAAACTGGAAGAATCAATTCTAATTATTTCAATTGTTCTGATCGGAGGGTTAGGAAGCATTAAAGGTTCCATTGCGGGTGCTATATTTTATGTTTTGCTTCCAGAAGCAATAAGGTATTTGAACATTCCTGATGCAGTTGCAGCGAATCTGCAAATGATGATTTATGCACTCATTTTGATTTTGGTGGTGATGTTTCGTCCTTACGGGTTTTTCGGAAAATACAGATTTGAATAAATGATTTTAGAAGTAAGAAATATTGCTAAACATTTCAATGGGCTGAAAGTTCTTGAAGATGTATCGTTGTCAGTTCCCACAGCAACCATTTCTTCCCTTTTTGGAGAAAATGGTTCAGGCAAGACAACCCTGTTTCATATTCTCAGTGGTTTTCTGAAAGCCGATTCCGGGGAGGTCTTTTTTGACGGTAAAGAAATTGACCGGCTAACTTCAGTAGAAATATCAAAACTTGGCATTGGAAGAGGTTGGCAAACACCACGGATTTTTAAAAACCTTTCAGTCCTCGACAATCTTTTATTGGCAACCCGCAATCATCCCGGAGAAAGGGTTTCAAACTACTTTTTTCAATTAAGAAAAATTCAAGCATTTGAAAATGCTCAAAAGGCAAGGGCAGAAGTCATTTCAGAACAAATCTCGCTTTCGGGAAAACTTGGGAAAACTGCTGGTTCACTCTCTTTGGGGCAGCAAAAACTGCTTTCCATCGGCATGTTGCTGATGAGTGAAGCAGAATTGCTGTTTTTGGATGAACCCTTTGCAGGTGTGAGCGGGCAGATGGTTGACCAAATTTCTCAGACATTGAAAACATTGAAGGGAAACGGCAAGACCATAATAATAATTGAACATAATCGGGCAAAGGCGAAAGAAATAAGTGATGCTGTTTTTTTTCTTGTGAAAGGGAAAATTCAGAGTTCTGAAGATTTAATATTATGAATAACGAAACAACAATTCTGCAAGTAAATGATCTCTCAACAGGTTATGGGAGCAATACTGTATTGCAGGATGTGTCTTTTCAGATCGGTGCAGGAGAAGTCTTGGCTATAATTGGGCAAAATGGATCTGGCAAGTCAACACTATTGAAATCTCTTTCAGGATTACTTCCATTGAAAACTGGGAATATAAAATATAACGGCAGCAAGTTGAAAACCTTAAAACCTCATACATTAGTGAAGCAAGGCATTTCATATTTCCTGCAAGGTGGATTAATAATTCCTTCACTCACTGTCAATGAACACTTGGAGTTGGCGGCTTACCAAAGTGGTAAAAATCTAAGCAATGGAGTTAGCGAGGTGATTTACGAGCAGTTTCCAAAATTGAAACATTTAATAAGTAAGAGAGCAGGCAATTTGAGCGGTGGAGAAAGACAAATGTTGTCATTTGCTATTTTGATTGTGCAGGAAACTAATCTTTGGTTTCTTGATGAACCAACAGCCGGTTTGTCTCCTGAAATGGTAAATTTTACCTCTGACTTCTTAAAGAAAAAAAGCGCAGAGAAAAATATAACCTTGCTTCTCGTTGAGCATAACATGGAGGTTGCTTTTCATTTAGCATCTCATGTTATTGTTGCAAAAAATGGCACTCTTAGTCGCAAGTTTGAAGAATCAGAATTTAAGTCAAAGAATTTTTTAAATGAATGTGTTTACAACTAAAATAAATTAAAAATGAGCATCACAAAAAAGACCAGCACTCACTGGATTAAAAGGAATGTAGTTTTCCTCTCTATCTTATTTCTATCCATTCTTGGAGGATTAAGTAGTTGCAATCAACAACAGAAAACATCTTCAAAAGAAATTAAGATTGCGTGTAACCTGCCGTTGACAGGCGATTTAGCAACTTATGGTGTAGCAGTTCGAGATGGAGCTAATTTAGCATTGGATGACCTGAAAGATTCATTGAAGAATAATTCCACTTCACTGAATTTCGATTTTCAGGACAACCAGGGAGCGCCAAAAACTACTGTAAGTATTTTTCAAAATCAGATGCTCAAAAATCCGAACATTTATATGTCCGGTGTTTCTCCACAAACCATGTCAATCATTGACCAACTCAGTGGTAAAGGAATAGCACACTTCGCCTGGGTGTATGCAGCTAACATCTGCACTAAATATCCGAACACATTCAGGACTTGGTTAAATTTTAATGCTGAGGCGGAACACTATATTGACTATGCAAAATCAAGAAAACCAACAAAGGTTGCAATCTTCTATGTGAACATAGAAGTATGTCAATATGAGTTTGATTCCATAGTTGTTCCGGCATTGCATTCATTGGGTATAAAAGATGTAATGGTTGAACCTTATGATATTGGAAATTCTGATTTTAAAAATTTGGCAGCTAAGGCAAAAAACTTCAAACCTGATTTGATTTTATTAAATGGATTTAAAGGTCACATGATACAGTTGATTAAAGATTTCAGAAGCTACAACCTCATAGCAGACGGAAATACAATGTGCTCTTATGATTTATTGGATGCAGCACCGGAATTAAGCAACGAACAATTAGAAGGATTAAGATACACAGTTCCATACTTTGTGATAAATCAAAATGAGCCGAAAATAAAAGCATGGCGAGATGAGTTCAGGAAAAAGTATAATAGGGAACCGCTTTATACTGATGCCTATGCTTACGACATGGCTTATGCTATTTACTATGCTTCAAAGAAAACTGCTTCGCCAGTTACTAATGAGAATGTAATTAAGGAACTTTTGGCTACACAATTCGATGGCATAACCGGACCATTCAAGTTTACCGATAAGGGAGATTTAATCTTGTCATTGCAAACTTGCTATTATCAAAATGGCAATTTGATTCCTCAATCAAAATAGGATAACAGACCACAAAATGGATATTAATGATCCCGTAATACCGAACATTTTAAAGCATGGGAGTGAATTAAAACGGGTGAATCTGACCCTTGCAAGAGAGTTTAATGAACCTCAATCCACGATTAATGCTACATCCTTCTTTGAAAATTCGGGTCTTGAATTACTGCGTGACATTATTTTAAAGGAGTTGGGAGAAGATAACATTAAGTCATGTTTTTTTGAATATTCAACTTTGTGTTCGACAATTGGTAGCGATATTTTATCTGCATTTTTATGTGTTTGGCAAAAAGAGAATCATTTGGACATCAAAACACTTGAAGGTGATTTAGACAATATTATTAAAACCTTATTCGCTGAGTCCCTGTCCTTATACTATCTTCCGAAGTTCTTCATTCAACCAGATGAAGACAAAGCGAATATTACAATATTGCCAGATTTTAAATCGCACAAACGCTATACAGAAATTGCTGAGGATTTCAATAAATATCTGGATAAATTTAATTCTGCGATTCAAATAAATCCTGAGCAAATTAAATACAGACCTCTATCAGAAATTGAGGACGATAAAAAAACATTCGTTCAAAATTTATCATTGTCCAATGTTGATTATGAGTTGGTAAAGGAAAGAAGTGTAAAATTTCACAGAAGCGACCCTCTTCCAAACCATCTTTTACTTCATCATTTATACGATGAGAAATTATACAAAAACAGAAATGAGAATTACAAAACTATTTTGATTTCCATTCCAATGTTAGGTGCTCCTTTTCTGACATCTACAAACCAATTTAATGGACAAGGTGCACTATTTCTATACCTGATAACCGATAAGCAAATTGATGAATCTTTCCGAAATAAAATAACCTCACTTGTAAAGAGCATTTCGGAAACAAATAAAGATTTAACCTACAATTATTTGTTCGATGTCGGTTACAGATTTGCGAAAGAAGCTAAAAGAAATTCCATAAAGGCTGCTATCTCACAAGTAATAGATAGGCAGATGTCACACAATATAAATTCTCATGTGCTGGCAAATCTCGTTACTAAAGACGATTTGCAACCCGCATTGATCAGACCGTTTTTAAAATACTTACAAACCAGAATTGAATTTATTGCAGATATTGTAACAACAGAACCGCTTATAACTTTCCCTTCGGCAATAAAAGATGACATCCTAAGCCGTTTTTCAAATATGAAAAATGGAAAACCAGAGTCAACGGGGAACAATGAAAAAGAAGGGCAGGCATACCTTCTCAAATATATCAGCGGCTCAAGCGAAGTAACTTACGATGATTCAAGCGAGTCTAAAAAGAATATCAAAATAGAATTTGAAGGTGATGAAAACACTAAAGCTGCTATTCCGAATGACATTTTAGGCGCACAGGCTTTTTATGTGATTCTTGAAAATATTATCAGAAATTCAGTAAAACATTGCCTTATACCTACTATTACTTATGAAGGTGATTTGGGCAAGGTTTCCAAGAAGAATTTATGCCTAACCATAAGTGCAGAAAAATTTGATCATGAATATTTGAAAGTAGTTATAAGGGATAATTTAGGTATTGATAATTCCATTCAAAGAAACAGAAAAGACTTTTCATTTCTTGCCGAAAGGAATTTAGATTTTATTACCTGGATGAATAAGAAAATTGATCGAGCAGTATTAGATAATACAGGAAAATTACGAGAAGGAGATTGGGGGCTATTAGAAATGAAAATCTGTTCTGCATACCTGCGAAAATTTCCTTTAGTTGATTTAGATAATGAAGCAAATCCTCGGCTTTTTAACATTTCACTAATGGACAATAATATAGGTTACGAGTTTTTTTTATTGCGACCTAAACTTGCCTGTATTGTTTTTAATGCTATTCCAGGAGATTTAGATGTAAAGAAATTTGAAGACTCAGGAATTGATATTGTCAGTAAAGATGATGTTGACTTTAATCTTCTCTTGCATTATGGCATATTGAAAAAGAATAGTGATAGGGAAGGTAAAACAAGTCACAAATACTTGATTGTTGAAAAAGGAGTTTTTCTGGAAGATAAGAAATATGATAGCAATCAACCTATGCTTCTTCTTTCTACCGAGGAAATATGTAAGATTCTAAATGGCTCTCCTGAGTTAGCCATACTAAAACATTTTTTTCACGGGGATGTAGTTAAAGAGATGGTTTTCTTGGATGATACTAAACCAACACCAAAAAACTCAGAGGAAAATAAAGCAAAATTAATTTTTCATTTTCATGCAGATAGAGAATCAAATAAAGAGTTATTTGAAAACTATCCTAAGTATCTTGATTACTATGAACCTTATTCAACTCAATCTGCAACAGTTAAACTGAAAAAAGATTATGATGAAGTTTCAGAGGAAGCCAAAGAAATTCTGAAACTTGAAATGAATTTAGCTGCAAAACTTGAAGTTGCAATATTGGATGAACGAATACAATCTGAAGCCTGCAAGATTAATGCTGTTCATACATCAAATGTAAATATTAACAGAGGTGATAAATTCCAAATATTAGAGGGCATGAAAGTTTTCATACCTGAAGAAAAATCAGAATTTAACCTTAACGCCAATAGTTTTTTAGAAGGGGCAAAAGAGGAAGAGAGAATCTCATATAAAATTAAAGAGTGGATCAAATTAAAGGCAGAACACTGTAACTATATTCTTATTCATCAGGGGATAATCGAAAAACTGTTAGGATCAACTGATGTTGGGAAAATAGAAAATTTCGTCAGGGATTTTGAAAAACAAAAAGCCAAGCTAATAATTATCTCTGGTCGAGGCAAACCTTCTAACCTCCCAAATGATGTTTTCTATTTACCCTTTTCATTAGTAAACCAGTATGTAGTTTCATATAGAAGCAAAATATACTTATACAAATTACTCATTTCAGCAAGAAGATACCGTCATGACTAAATTCATAATTTTTACAGATAACGATAAAGCCTGTTTCCCGGGTGAGAATCCCTTTAATTTTTTAAATAGCGGAAGCGCTTTTGGGAATAGAGGCAGAACTGTTGGAGTTCTTTCATTTAAGGAAAACAAAATGTTACTTGATCCCAATTTTTTTCTAAGCGCTTTCAAGGATTACGATATTCTTTTACTTGCAGATATGGTATTCACGGATTCAGAACAATATGTCAGTTACATTAAGGCATTTGCAGATGTCGAACAGGACATTCATGTTCTTGTTCATAAAGGCAGTATTGACCAAAAGGATGTTGAGCGAAAAAAGTATCAAATCGGATTAATAAAAACTGCCCTGGGCGAAGATTTTGAAAACTTTGAAGAACAGAATCACTCATCTTCTTCGATATACTGGAATGACCTTTTAGAAATTGCTAAAGCTATTTCAGAAAAATCGAAGGATGAAAATACCTACCGAAAACTTTTATCAAATCTCAAATTGAAATTCCCTGATCGTTACAAAGAAGCAGAAATCAATTTGCGGATGCCTTTACGAATTTTATGTAGAAAAATTCAATCAGGAAAAATTAAGAGTGAAAATGAATTTGCAGAGGAAATTTATTTATTGAAGCAAAACCCAAAATTAAAATTGGTTGTGAGTGAGATTGATAAAATTAAATATGAAAGTTTTCGGTCTGAATGTTTATCACCTCAAACTGTTTGATGAAAGTATTTACAATAGAAGATAGAAATGAATTATCCGGCTTAGGCTTGCCTAATGAAGAAGTAGTATTCACTGCTGACAAAAATGGCAATCCTCGTCAACTATATGAAATAGCGGAGGAAATTAAAAACAAAACGGATTCACAAAATGACTGTGTTATTTTTTGTGACATCTATCTCACAGTTGCAGACAAAGGTTTTGAATGGAAACAGAAAAATGCAGGAATTGCCTTGCTGCAATTTCTACGCATCATGAATGTCAGTCATCATGTAGTCATTCTGTCTCCTGATACTGAAATACAACTTATCAAAGAGAATCCTGATTATCTAATAATTGCTTCAAAAGGAACAACCATCACAAAACAGAAATATAACTTTACGGGATTGACAGAAGAAAGACTTAAAGAGCTTGCAAACGAAAAATTTGATTCAGACTTAAAACCTTTTATACTCTCCGGGTTCCGTTTACCAGAAGATGAACGGCACAATTGGGCTAACTGGTGGGGCATTGTGCAATTAACAGACACACACCGGAATGTTTTTCCAGATGAACCCTTAAACTTCTTTAACGAGGATCATAAGGAACTCAGCTATCCTTTTGCCGTAACTTCAAAGCTAAAGGAATTAAGGGGTCAGCAAGCCATTTATTTGTATGGTCATTCACCTTCTGACTTTATTCAGGCAACAAATGAATTGATTGTCGCAGATTTTGAAAAGCAGATTAGAGTTCTTAATAACTCTATCAATTTTATTGAACCAAGGTTAACCCCTTCAGGAAAAGAGCGATTTAAACCTGACCATTGGGCAGATGTGAGAGCAAACTATCACAAACTTGCTGTTGCAAATCTCTCATCAGGCGGTGCTTCTGAATTTTATGAGGAGGAGAAAAAAATGGATGAAGTAATTGCACAGAAAACAACTGAGTTAAAAGAGTTAAAATTAAAGAAGGAGCAAATCGAATCAACGCTTAATGAAATTAAAAATCAAAAAGCAAATAGAATAATTGAAGTTTCAGGAAATGAGAATACCATCTCCCGAATAAAAAATAATAGAACTTCTCTTGCCTCAAATTCACAAAAGATTCTTTACATAGATGACCAGGCAAATGAAGGGTGGAGTGATATTTTTCAAATACTCCTTTATGGAAAGTTAGATGCTTCACGATTCCTGGCAATTTTTGATTGCTCAAAAGATATTGATTCAATTTACAAAGTCATTGAAGAAAAAATAGAAAGTTTTAATCCGAACTTGATACTTCTGGACCTGCGTTTGAAAAAGGAAGCGGGTTCTCATTTTAACATTGATGAATTATCAGGCACTCAGATATTGCAAAAAGTTAGAACCGCCTACCCAGGGTTGCCGGTAATGATGACAACTGCCTCTAACAAGGTATGGACTTATCAAGAACTGATGAAGACAGGTGCTGATGCTTTTTGGATAAAAGAAGGTCTTGATAGCCGCTTTAATGCATCCGATTCCATCAACAATTATGAAAGGTTTTTATGGCTTATATCAAAATTATTTGACGGCAAATATAGGGTGCTGATTGACTTTGCTCAGTTTGTGAGTAATATAGATTTTTCAAAAGGATGGTGGAATGAATACCAGAAAAAAGCAAGGATAAAAGAAATTCGTATTCAGCATAATTCAGAAGAGTTAAGAAAATTACTTCTTGAAGTTGTTGAAAACATTAGAATGTATCTTCACTACATACACTTGGAATATGGATCACTAAACGAGGAAAAGCAAGTTTCAGAATCATATCATGCCAGCAGCATTATTAATAAACTTGGGAATGTCGTGGAGATAATTAATGATATAACTGAGGAAGATTTTATAAAGCGTGAAGGCGCTGGTGGTAATGTATCGGAAATGATAAATAATCGTGGCGATTTTCAGGGAAACAAGATAAGGAGTGCCAGGAACACAGCATCACATCGTGAATACACACAGAATGATTGGTCTAAGCTTGAACTATTCATCGGTAAAATAAAAAAATATTTATCGGAGCCACCCAGCACAATATCTCTACTTAAAGGGTAAATGATATGGCAGAACAAAAGCAAACAAAATATCAATCACTTTATCTTATCAATGAAGATATAAAATCTCTTTTTGACACTCTTGATAAAAAGAAATGTAAAATCATTTCCTCTGAAAGTGAATTTAAAAATTTCATAGATGCAAATTTTCAAATAAGGGAGGTTTGTATTCAGGTGGAATTAGATTGGAGTGAAAAAAAAGAACAATATTATGGATATGAAATTGCAAAGAACCTAATCAATAGTGCCAACCGAAATGCAGCGTTCAATTTGCATTTTATTTCTTCATACAAGAGACAGGAATTGCTTGACCTGAACAAGAGCAAGAACAGAATCTTTACTCAAAAGTTTTTTCATTCAGAAATCAATTCCGATTTAACGAATATCAAAGCTCCTCAACTCAGTGAGAGAAAGTTTGATTACCTGAAAAATTACTGTTTGCTTGAATCAGGAATATTAGACCGCCTTGAACATGATGTCAGGAGAGCTTTGGATAATCTGAATGACCAGAAACTGAAAAAGATTGTTGAGGATTTAAAAGCCAATGGCGACATTCTTACCAATAAAATAATTGAAGAAACAAATAAATTAAATGGTAAGAAAGATATTAATTGCATAGAGGCGCTTAAAGAAATTGACCGTTTATTACTTCTCTTGATAAGTCAGCAGAATGATCCTGGTAAGGTATTGGGCAAAAAATCACATAGTATTGTAATGCTCATTGAAGACGAACCTTCAACTCTTGAAAAACTTGAAAAACAATTTGGTCAATATTTCCACACAATCAAAAGTTATCAGAGAGGCACAGATGCATACAATGAATTGGAAAGCAACTCACAGAAATATGATGTGGTTATAACCGATATGGAATTGTTAGATGGAAATTTTGATGATGAGAAATTGGGCATTGATATTTTGGAGTTGTGTGAAAGGGAATATCCGTTTATCGTTACAAGAGTCATTACTTCTTTACCAAAGAATGCGTTGAAAAGATTGATCGGAAAAGGGCTTGATGAAATAATTTTCAAAAGCTCAAACACTGAATCTGTCATACCCCCTTTTGAAAATCTGGTTGAGTTTGTGCAGCACATTGATAAAGAGGTTAGGCAACGAAAAGTGCTGCGTTCAATGCCCGGACCTAAAGGTTCATGGTGGGGCAAGTTTCTTACAAAGGAACTTTATCTAAAGCAATTGCAAAAGCCGGAAGAATTTACTTCAATATGGAACAATGCTAAAAACAAAGCAACAAGTTTTTTGAACGGAGAATTAGATCATTCTCCAAATCAGGATAAGGTTAGTGCAGAATTAAAACAAGTGAATGAAACAGTAAAAAACCCAGAATCAGGTTGGGAAATAGTTGAACTGCTGCTTACACACCGTTTAATTGCAATAGGTTTCGCTGCAAAACACAATTGGGATGAATTTCATTTTACTGGTGACAGCCATGAAGCTTATGTCAATCATGCTGGATTTCAGAAAGGAATGGAAAGCAAGCCATACAAGGCATATTTCAATACATTTCTTGGCTTATCTGTGACAGGCGGTTCTGATAAAAGAGAAGAATATCAAAAATGTAAAATAAACCACAAGGACTTTTTCCCGGAGGAAATTAAATGGCTTGCAGAACGCCAACCTGATATTGTTCAAGGGTTCTTATTGAGCGAAATCGATGAAAGTTTTTATGAATCTCTATCGAAATTTATGGAAGTATATAATGATATCTCCATTTCAAAAAATGTAACATTAGGAGATACTCTTTTGCTTCTTGATAATTTTATTAGTGAATACCCTGATGAAAAAAATAACGAAGAAAAATACCGTAAGCTCAAGTATATTTTTGACTGGCAGTTATTTGATGTCCCCGATCAACTTCCTCCTGAAATTCAAACTCGATTAACTAAAATGAAGGGAGAAATTTTCTATATCTGAAACTTTAGAAAACTTCCTGAATCAGAATATTGCCTCGTTCAATCATGAACGGGGCAATTCTTTTTTATGACACATAGAAAAATTAAGAAAGTGAAACTTAGGAAAACTGAGATGCAATAATCTTTGAACCCGAAAACAAAATTAAAACACGATGCAAAACATTTTACGAATCTGTTCCATCATCAGCATCATTATAGCAAGTATCAAAATTGCTCTAATCGGAAATCTTACACCGGGCACAGTAGTATTTATCATCATTTGCGGTTTAATAATTCTCTTGGGAAATAGAACCATTTATATTATAGGAGCAGCCGTTGCCGCCTTAGTCCTATTCCTTAAAGTTTACGGAGGTAGCCCACAAGGGGAATCAGCATTGCTTCAATCAATATTAACTCTTGGCATTGTTTGTTTTGGTTTTTACATAATGCTGAGAGGTTTTTTCAAACCGTCAAGAGGCAGGAGAAGATAAATGGAAAACTAAAGAAAACAATCATCGAAGCACTTTTACACAGAAATTAAAAATCACTTGATATGAATAAAATACTTCTCATCATCGCAATCATTGTAGCAGCACTTATCGGAGGTGGTTACTTACTCATCAGCACAAATCCTGAACTGAAAGCACAGGCACAGAAAATGGGAATCATTGATGCACCAACACCTGCACCCGTGCCGCTAAGCAGCAATGCAGTGTTCATCATTTTTGATCCAAGCGGTTCCGGCACTTCATCTTATTCAGTGCCCAGAATTTCAACAGCATACATTATCACTGTAATTGATTCCATTGCGCAACATGGCAACGGTGAGTTATGGTTAACCTTTATTGATAAGAATGGCAACAATAATAAAGTGTTGCACTTCGAGGTTGCTAATGCTCCCGGCACAATACAAAAACCAGTGCGCAAAAGCGGAGAACGCAAAGGCGACTACGATAAGAGAGTGGCAAAGTTTGAAACCGATTCCCTGAACGATGCAAAAAACATTGCAGCTTTCGCACAGGCATTTGAGGAAAAGAAAAAACAATTCCTTGCCGACTGCCAGGCAATGATTGATGCAGGTTACACACCTAAAAAAAGTTGGGAGGATTACAGCGACTGCATCGGTTCATTAAATGCAGGGCTTCGCAGCCTGGAAACAGTGGAGCATGATACACTGCATTTCCGCAGCATCATATTCATTTCTGACGGAGTGCAGGATTTGCCTGCCGGTGCTGCCCCTCAAAAATTAAATGCAATTCCTGAAGACATTAAAGTAGTGACAGTAAACCACAGCGGTTCAAAAAACAATGTGGTTAAAGGTCGCACCATCGAAGTGGACAACCTTGACCGGGGGCTTGAAAAAGCAATCCAATTCTATAAACCATTTAATCAATAGCAAAATGATGAACAATTTTATTAATCAGATCAAAATGGTTTTTGCATCACCTGAAAAACGGCTTGCACACCAAACACAAATCCTTGCTCTGGAAACTGTTGATAGTTTCAATGGTCTCCAACGCACCATCAAAGACGGTGAGTATGTAATAGAAGACCACCGCAAAATCACTCAGGACCGTGAACAGTTCATGCGAGACAATGCCGACACTCAGGTTGACCAGAATGTGAACCGCAACACCGACACGAAAAGAGCCATGTGGATTTTAATGGGAGTAATGCTTATCGGAACAGTGTTCTCAGTAAAAGGATTGCAATTCTTTTTCGGAGAGTTCTACGCAAGCGTATCACTCTGGGCAATTATTCCGATAGCCATTGCGCTGGCTGCCGTTCTCGTTATCGGAAGTATCGGGTTGAATCACTTTTCAGAACAGTATCGTGGTAAGAACACAATGGTATTCATTCATGCCAAAGCAGCCGCCTACCTGATTGTTCTATTCCTCCCGTTGGTAAACCTGATTGAAGGATACAATTCTCACTACAGCGAAACAGTAATGGCATTAAACATCCTTGCGGTATTGGTTGACATTACAGCACACACAGCATTGGTATCAATGCACAACACTTTTATCACTGCTGAAAATTCTAAGAACGCTATCAAGATTTTAAAGCAAAAGGATAAAGCACAGCGGAACGCAGACATGGATCTGCGTTCATTGAATGATGCTTTCATAAAAGGCAAAAATGCGTTCTCAAAAAAAGCAACCCAGTTTGTGCATAGCTACAAGCAACTTGAAGAACAAAATGCACAAGCGGCACGGCAGGCAATGTTTATGCTTTCAAATTTCTTAGTGTGGATGATTAATAACAAGGTGATGCAGCATCGCATTCTGCCATATCATGCAAATGAAAACGGCAGCCCGGAAGTGGAGATGAATTACTTCACTCCTGAAAATGATGCCGTGCGCAAAGGTTGGGATCAACTCAGCACAGTAAACGGATATAACAACGCACAGCAGTCGGCAGAACTGCTTAATAACACACAGCAACCCGAATCAATTGCAAATGGAAATGGTCAACAGCAGCAGGAACAGCCGCAGCCAGAAGTGAACAATGCAAATGCTGAAAATCATAACCCCGAACCGGAAATAAACCAGGAGCAGCCGCAGGGATATGATCAGGTAGTTGACGAAACCAATCCAAATCCGAACGATAAAATTTTATAATAAATAAATACAATAATCACATGAGCCAGATAACTGAAAGAACAAACATCATTTCAATCAATGAAATTCCTCCGATGCCGGAGGTTCATGCCTCAATGGTAAACCTGAGTGAAATGAGTAATTATCAGCCATTCAGCATTTCAATGCCAGACATGAAATCAATGTGTCCGCAAAATATTCTTAGCGCCATCAATGCAACCACTGGTGGTTTGCATTTCACTTCCACTTCTACATCTGTGTGCAGCCCGAATTTACTACGGGCTGCTTTCGGAAATTCTTTTGCACCCAACATTAAAAAGTTGGAAGCTAAGGGGCTTTCATCACTGGATGCAAAAAAAGCATCGCTTATTTCATCCATCTCAAAAATGGATTTTAAAATCACTGATAAGAAGGCAATAACAAACCGCATCAAAGCAGTGATGAATGCAAAAGATGAGAATACATTGAACACCGAAATAAAATCGGTGATGAATCACCTCGAAGTAGATCACACTAAAGTGTTCACTTCAAACCTTGCTAAAGCATGTGCAGCAGCAAGTCTTAAAGTTGGGTTCAAACAAGTGGAGATTAAACAGGTGAACGGAAAATTAGAAGTAATCGCCACTAACAGCATTGGTCAACGCCTCAATTCAGAAATTAGTGTTGACGCAAAGACAAACAATGTAAATGCAAATACAGAAACTATTGGCATCACAGACGGTTCCTGCAATGCAATCATTTCAAACTTCAATAATGAGTTGAAGAAAATGGGAATCAAAATCGGTGATGAAAAAACAACATTCACCGGAGGCGCATGTCAATTACCCTACTCCAAAATGATTGACCAGCAGGATAAAGAACAACAGCGTAAAAAAAAGGAGCAGGAACGGTTGAGGAAATTAAATTCTACTAACAGGCAAAAAATCTAAAAACGAATCTTATGTCAAAAGCAGTTACACAAATTTTACAGCCGTATGCTGAAGGCAAATCCTGCATCATCATTCAAGGTCGTGGACTCCATGACCTTGAGTTAAACCAGACCAAACAAATTCAGCCACTCATTGAGTTGCTTCGCTCACAGGCGCTCACCAAACACAATTTGGTAATGGTGCAATATTCCCGCAGCACAGGTGTAACCTTTGACCTGAGTGAACTAAACAGCGCAGAAAAAAGTAATGTCACCAAAGTTCTTTCAGACCTTGGTATTCGCAACAACACAGGCAACAAAGCTGCCGGGGATGAATCAGAGTTCATCAACATTTTGCGTGCCCTCCTGCGCTTAGGTCAGCAAACCACTCCGCTAACGCTTCGTGGCGATGTGCCGCTTCGCTTTCTTGTTTTAATTGAGTTCAGTGAAAATTTATTACCTCATCTCAACCACGGCACACACACACAGGAACAGATCGTTGCGATTGAATTAGCCTTTCGTTTAAGTAATTCATTGGGCTTTCGCAAAAGTCAGAACTACACAGTGCTTGCAGAATCACGACAGGGATTGATTGAAAATTTAATTTACCAAAACATCCCTTCTGTAACAATTGCACAACCTGGTGCATCAGATAAAATGGATTTCATCTGCGCCTTGCGTGAAAGATACCAGAACGCAAAAACAGAAGCGGAACTCACAGATGAAGTAATTGCAAATCTCAGCAGTGGCACACCAAATCGTTCATTGGAATCTATTTTCCTTTCAGGAGATAAGACCGGAAACCCAATTACAGCCGCAGATGTATTTAGTAAAAAACAGGCGGACATCATTGCATTGAGTGAAGGAACATTACAGGCAATAGATCACGACAGAGTGAAGGGAATAAAAATAGTTGGTTCGACCATCAAAAAACCAATGGAGATTTTGATGCGCATTGCAAACGGTTTAAAGAACGGAAACAAAAACATTCCTCGAAACATCATTTTGTGCGGCTCACCAAGCGGAGGTAAAACAGTTCTTACCCTTATTGCCGCAGCAAATGCGAATGTCCCGACATTCACTTTGGAAAACAGCAAAACAATGTGGGTAGGAGAAACTGAAAGAAAGTGCCGTTTACAATTAAATCTTTTACGAGAGCTGGGTGGACTTGGGCTTATTGATGAAATTGAGATGCAGCTACCGATGAACAGGGGAATGCAATCGAACGATTCAGGTGTAACTCAAAACATCATGGGGCAACTGCAATCATTTTTAGCAGACACATCTCTAAGTGGTAAAGTTTGTTTAGTAGGAACTTCTAATCGTGTAAATGCTATCTCGGAAGCAATGAGACAACGATGGATGATTTTGCCCGTGTTAATGCCGTTGCAAGCTGATTATACAGGTATTGTTTTGAGCATAGCACAAGGATTGAATCCAAACATGAAGATTGCTGAAAGTGATCCACAATTGATTGCAGCAGCAGAAAGATTTTATCAGGCAGGTTCAGCGCCAAGAGAAATAAGGGAAGCATTAGTTTCATCACAGGCAATTCTGGACGGAGAATTAGGAATTGAGCACATTGAATTTGCATCACACGACATCATTCCGAACAGCAACAAAATTGCATCGGTGTTTAGTGATTATTGTTCATTGGCATTTTGCAGGAACAACAGCTTTTTACCCTGGTGGAATGATTCAAAAAATTGCCCTGAACCTGACTTTCCATATCCTGATTACATCCGTGAAATATTGACCGATGATTTCAGAATTGACCATCAGAAATTAAGTAAGCGAATTGCAGAGTTAGAACCTTTTGCAAATGTGTAAATATGAACCAACAAAACGCAATCGTATCATTAACAGGTTACATTGAGGGTTGCTTTCAGCAACCTTCAATGCAGCACCAGCACCTTTCAGGTGCAGGCGCAACTTTTCTTCTCGAAGAAAAATTGAGTAAATACTACAGCAAAAAATTTGTTGTGATATTCAGCAACGCAACAACGGCTTTGCAAGCCGTGTGCCTTGCTTTGGAATTACACAACACTGAAATTCTCACGACCCCAATAAATTGGGGAGGTTCGATTGCACCCTTCCTATTGCACAGAAACAAATTTCGCTTCGCTTCATTTGATTCTGTTTCGCTCAACCTTTCGGTGGATGATTTGCTTACGCAAATCACACCGAGAACAAAAGCAGTTTTATCCGTTGACTATAACGGCATACCTGCTAACTCAAATGAAATAAAAAAATTCTGTGCTGAACACAACCTGAATTACATCAGCGACAGCGCACAAAGTTTGGGAGCATACCGCAGCAAAAAACCAGCAGGTTTTTTTGCTGATGCAATTGTGTTGAGCTTCTCACCGGGTAAATCATTTTTTGCAGGGGAGTTGGGAGCAATTGTAACAGACAATGAAACGATCTATGAAAAATTACTCTGGTATTCACAACATCCTTCAAAACAAAAAACTGTATTTGGTATAAGTAACCACAATGAATATGCACCATTGAACGGCAGGGCAAATCCCTTATCAGCAATTCTGCTTAATGAAACTTTTGAATCATCTTTTACAGCACTGAAGCAATACCAGGCAAAATGTTTTGAGTTGCTAACGCAACTTCAAAAAGAGAAATTGGTCGCACCAACCCCACATATTACTTCACCGGAGGAATCAACATTTTTCAACTTTTCATTACAGTTAAAACCAAATGTGACTTTGAACAAGATGAATGAATTTCTAAAGGAAAAAAGGCATCCATTCACTGCAATTCAATCATCAGTAAAACAGATTCCTTTTGATTCATCATTCAGAAAACGATTCAGAGGTAAATTTTCCTGTTCGGAAAATTTACTGAAACAAAAATCATCATTTCAATTCAATGATCGGATAACATTGATTCATTCTTCTGCAAACAATCAAATATGACAGCAGTAATCTTATTCATACTTCTGCTTCTCGTTATTTATTTCTACTTCACCGGAACGGTAGAAGTTCTCTTGCATTCAATCAGAGTTACGGGTAGAATGTTACTGGTTTTCCTCGTTGTAATTCTTGTTCTTGGATTAATGATTTACTCATTTGTAAAATTTGGAACAATCCTTTGAAATGAAATAAATACAAAAAGAAGCGGTGTTCGTTCCTCACGAATTTATTTAAACCCACCCATCAACCCGCAAGCACGGCTTGTGTAGTGTTCCCACCGCACAGAGCCAACGCTAACACTCCACCTGAGGTGTTGCCGTCATTTTTTTCCTGTCATATTTTTTGTGTGGTGTTTTCCCAACGCAATGCAGCACATTGCTTTTTTGCTTTTGAGGTTGATTGATTTTTAAAAGGTAAAAGCAAAAAATCAAAGAGCTGCATCCAACCACACAACACCAAACAAAAAAACGGTCTGCCTCCAACCACCACCACCGGCAGCCCTTATGCCAGGAAAAAAAATGCCGGAAGCTACATTAACATAATGTTGCCTTATAGGTTCGCTTCGCACTGCCTTTTGCTATCGCTTATGCAAGCATCCCACCCCACAGGCAGTCCTATAAGAACATTATGTTAAGTAGCCAACACCACAGCAACTCTGAAATAGAGTTGAAGCCGTGCTTCTGCCAACGCTACCCACCCTGAGAGCCACAACTCCCCACCACCCTTTCAGCGGTGCAGAAAAAAAATAAAGCATGAATCTGTTTTATTGCCATGTGCTTGCGGTAGGTTCATTCACTACTCTCATCCGTTCCGCTACATTCCGTTGCACTTCATTTTCGCTACACTACTTCGCTTCGTTCATTTCACCCACCTCAGCACCGCACAACAAAAGTGGCTCATTCTCTCCCTGCTGCAATCTCCGGCACATTGGCTTTCCGTGTCTTGGCTTTTGCAAAAGCAACCGCACCTTTGCTTTTGTAGTGATAAAATTTACAAAAGCACCCAACCTCTTTTTGCAAAATGCTCAAGCCACTCCAAGCCAGCCAACACACATTGCTGCAGTCCGTTCAATCGCCACCTTTGCTTTTAGCCACCGCACGGGTATTTTGGTATGCTTTATTTTTTTCTGCGACTTGTTTACCCCATCCAACGCACAACAGCCGATTTCAAATGATATGTAAGAGTTGAATGATAATTCCTGATTGAATAATTGAAAAGAAAACAAACTTTTCAAAGGAATATTTCATAGCCAAAAAAATAAAAAATAAAGCCAAAGATAGGGTGGCTCGCACAAGCCCACGCTATTGGTCAATCAAGGTCAAGCCCTTCGGGTTTTGCAAAAAAAATCTCCACACCCTTTTTTCTCTATTATTTTTTTAAAGGCAAAAAGGGGTAGTATTTTTTTTGTCAAAAACCTTGACAGCCCAGCACCGCCACCCTGAAAAAACGGCTTTCTTTTTTCTTTTTTTTTCTGGTTTTTTTTCTGGTTTTTTTTCTGTTTTCTTTTAAAAATTATGTGGAGTTTCAGTGGAGCAAAAAAATTTAATGCTCTATTCTATGCGGTCGTTTCAGTTAAAAACATACAGCCCTCAAAGTGATTTTACAGGTCACTATTTTTTCATTCTCAATAAAGGGATGAATAGCGGAAAGCCGCTTGCCTCACCTTGTCCAAATTGTTTTGTATTTATTGCTTCATGTGCAGCCGAGAAAGATTTTTTCTACTGGTTGTGTTTCGGTTTGTGGCAGTCAAAATCATTTCATCCGTTCCTGCGTGGTTCTGTCATTCCTTTCATTGCATTGGATGAATTAAAGATGTGCATCAAAGAAGGTGCTGCCAAAGCAAATGAAAATCTTTCTGAGTTTCGCAAGTCAGTTGAGTTGCTCAAAGTAATTGAACACAAGGAAAAGCAGTTTCACGAAAACTTGCGTTTGCTCAATGATGCAAAGAGGGCAATTTTTTATCGCTATATGCGAAGGCGATAATAAAAAAAGAAAACCCTCCCGGTGATGGGAGGGCTTCCTGCAAACTGAAAGTAGAAAGATAAATTTTAAGCTACCTCTACAATAGCGAGTGCATTGTATGCACCGTTTTTGAGAGAGTATTGCACAGCATTCACTTCCTGGAAGAACTCAATTTCCAAAAGGTAAAATTTCGATCCGGTCCCTGCGGGAACCGCAGCCGGTGTCAATGATTGCGGTGCAGTTGTTCCGTCAATCGGTAAATTCACTTCAGGACTGAATTGAATATCGCTTGTGCCGTTCACAAAGTCAACAATCGCAAATGCACCTGAAAGAGTGATGTGAGTTGCTCCCGAAGGAAACGCAATATCATTGATAGGTGTAAGAGCCGCAAAACTGATTTTGCCTGTCGGTAGGTCAACCGTATAAGGTGCAAACAAAATGCTGCTCAAAATTGCACTGATGTTGAAGTCAAACCCGTTCAGCAATTCCATTGCAGCCGGATCAGCAATACCAACGCCAACAGTTCTTTCACCCCTTACACTGGTAGTGTCATAATTCTTGATGTCAGTCATAATCTTCGTCAATCGTGATGTAACACGATTGTCCGAGGCAGTCAGCATCATTGCCCGCAACGCATCACGAAGTAATTTTCCTGCACTTGCAGCACTGCCAAACTCAGCACCGTTTTCCCGTGTTCTAACGAACCCCGGATCATTTGCGATTCTGTCACCTGACACACCGCTTTTAGTTTTCACAAGATGTCCGTCTTGCGTTTTATAGAAGGTTATCTCATCCAGAGTTCCTTCAATTTTTATAATTCCTTTTTGCCTTGCCATTTTATTTTGATTTTAATTGATTCGGTAACAAAATTATTTAGCATAATAGCCCTTCGCAAATGTTGCAGGTCATCTGTGCCGAATGTTCCGCATTATTCCATCAAACACTCTTTTGCCTCTCTTGAAAAACAAATATCTTTGCAGCAGATACTCTATACCTTCAGTATGGATAGAGTATTGAATCAGAAAATAAACAATGAATCGTTTGTGCATTTACCCGAAAGATATTCAGGTAATCACAGGCAGGAGTGATAGATATGGAAGAAAGCTCATCAAAAAAATTAAAGAGCATTTCAGCAAGCAGCAACACCAGGTTGTTACTGTTGAGGAGTTCTGCAATTACATGGGCTTGCAACCGGATGCAGTTGCGAAGCAACTGAGGTAGGTTTGAAATTCCTATCTTCGCTTACGCTTATGATAAGAACAAACACACTCACAAGTCAATCACTTTTCTTCTCTTATTTGTTCAGCAATTGCACTTACTATTTTCAAACTTGTTGCCCTATTGTTGCCGCATCTTCTGAAACACTTGTTAATCAACGGGTGTGTAATTGTTATATCGGAAAGTAATTTGTTTTCCGGCTTCTACTTAGCACCGGTTATCCTGATTCA
>CAYRJA010000018.1:0-21703 GCA_964424455.1 uncultured Bifidobacteriaceae bacterium
TTATTAGGTTTGATTATGTTAATGGGATTAGTAACCAAAAACTCCATTTTAATTGTTGATTTTACCAATCAATTAAAAGCCGAAGGAAAACCTTATCGTCAAGCCATTATCGAAGCAAGCAAAGGCAGAATGAGACCAATTTTAATGACTACTTTATCAATGGCAATCGGAATGTTACCCATTGCATTAGCCACCGGAACATCAGCAGAATGGAAAAACGGTTTGGCTTGGGTAATTATTGGAGGCTTACTTTCTTCATTAGTATTGACTGTATTCTTAGTGCCAATGGTGTATTACGGAGTGGATAGAGTGAAAGAGAAATTAAGAAGTGAATTACAAAAAAGTAGCAGTATAGTATGTAATGAGTAGTAGAAAAATTTCAGAATAATATTTGGGCTATCAGTTTGTCTCTTCCTTCAATTCACCTTTCACTGGCATTTTGTAAACAGCAATCATTGTAAGTATTGAAAAAATAACGAGTCCGATATAAATGTGCGAAGTGGAAATATTCACTGCCTGTTGCAGAAACAATTTTTTTGCTTCAGAAACAGCAGGATTTTTTATAATCTCCAATATATTTTCTGTTTTCTCTATAAACTCAGGAGGCGCTGTATTCATCTGAGATTGAAAGGAGTTATTAAATATAGCGCCGAACACAGCAGCGCCCACACTCTGTCCAAGGTTTCTGCAAAAAATTACCATGCCGGTTACTACTCCGCGTTGTTCCCATCCAACCAATGACTGCGCACCTACAAGAGCAGGAGTACTCAACATTCCGAACCCGGCGCCAAGAAGTACTTGGTCTGCAATTACAAGATAAACAGGTTGAGGCCATGGTATAAGCAGAAATCCTGCACATGCGACAGCTACCATTATCGTTCCGATAAGTGAAGTATTCCTGAAACCGATTTTCAGATACAACCGCCCTGACAGTGCGGAAGAAACAGGACATCCGATACTCATACTCGCCAGTACAAATCCTGAAACAATAATTCCCAACCCGAGTGATGCTTGAGAAAATGTAGGTAAAAATGTTTCGGGTCCCATCATAGTGATTCCCATAAAAAACATGGCGATGTTGGTAAAAGTAAGCGTCTTATTTTTCCATATCCATGAAGGCAGAATTGCTTCAGGTGCTTTGTTTTCGGTTTTCAGAGTTAAGAAAACAAGCGCTGTAATAGTTCCCAATATGAAAACTCCTTCCACACCGAACCATGGCCAGCTTTGTCCGCCCTCTAAAAGGTAAATAATAAATAAGCCAATCGTCAGCAGGATAAGTATTGATCCGGTATAATCTATCTCAGGCTTACGAGGTATTACCTTTTCTTTGAAGAAAAAAAATAAAAAAGCCATACTCAGTAAACCGATGGGCAGATTGATTATAAAAATCCATCTCCAGTCTGCATATTCAGCTAATGCTCCCCCTAAAGCCGGACCAACAATAGCGCTGATGCCCCACATACTTGATAACCATCCTTGAATTTTTGCCCGCTCTTCAACAGTATAAATATCTCCTGCAATAGTATTGACAGAAGCCATGATGCTGCCTGCACCCAATCCTTGTATTCCACGAAATACAATCAATGAATCAATATTCCATGCGGCGGCGCTTGCAGCAGATCCAATTAAAAAGATAATAACGCCGACGAGTAAGATTTTCTTTCTTCCGTAAATGTCAGCAAGTTTCCCATACAGCGGTATGGTAACAGTCTAAGTTAGCAGATAGATAGAAAAGACCCATGAAAATTTCTTGAATCCACCCAGATCTTCAACTATTTGAGGAATGGCAGTTGATACAATAGTTGAGTCCATTGCAGCCAGCATCATGGTTAGCATTAATGCGGTCAGTATATAGTTTCTCCTTTGTGGAATTTCTGTCTGCACCATGCGAAAGTAAAATAGTTCTGTAACAGTTCTGTTCTTGCAATTTGTTGAAATTAATATATCGCTAAATCATCGGTTACTACAGTAAAAAATAAGTGTGAAATATTCAGAATATATAGCGCCTAATAACTTTTGCTCTTTTATATATAAAATCTTTAACTTGTGGAGCAGAAAACCAAATTTCATTCACACTTAAAACCTCTGCCCTATGAAAGTTCATGATATCATTAGTCTGAAAGGTAGCACAGTTCATTCAGTGAATTCGGGTGTTACAGTTTATGATGCACTCAAAATAATGTCAGAAAAAAATATTGGTGCAGTGTTGGTTATAGACGACGGAAGTATCTTAGGTATTTTTACAGAGAGGGACTATGCACGGAAATTAGTTCTTAAAGGAAAATTTTCAAAAGAAACATTAGTACGCGAAGTGATGGCATCGGCGCCGCTCATTACTGTAACAGAAGATGAAGAAGTGGCTAACTGCATGAGTCTTATGACTAACCGCTTTGTCAGGCATCTGCCCGTAATGCATAATCAGGAATTAGTCGGAATGATTTCTATTGGTGATGTAGTGAAAAACATTATCAGCGAACAGCAATTCATTATAGACAATCTTGGTAATTACATAGCAGGAGTAAAAAGCTGATAATTACTGAACACGGTTTTTTTATTATTTCAATTTGAGCGACTTTAGCGACTCAGTTTAAACCATATTATACAGACTAATTGGAAAAAGATTCATTGATAAAGATCGGTAAACTCTCACGACCGCATGGACTTAAAGGAGAAATACGCGGCACGATTGATCCGGATATATTACAGAGAATAAAAAAGTTGAAAGTCGTTTTCTTAATAATAATGGAAAATCCTCTCCCTTACTTCATCGAGGATTTTGACCTTGCTGATTCAGGAGCATGTATGTTTAAGTTTGAAGATGTGAACGATAGAACGGAAGCAGATAAAATTTCCGGTAAAGAATTTTTTATTGAAGAAATAAACCTGAAAAAGACTATCAAGCTAACAGGTTATGAATTCATAATAGGTTATAAAATGCTGGATGCAGATAATTTGGAAGTAGGCATAATTGAAGAAGTTTATCAGATGCCTGCAAATGATATTGCACGGCTGACTATTGATAACAAAGAAGTACTGATTCCGCTGACTGAAGAAATCATCATCAAGATTGATAAGAGGAAAAAAGAAACAACAGTCAGAATTCCGGATGGTCTGCTGGATATTTACCTGAAATGATTACAGATGTTTTATTTCAAAAACAATTTCTGCAAAGTGTCTGTACATTGCCGCAACACTATGTTTCTTATTTCCTTTCCAAACAAGTTGAACCTCTTGCATAGCAATTTATTTTGTTAGTTCTTCAAACACTCCGGATGCTCTGTTCTTTTTGACATTGTTCCACATAAAATATCTTCCCTGCATAGCCACATAAACACCCGCAGGTAATGTCTGCACAAAAGCCATAGCGCTTCCCATGTTGAACAATCCGTCAGAGCTGCCAAACTTATATGGAATTAAAGCGCCTGTAATCACTATTGTTTTATCAAGTTTGGCTTCACCCAACACTTTGGCGGTGATTTCCATAGTATCGGTACCATGAGTGATGATGATTTTATCTTCTTCACTCTGTCGGCAGTTAGTCAGGATTAAGTTTCTGTCACTATCAGTCATTTCCAGACTATCCACCATCATCAATGTACGGACATGAACCGGAACTCTGCTTCTTCCGAGTTCAAGAATTTCATGCAGATGAGTGTCTTTAAAAAAAAGTTTTCCATTGATTTCATCGTACTCTTTATCAAAAGTACCGCCTGTTACTAAAATTTTAATGGGCATCCTTTAGTCCTGTGGTTTTTCTGCTGCAAAGGAAAGAAAGAAATGAGTTAACAGCATATAATTTAACAGATGGTTATGCACCTTTCTTATTAATGACTGAAACATCCGAGTAAATGTAGTTTGAAAGTCATGTACAAAATGAACTGTTACACTCGCAGAAAGTTATTTTTTACATTTGTGAGAAGCAGAGGAAAATCATTTCTTATATTGGTGCAATCTGTATTCTTATTGATGCTGCAGTTAGCATCGGAAGTTCTCAGTATTAATAATTCTGTAAATATTGAGTCTATAAAAAACTGAGAGTAAGAAGAAGTGACAAAAATATTTTAATATTATCCAGGCACTAAAAAGTTGATAAAATAAAGATGGGGCATTTACCGGATTTAATAGTTGATTTGTCTTTAATACTTATTGTAAGCGCCATCGTTGTTTTGATTTTTAAAAGACTGAAGCAACCGTTGGTGCTCGGGTATATTATTGCCGGATTTCTCGTAGGACCTCATTTCAAATATTTTCCTACCATTATTGACCCGGATAATATTGATGTTTTCGCTGAGCTTGGCGTAATATTTCTCCTCTTTGGTTTAGGGCTTGAGTTTAGCTTTAAGAAATTGATGCGTGTGGGTGGCTCTGCTTCAATAACTGCCTTTGTTGAGATTGGTTTTATTACTGTAACAGGATTTCTGTTAGGCAAAATGCTTAACTGGTCAACTATAGACAGCTTGTTTTTAGGAGGAATGTTAGCCAGTTCATCTACAACCATTATAATTAAAGTGTTTGATGAATTAGGTATAAAAACAAAACAGTATGCTTCAGTTGTTTTCGGAGTATTGATTGTAGAAGACATAGTAGTTATTTTACTTATGGTATTACTCTCTACTATGGCTGTTACACAGGAAATTCAGGGAGGAGAAATAGTATATACTGTATTCAAGCTGTTATTTTTCCTTGTCCTTTGGTTTATTATGGGAATCTTCTTACTTCCTACTTTTCTTAAAAAAACAAAAAAATGGTTAGACGATGAAAACCTTCTGATATTTTCACTCGGGCTTTGTTTAGGAATGGTAGTACTGGCTGTAAAGGTTGGTTTTTCTGCAGAGCTGGGTGCATTCATTATGGGAAGCATTATTGCTGAAACTACATCGGCGGAAAAAATAGAACACCTTACTAAGCCTATAAAAGATTTGTTCGGAGTTGTATTCTTTGTATCAGTAGGGATGATGATTGACCCTGCCGTAATTGTCGAACATAAATGGGCAGTAATATCTGTAACACTTCTTACTCTGTTTGGAAAAATATTCAGCACTACACTTGGAGCTATAATCTCCGGTCAGCAATTGAAACAGTCAGTGCAGGTAGGTTTCAGTATGGCACAGATTGGTGAGTTTGCCTTTATAGTTGCTGCTTTGGGTATGACATTGAAGGTGACTTCCGCTTTTCTTTTTCCTATTGCCGTAGGCGCTTCGGCTGTTACCACCTTTGCTACTCCGTATCTGATAAAATATTCAGAACCTGCTTATTCTTTTATTGAGCGTATTTTACCGCCAAGGCTAATAAAAAAACTGAATAGATTTTCCTCCGGTTCTCAGCACATTCAGGCAGAAACAGGATGGGAAGTGCTGATAGCTTCTTATGCTAAAATTATTATACTGAACGGAGTTATTCTTATTGCAATTTCTCTTTTACTGATAAGGTTTATAATTCCATATATTGACACATTAGTAGATAACGAGGCATTAAGAATATTACTTGCTTCTTTAATCTCATTGATAGCCGGAGCGCCGTTTATTTGGGCTATTATGGCAATCAAACCTAACAATCCTGTTTACAGACAATTCTGGCTAAAGAAATCTGAACAGAACCATAGCCCTCTAATGACGATTGAAATGTTTCGGGTTATACTTGGAATAATACTCATTGCTGTATGGGCGCTGTATTTCTTCCGTCCTTTTATTGCATTACTTGTTATCCTCCCTATTGCACTCATCACATTTAAAGTGTTTACCAGAAAATTACAGGCATATTATCAGCGAATAGCAGTACGCTTTATTACAAACTTTTCTGAAAGAGAGGATGCTGCATTTCATACTGCTGCTGCAACAGTAAAACGCAAAAAGGCAGAGCTTGAAAACTATCTTGCTCCCTATGATGCTCATATTGTACAACTCGAAGTAGCACCGGATGCAAATTTTATAGGTAAAAGGTTAATGGAACTCTCATGGCGTGAACATTACGGAATCAACATAGTATATATAAGAAGAGGAGATAAAATTATCCATCAACCCACTCGCAATGATATTCTCCTCCCATTTGATGAGGTTGGAATAATCGCAACAGATGAACAGATAGCTGCTTTTAAAACTGTCTTCGATATGAAAAACGAAACAAGACAAGAGGATGTGCAGATTGAAGATATAGGAGTCTATCATTTTATTATAGACAGAAATAATTCACTGATAGGAAAAACCATCCGTAATTCAGGAGTGAGAGAAAGAATGAACGGTCTGATAATAGGAATTGAGCGTAACGGTAACCGTACACTTAATCCCGATTCGACAACAATTTTTCAAACAGGCGATATAGTTTGGTTAGTGGGTAATATGAAAAAATTGAAACAGCTTAAAGAATAATTTCCTTTCAAAATATAAAAGAGGTAAGAATTCTTTTATTTTAAAATATGAAACTCATCTGTAAATATGCCACTTACAGCGAGTATATTTCCCTAATTGGAAATGTGTGGCAGGATAAAAAAGAACAACCGGTTCAACTATATTCATTACTACTTCCATTTTGGAAGAAACATACCCGTAAACTTCTTGTAATCAGTATAACCGGAATATTTATGCTGTAACAGTTTTTCTTCATAAGCTGCTTTAAACCGGAACAAAACCAGAAGTGAAATGAAAACAAACAATCGTAAAACGCTTTCTGAAAAAAGTGAATATCCGAGAGTAAAAAAGAGAATTCCGGAATAAATAGGGTGACGAACAAATTTATAAATACCCGATTGAATTAGCTCAGCGCCAGACTTAGGCGTAGGATATGCTGATAGATTTTTGTTTAAAGTAATAACGGCTGTCACTGAAATACCTATTCCTGAAACAGATAAAAATAAACCTATCCATTTTATCCATTCAGGATATTGAAAATCTAATCCGGGAATACGAAAAAGGTAAATTACAAACAGACTAAACTGAATGCTGACTAAGATAGTGTCTTTCACAGGGATTTTCAAGTAATTAAACTTTAAGTGATGAAAAATTGAACTTCTGTACAGATAAATATGATTACAGATGTATTAGTTCAATTTTATCTCAATAGAAATAAATTGCATAACTCTTCCGGAATCAAATGTTCATAGTTATTCATACTGTGAATGAGCTGCTGTATAGAGGTTGAACAGTATTTCAATAAACAGAAAATAACTATAACAGTTAAGGTAAATTATCTGGTAGGCATTCCGCGAAATGATCTGCCTGCAGCACCCATCTTGGTGAATGTCTTCATCATCTTGCGCATTTCCTCAAACTGTTTCAGGAACTGATTCAAGTCCTGAATAGTATTACCGCTACCTTCTGCAATGCGTTTGCGCCGCGAGCCATTCATCAGTTCAGGATTTTCGCGCTCTTCAGGAGTCATTGAATGAATAAAGGCTTCTACCTTTTTAAATGAATCTTCATTTATATCCACATCCTTTATCATTTTTCCCATACCGGGAATCATACCCATCAAATCTTTAATGTTACCCATCTTTTTTACCTGATTAAGCTGGGAAATAAAGTCATTGAAGTCAAACTGGTTCTTTCGGATTTTTTTCTGAAGACGTTGTGCTTCCTTTTCATCATATTGTTCCTGTGCTTTCTCAACAAGTGTTACAATATCGCCCATTCCGAGAATACGCTGCGCCATACGGTCAGGATAGAAAACATCTAAGTTCTCCATCTTCTCACCTGTACCTACAAACTTAATCGGCTTGTGTACTTCGTATTTAATAGAAAGAGCAGCGCCACCGCGTGTATCGCCGTCTAACTTTGTCAGAACAACACCATCAAAGTTTAATCTTTCATTAAACGCCTTTGAGGTATTTACTGCATCCTGACCGGTCATGGAATCCACTACAAACAAAGTCTCCTGCGGAGCAACTCCTTTCTTGATTGCAGCAATTTCATTCATCATCTGTTCGTCAACTGCAAGACGACCGGCAGTATCAATAATAACAGTATCAAAATCTTTCAGCTTTGCCTGCTTCACTCCGTTCTGTGCAATACTGACAGCATTTGTATTTCCTTCTTCGGCATAAACCTCCACACCGATTTGTTCGCCAAGAACTTTTAACTGCTCTATAGCTGCCGGACGATACACATCACAAGCCACTAACAATGGAGAGCGATTCTTTTTTGTCTTCAGATAATTGGCAAGCTTAGCAGAGAAAGTAGTTTTACCTGAACCTTGCAATCCCGACATCAGGATAACTGTAGGGTTTCCTTTCAGATTAATGTCTGTAGCGCTTCCACCCATTAACAGAGTCAGTTCATCCATTACAATCTTCACCATTAACTGACCGGGCGAAACGGCGGTCAGCACTTTTTCTCCAAGTGCTTTTTCTCTTACCTTATCAGTAAATTCTTTAGCTATTTTATAATTGACATCCGCATCCACTAAGGCGCGGCGAATCTCTTTTACAGTAGAAGCAATGTTTATTTCTGAAATTCTTCCCTGACCTTTCAGCGTTTTAAACGCACCTTCTAATTTATCACTTAAACTCTCGAACATAACAGGAATTATCTAAGGTTATATGAAATAATAAGATAACTGTATTAAAGATTTATTTGCCGGATTTGAATAGTAGCATTTGGTAAAACAGCTTTTAATACAAGCGGATTGTTTTCGTTATTCAATATCCAGTATTCATTATTGCTGCCGGATGAAACAGTTACAGCATGAATTACTTCAAGTTCTTTTGTCAGTCCGTTTACGGAGATACTCATCTTTTCTGTTCCTGAATTAACCAGTCCATATAGTTTTGGATTCTCGTCTATTGAATACATGGTTTTGCCAATAGCTAATTCAGTAAACAACCCTTTGCTGAACCAAAGAAAATTTTCTTTTACAGTATTCACTCCGTCTTTATAGCCGTTGGTCAGTTTCCTGCTGTCTTCTGTTATATTTTGAGAAACAGTGGTGCGGCCATTGCGCGGTGTGGCTTCATCCGTTTTCCAATCCACTGTTAAATCAGGATTCATGGAAACAACTGTAACAGTAAGCCCATGAGTTTGTTCTCCGCTTGTTACATCGAACCAGATTTCAGTTCCTTTGTTGAAACTCATCTGTCCCATGGAAGAGTTTTGAGACCTTGCTGAAAAAGTAAAAGCAAGCACAACAATCAATACGCCCAAAACAAGTGCAACTATTCTTGCAACAGAGATTCTCTTCATCATAATTAACCGAGATAGGATTTGAGTAGTTTACTCCGGGAGGTAGAGCGCAGTTTGTTAATCGCTTTATCTTTTATCTGACGAACTCTTTCGCGTGTAAGTTGAAACTTATCACCGATATCTTCAAGTGACATGGGATGTTCCACACCGATTCCGTAATAAAGTTTAATAACATCTTTCTGCCGGTCGGTTAAAGTGGAGAGCGATCGCTCAATTTCCCTGCGGAGTGAGTCGGTGTATTCAATTCTTGCATCTGTTTCAGCCGCATTAGGGTTGGTAATCACATCCAGCAGCGAGTTGTCTTCGCCTTCTGCAAATGGTGCATCAACTGAAACATGGCGTGCAGCAATTCCTAAAGTAGTTTCCACTTCTTCGGTATTTATTTCCAGCACATCCGCTAATTCTTCAGGAGAAGGTTCGCGCTCATACTGCTGTTCAAGTGCAGAAAATGCTTTATTGATTTTGTTGAGTGATCCTACTTTGTTCAGCGGGAGACGGACGATACGACTCTGTTCAGCCAGCGCCTGAAGAATAGACTGGCGAATCCACCAAACAGCATAAGAGATAAATTTGAATCCTCGTGTTTCATCAAATCGTTGTCCGGCTTTTATCAGACCGAGGTTTCCTTCATTGATTAAATCACTCAATGAAAGTCCCTGATTCTGGTATTGTTTAGCCACAGAAACCACAAAGCGAAGATTAGCTTTAGTTAATTTTTCCAATGCGATTTCATCACCTTGCTTAATCCGTTTTGCCAGCATTACTTCTTCTTCCGGAGTAAGCAAATCAACTTTGCCTATTTCCTGAAGATATTTTTCGAGAGACTGGCTCTCTCTGTTGGTAATGGATTTGGTGATTTTTAGTTGTCTCATATATTATAGTGAGTTAAGGATTAACTTTTTTAGGGGGTCAAAGATAAGACATTGAATAACACCAAACTAAATTCTGTGTATTTTAATGGCATCAATCTTTGATTTAAGAATATTTGTTTTGCAATTTATTGGTTATGAATGGAATTTAAAGTGCGACCCGATATAGTGTATCAGTAATTTTTTGGAAGCATTCAGTTAATACCTACATTATGTACCGGACTGTAAAATATTGTTTAATGCCTGAAAAATTGTTTAGAAATGCTTCCTTTGTAAAATAAATTATAGTTGTGGAACAAATTAAACACTCTGGAATACCGGTAAAAAAGAAACTCCAACTGAATAACACAGCAGCGCAGCTATCAGTTAATATTGCGAATGTTCAACGATTGTCTGCAATGAAACGATTAATAATTCTTTTCATTCTTTTTCTGGTTGTTGGTTTGGCAGGTTTCGCACAAAACAAGGAATATCAGGTTACCGCCATTGCCTTCTACAACCTTGAAAATCTTTTTGACACGATTAATGACCCGAATAACAAAGGGGATGATGAGTTTACTCCTGCGGGAGAGTATCATTATACAGAAAAAATTTACAATGAAAAGTTACACAATCTTGCCAAAGTTCTCTCTCAATTGGCAATAGAAACCACTCCCGACGGACCTGCAATCATCGGATGTGCAGAAGTGGAAAATGATAAGGTGTTACAGGACTTGATTGTACAACCGGAACTGAAAAACCGCAATTATAAATATGTTCATTTCGATTCGCCGGATGCGAGAGGCATTGATGTGGCGTTGCTCTATAATCCAAAATATTTCAGAGTGCTGGGAGCAAAATCATTAACCGTTCAGCTTAGCGGAACAGGCGGAAAGGAAACCACCAGAGATGTTCTTTATGTAACAGGTATTCTTTCCGGCGACACTATTCATGTATTTGTCAATCACTGGCCATCGCGAAGAGGAGGAGAAGCGGAATCTGCTCCCAAGCGGGCGCTGGCTGCCGGAGTTGCCAAAGGCGTGATTGATTCGCTCATGAAACTAAACCCTCATTCCAGAATATTCCTGATGGGTGATTTGAATGACGACCCGGTGAATGCAAGTGTTGCCAAAGTAATCGGTGCAAAAGGAGATATAAAATCATTAAGCCAGACAGATATGTACAATCCTTTTTATAAATATTATCAGGAAGGAATTGGCACGCTTGCTTACGAGGATAAGTGGAACCTGTTTGATCAGATAATGATGTCGGATGAAGTAGTACAGCAAAAGAAAAATCATTGGAGTTATTATCATGCAGAAGTCTTTAACCGTGATTTTCTGAAAGTAAAAACAGGACAGTATAAAGGATATCCTCATCGTTCATTCAGTTGGAATAAATGGATTAACGGTTACAGCGACCATTTTCCTACAATAATATATTTAGTGAAGAAAGACGAATAATGCTATTTTTATATCAACAAATAAAAAAGTATGAAAAAGTTACTGACTATTTTTTTTATAGTAGCGCTTTTTACAAAAACTTTTTCGCAGAGTTGTAATCCGGTTTGGACAGGAAATGGATATGGAATCATTCCGGATACAGCTACCAACCTTCCTCCGGCTTACGAGGGACATCCGTACAGTACTACCATTCTTTTTAAAGTTCCGCCTGATACGATGGTAAATATTGGATTTATTAAAACCAAAGTTATCATCTATCATTTAAGAATTGACAGCGGCTATGGTCCGGAGCAGATCCCTGCGATGGATTCATTTCGCACTGCTGCAAATCCGGCTTCAGGAATTTTCAAAGGAGATTCCACCGGCTGTATTTCAATTACCGGTACACCCGCTATGGGAAGTGCGGGAGTTTATGTGATAACAGTGTATTTTACAGCAAGTGTTTATGTAACACTTTTTAAAAGTGATTACGAACAACATTATATAAATCACGGGTACAGGATAACTGTATTGCCCGATACAGTAACAACCGGCACAGAACAAAGCAACCCTTTCTTCAGCGGAATCTATCCGAATCCATTTTCTAATACAACACAGATTAACTACTTTATGCCTCATTCAGGAAATGTCAACCTTAAAGTTTTTTCTTTACTCGGAAAATTAGTTGCCGATAAAAATCTGAATGCGGTTACCGGCTTCAATAATTATGAATTAAACGGAGAGGAAATTCCGGCAGGAGAATATTTCTGTACCATTTCATTTGGCAATACAAAGATTACAAGAAAAATTGTTAAAGGAAATTATTAATCCTCTAAATCAGGGTATTTACAGACTGTTAATTAAGACTGATTTCGATTAAACTGTGTGGATAACGCAAATAGAATAGAACACAGTTCCTAACAATAATTAACGCTTTTATTCAATGTAGAATAGATTAAGATACAGTTATCAACAGATGTTCCTTTTGCAGATATTAATTAAGTTACCAAGATAAAAATCATTAGAAATTTTTTTACATTTATGCTCTGAACCAAACAATAAGCATAGCGAAGAGATTCTACTGTTGTCGGTTTTTGTAGTGTTACAATATCATTAAGAGTAAAAGGAGTAAGATATCTTCCACTGTCAGTTGTTTTGAACAGACAAACTAAACCAACTCATACATTCATTTTATAAAAAACTAAAATGATTTTCTCATGAAAAACTTTTTACAATTTTCACTTTTAATATTTGCCGGGATTCTGTTTTCCAATTTTAGTTTTGGGCAAGCAACATTGCCTCATCACGACCCATTGAATTATACTGTAAGCCAAGGGTTACAATCTCAAACGGGTTGGACATCTTTAAATAGTGGGGATGATTTATTAATAGCTTCTGGTAATTTAAGCAGCAATAGTTTGCCTGCATCGAGTGGTAATAAAGTAACTTTTGACGGATCAGGAATAGATGCTGCTAAGTTATTTACTCAACAAACAAGTGGTACAACTTACTTTTCTTTCCTTATGAATATAACCTCTCTTGGTTCGTTAAATACAACCGGAGGGTACTTTACAGGATTTACAGAAGGAACAACAAATACTTTTGGTGCTACTGTCTGGACAAGATCTGACGGATCTGGTTTCGATATTGGAATCAATCCAAAAACAACTGCAGCAAATACTGTCTGGACTTCAGGTACTACCTCAATCAATACAACAATTTTTGTTGTTATTTCCTATCAGATTGTTTCAGGAACAACAAACGATGTAGTAAAACTTTGGATTAACCCTGCAACCGGAGGAAGTGAACCGTCGGCTACATTATCAGCCACCAATGGATTAACTGACTTAGCAAACATAAATCGCATTTTAATTCGTCAGGATGGAGCATCAGCTACTCCTTACATTGAAATGGATGAATTAAGAATCGGAACTACCTGGGCTTCTGTTACTCCGGCGCCGAGTACAACTGTTACACAGCTTACAAACGGAATTGCTTCTTCTCCGCTAACTGCAAGTGCAACCAATAAAGCAGTATTAGGATTTTCTATTTCTTCAACAGGCACACCTAACTTAACCGCATTTAATGTTGCCACCTCAACTACTTCAGTCAGCAAATTCACAAATATTAAGCTATATCGTTCTACTGATAACGATTACAGCACCTCTGGAGATAATACAGAGATAACAGGAATTACAATAAATCAAACCGCCACACAACTTCAGTTTTCAGGATTAACAGAAGCATTAAGTTCTTCTGCTAAAAATTATTTTGTGGTGGTGGATATTCATTCTTCAGTGTCCGGATCAACACCTTCTGTGGAGCCGTCATTAACAAATTCAAATGTCACAGTATCTGCCGGAACGGTTAATTCATTCACATTAACCGGAACAGATTATAGTTTTAGTGGTTCAGGTTCTCCAACCCTAACTCCAGGTTCATTGACCGCGTTTGGAAGTCAATGTATCAATTCCACTTATGGACCAAATTCTTTTAGTTTAAGTGGTAGTAATCTTGATAATTCAAGTATAACAGTTGGACCTCTAACCGGATTTACTTTTGCTACCACATCCGGAGGTTCTTATGGTTCATCTATAACACTGACTACATCTGGAACTGATTATACTTACGGTTCAGGATCATTGACAGGATGCACTATCTATGTAAAATTCAATCCAACAGCCGTTCAATCGTATGGTGGAACCGGTTCAAGCGGAATTTCTATTTCAGGGGGCGGTGCCTCAACAGTTTATACAGATTGTACTGGAAGCGGAGTTAATACAAGCCCAAGTGTTACTACTCCAACATCATCATCTGTTACAACAACAACTGCCACATTAGGTGGAAATATCACAAGTATTGGATGCTCTAATGCAACTGAAAGAGGCGTTTACTGGAGTACAACAAATGGTTTCACTCCACCCGGACAAGGAACAAAGGTATATTCATCAGGCAGTTTCGGTACCGGAGTATTTACAGAATCAGTAACGGGTTTACCTAGTGGAACTACAATTTATTACAGAGCATTTGCTACTAATAATGGTGGAAATGGATTTACTTCTCAATCAAGTTTTACCACACTTAAAACTGAACCAACTAATTATCCAACTTCACTTAGTTGTGGAACTACAACTACTACAACCATTCCTTTAACATGGACAGATGCAACCGGAACTACAACTCCTGATGGATATTTAATTAAATGGAGCAGCACAAGTTATGCAGCAATAACTGCTCCTTCTGACGGAACATCAGAATCAGACGCTCTTGGTTCATCTTCATCAGGAACAAAAAATATTGGACAGGGAACCCAAGTATATACAGTTGGATCCGGCACATCACTAACATCCGGCACAACTTACTATATTAAAGTGTGGTCTTATACTAACTCAGGGAGCAGTATTGATTATAAAACAAGTTCTGAACCTCAAACTTCTTGTGCTACTTTATCTGGACCTTGCCACACAGAAAATTTTTCAGGAATAGGCAGTTCTAGTACTTATGGCACCAGAAATTGGACAGGAGAAGGGGGATCGTGGTCAGCAACCGATGCAAGAGAAGATCAAACTATTACAGGGAAAGCAATCACTGTTCGTAGCGGCACACTTACTTCTCCAACATTTACTGATGGAGTAGGCAGCATAACAGTATCAGCTAAATTTCCATTCAGTGAATCAAGCGGAGATTTAGTTTTTAAAGTAAACGGAAATACAGTCGGTACAATTTTATATTCTGATATGAACGGAAGCACTCCAATTACTAAAACATTCAATGGAGTTAATGTAGGAGGAAATTCAGTAATTACTGCTGTATCAAGTGGTGCAAGATATACTATTGATGATTTAAACTGGACCTGTTACACACCATGTACCGCACCAACAGCCGCATCTTCTGTATCAGCTTCCAATCCAACCACTGATGGATTTGATGTTGGATGGACTGCCGGTGGTGGAGATGGGACAATGATTGTTGTTACAAGTGGTACTGTTGCAGCACCGGTTAGTGGAACAACTTATACAGCTAATACTTCATGGGCTTCTGCAGGTCAGATAAATACAAATAATCGTGTAGTATTTCGTAGTTCTGGAAGTTCAGTAACAGGAATTACCGGATTAAATACAGAAACACAATATACTATTACGGCTTATGAATATTATAATACTGATGTTTGTTACAATTTAACTTCACCGCCATCCAATACTAAATGGACTTTAAGTTCAGAGCCAAATAGTCATGCAGCCAGTTTTACAAGTACGCCTGTAGAGTATAATAAAATTGATCTTTCTTTTTCTGCTGCAAGTACTATTACCAATGCAGACGGGTATATCATTATTCAAAAAACCGGAAGCGCTCCAACCGGAACTCCAACAGATGCCACAGGATATACAGTTGGGAACACAATAGGAGATGCCACAGTTGCGGCTATCATCACTTCATCATCAGCTACTTCAACTTCTGTAACAGGACTTACAGGAAGCACAAATTATTATTTCATGTTAATCCCTTTCAACTGGAATGGCGCTAATTCACCAACTTATAATTACAGAACAGCAGCTACTATTCCCGTTACTAATGCTACAACACTTGTAACACCGGCAATGACATCTGATATTATTTTCAATTCAAGTTCTCCATCCAGTCAAAATCAAAATATCGCTTACATAGATTATCAGGGAACTACACTAACAAATACCGGAACAGGAACAAACGGAAGTATCGGTGTGATGGGAATTACGGTCAGAGATTTCGGAGGCGATGCTCTCCCAACCATATTAACCGGGATTACCTTTTCAGTAACCAATGTTGCCAACATACGATCCGCAAGAATGTTTAATGGCAATTCTCCGATTGGAAGTGCAGTGGCTGTTAATGGAAGCTCCCCGATAGTGTTTACAGGGCTTTCAGAATCCTGCACCAACAATTCAACACTTGCTTTAAATTTAAGAGTAACATTCCTCAGTACTGTAACAGACAAACATAAAATGGTCTTTACTATTACAAGCGCTACTGCTGCAACCGGAAGCACTTCTTCTTTGTTTGCTGCGGCGGATGCCGGTGGAGCAGTTTCCGAGAATACAGGAGGAGATATTAACAGAATACAGGTAACGGCAGATCGTTTGGGATTTGTAACACAGCCTGTGCAAACAGCGGTGAATGCTTCTATGTCTGCTGTAACAGTCGAAGGGAAAGATGCTCTTGGTAACCGAGATTTGGATTATACAGGAAGTATTGACATCACTTCAGATGGAACAATGTCTCCAACACCAAGAAACGCAACTGCTTCTTCCGGATTGGCAACATGGTCAACCGGTAATGGAAACGCAATCATACATACTGCATTGGCTACAGGAAGACAGTTAACTGCCACTACAACAGGACTCGGTTACTCCAATACGGCAACTTCAAATTTATTTAACATTGATAATACTCCCGGAAACAGTTATAGAACAACAAGCGCTGGGACATGGAAATCTGATGGTTCGGGAACGGCTACATGGGAGAGATTAATTAGTGGAGTATGGACATCTAATTCTTCTCCATCATTTAGTTCATCGAATAATATTTATATAAGACACTATGTTTCGATAACAGGTTCAGCTTCTCCGTATAATGTTATTATTGAAAATAATGGAAAATTGACAAATTCTTCTTCATGTACTTATGGGACATCATTATTAGTTCAGAAAGGAGGAATATTACAGGTAAATGCAAGTCTTACTGTTTCAGGAATTTTTGAAGTAGAAGACAGCGCTTACGTTAATATTAATTTTGAATTTGGAACACCATCATCTTCAATTTGGTCTGGTACTGAAAATTTTCATCCTAAATCCTTTATAGTTTTTCAGGATTGGGATTGTGCTAATGATGATTTAATATCAAGTAACACAGTAATAACTACAAATGCATATAACGGATATACAGCAGCATTCGGAAATGTTATTTTGGATTTTGAATCAAATTTAGGATCAAGTGATGATTGGATAATGTTAACCTCAGGAACTAATATTAATCTTGCTCACGGAAATCTTATTTTCAGAAGTAATGCTGCTGCAAATTTGGCAGACATGAGAATCTCCACTACGGGAACTGTAACATCAGGTATAGGAGGAGATTTTATTGTTGAGGATACTTATATAGGAGCCGTATTCATTAATTTTAAAACATCCGGAACTCTGGATTTTACTATTAAAGGAAATATGCAGTTAGATGCTGGTACTACACGTATTATGGCAGGAAGTGTTGACGGATCATCTTCTACTGTAACAGTAGAAGGAAATATAAATATCACATCCAGCGCTGTATTGGATATGAATTCTACATCTGCTGAAGGACCTCCTCCACCAATAGCAATTCTTAATCTAAAAGGAGATTTAACAGTTTCATCCGGAGGACTATTGCAAAATAGCAATGATAAGAATCTTGGATTATTCAATTTTAGCGGAACAGGAGATGGATCTTCTTCTAATTTAACACAAACAATAGATGTAGCTTCGACCAGTTCAAACGAAAACAGATATGTCAAATTTTCAGTAAAGAAGGGGGCTTATGTTCAACAGATTAGTCGTGATTTTGAATTAGGTACTAATAGTGGTCTGGTGGTAGATTCTGCCGGAGTGTATGATTTTGGATTTAATGGCTCAACAGCTTTGTTAGTTAAAAATTCCGGATCACAAACAGGAGCGTATTTCACTTCAAGTCAAAGCAGCACTTTAAAAATTACATCTCCTGATGGAATATCTACTACAACAGGAGTTGGAAATGTTCAGATAGCTGCGGCTAACAGAACTTACACAAAGCCCGCTATCTATTGGTACATTGGTAAAGAAAATCAGTTGATGGGTAATGTAATAACAACCGGAGGAAATACCAATAATTCGATTATTGCAGAGCTTACTAATAATTCAACTACACTTACTCCAAATAATAATATTGGAATTTCCAATACTGCTTCACCATTTGATGCGCTTGGTGGACGGTTAGATATTCGAAAAGGAGTTGTAATTGAAACATCTTCGGCGACCATAGTAGGCAGTGGAAGATTAGTAATGACGGATGGCACTTTCAGAACTTCTGTTTTAAGTACAACACTTCCTCAACTTTCTAATTATAGTAATTACAGCTTAACAGGAGGAACAGTTGAATTAAACGGAAATGGAGATCAAACTTTAAGAGGAGGAACAACTCCGGTTTATTACAATGTAAAAATTTCAGGAACTAATACATTAGGAACAAATAAAAAGAATATCACATCTTCATTGGTTATTAATAATAATCTGGAAGTAACGGAAAACGGAATATTTGATACTGATGTAAATGGTATTACAGGTAACGCCGGTCTTACAATGAGCAGTAACGGCAGATGGAGAATTTCAAAAACGTCTAATACAACTTTACCCGAGTTATTAGGAATCTCCACACCTTATTCATTAACAGGGGGAACATTTGAATTGTATGGATCTGTATCGGGCGGAAGTTATGTGCCACAATTGATTCGTGGGACAGCCAATAATGCTAATATAACTTATTACAATGTTGTAATAAATGCTTCGTCAATGAATACTGATAATGGAAATGTCGGAGCACAGGCAAGTTTTTCTGTTACAAACAGTTTGACTGTAAACAGTCCGGCTATCTTAATACTCGGTGTTACAGATTATGTAGAAGGGGGTGGTTCATTTACTATTAACAATAATGCCGGATTATATTATGGTAATGTGAATGGAATAAAGACCGGTAGTGGAACAGTGCGCGCAACAGACGGTAATGTTTTAGTAACAGGAACGAAAAGTTTTGGATTAGCAACTTATGGATTTGTAAGCACCAACACTACAATGGAATCCGGCAACGGATTACCGGACACTGTTAAAAATTTATATGTATTGAAGACAGACGCATCTCACATAGTAAATCTTACAAATGATGTTACAATAAATGATACATTGGCATTATCAAAAGGAATAATTACAACCGGAACAAAGAAAGTGATTGTAGCAGATACGGCTGCATCGAGTATTATAGCTCTTGGAACTAATATCGGTACAAATTATACAAATAGTTACATCAATGGAAACCTGACGCGTTATTTCAGAGATAGTTCTTCGCTTACATATTATTTCCCTGTTGGCAATGCTACCAAAGGAAGATTAGCAACGGTTAAGTCAAATTATCTGTCCGGTAAAACAGGTCAAAATCCTTATGGTATCCGCAAGTTCAATGCCTCCTTTAAAAACGGACCGGTAGCGACAGGTGGTTTTCAATCAGATCAATATATGAGTGCATGGGAAACAAGTATTCCCGGAGTTCCTCATACTCCTTACAAGCGTATGCGCGATGAAGGAACGTGGATTATAGAACCTGATTCATTAGCAACACAGGGATCTTATGATATCAGTCTTTTCTTCAATGGCTTTACTTCGCCTGCTGCTTTAAAGGACAATCAATTCGGGATTCTGAAAAGAGATGTTGGCTCTACCACCTTTGCAGACTGGAAGCCGGCTGGAGGGACCTTGAGTAGTGCAAGCGGACCGGGAAGATTGGAATCCAATGGATATGCACTTCGTAAAGGATTAAGTTCATTCTCTGAATTTGGTATTGGCGAAACGGACAATCTGCTGCCGATTCAATTGACAACATTCACAGTTGAAAAATGCAACGATGATTTGGATGCATTGCTGAAATGGAATACAGCGAGCGAATTAAACAACGACCGCTTCGATGTGGAGCTTGCACTTGACATCAAAGGAGAACTCACCTTTTCAAAAATTGGAGAAGTAAAAGGAACCGGGACTTCAACAGCCGAGAATAACTACAGTTTTATAGACAGGCAGTTGGATAAATCGGGAAATCGCTACTATCGTTTGAAGCAGATTGATTTTGATGGCAGCTATGAATTCACGGAAGTCAGAGTATTGAATTTCAATACCACAAAACTGGAAGTTTCCACTTTATATCCGAATCCGACGGATGCGATGCTGAATTTTATAGTTTCAGCGCCTTATGACAAGTCTGTTACAATTTCAGTTACCAATATTATAGGGCAGGAAGTATTTTTTAGCAGAGAAGAACTGATGAAAGGCGTAACCACCCTGCGTTTTGATGTGAGCACATTGGCACAGGGAGTTTACTTCCTGAATGTGAAAGACGGTAGAGATGTAAATATTCACAGGAAGTTCGAGAAATTCTAAACCAAAACCCTCTTGTGATGCGAGCGCCCCGATAAATCGGGGCGCTCGCATTTATGAGAATATGTAAAGAAAAAAATAGAAAGAGGCACCTTCGTAAAAACCATATTCATGCAGTTATTCATTATCAGGCACTTCACACAAGTCCATATTATAAAGACAAGTATGATGGAGAAGAATTGAAATGGGCTGACTATTATTCTGATAATTTACTCCGGTTACCGATGTATTATGAACTTCAGGAAAGTCAAGTCAAATTTATCTGTAATAAAGTGAAATCATATTATCAATAGCGGACACAAAAAAATTCAATCTTATTTCAATTTTGAAAATTAACTTTGCATTTTCTTTCGGGGTGTGGCGCAGTTGGCTAGCGTATCAGCATGGGGTGCTGGGGGTCGCCGGTTCGAGTCCGGCCACCCCGACAAAGAAAAGAAGTTGTCTATACCTTTGAATAATTATAAAAGGATTGAAGCAGCACTTTTACTAAAATGGCTGTATATAAAAAGTGGCAGAAATCCAACTTTAGTTGGTATAATAAGATCATAAAAGTTGATAGATAACCTTTTTTTATTACCTTTGGAAATGTTATGATGAATAATCACCATTCTACAGAGGGTGTAATTTTAATAGAGAATAGAAATTTTGAATAAACTTACTTACATTCTTTTTCTAAGTATTATTTTTCAGGGAATAAGCAATGGGATATTTGCTCCTATTGCCTTATGCGCACCTCCGCCACCAATCATTGGAACACAGCCGCCAAGTTTAACTGCTTGTAACAATAGTTACACTCATTTTCCTGTCTATGTTAATCCTGGCTCAACTACTGGCACAGTTACCTATAAATGGTATGTGAATAAAAATGATGGTAATGGATGGGTGCCATTAACTGATGGGGGTGTTTATGTAGGAACAAGTAATTATGATTTAGTCGTAGGCAACACAATAATAGGTTTTCCGATTACTTATACAATGAATGGTTATCAATACCGTGCTGAAATAACAGATGCTACAGGTACTACCATATCAAATGCTGCTACGCTTACTGTACCCAAGCC